>JAJYXT010000100.1 GCA_021801645.1 bacterium
CTGGGCAGCCGGCAGCTGACGGCGCTCACCGCGCACCAGGGCATCCACCTCGAGCGCCCCGGGGGAGCCGTCCACCCTCAGGACCTCGGCATCGGTCTCGATGGCGACCCCCTCTCCCCTGAGGACTTGCAGCAGCCGCTGCACCAGCTCGGGCTCCTCCAGGGGCAGGACCCGAGGGGCGACCTCCAGAACGGTCACCTCTTTGCCCAGCCGCCTCATCCCCTGCGCCAGCTCCAACGAGATAGGCCCGCCGCCGATGAACACGAGTGGGCCTGGGGGAGGTGGCTTGGCGAAGAAGTCGGAGCTGGTGACGAAGCCGGCGGCGGCGAGGCCGGGAATCGGTGGGACCACCGGGCGCGATCCGGTGCACAGGAGGATGTTGCGGGAGCGCAGGGTCCGGGACCCGACCCGTACCTGGTGGGGAGCCACCAGGCGGGCGGCCTCACCGAGGTACACCTCCGCGCCGGTCGCCCGGAGCCTCTCCGCGCTGTCGTCGCTGCCGGCGATCTGCTCTTGGACGGCGTGAATCCGTCGCCAGACGGCCTCCAGGTCAGCTCCGGTCTGGACCGGCGCGCCGGACCGGTGTGCCGCCTCCGCCAGCAACGTCTTGCTGGGAACGCATCCCGTCCAGAGGCAGTCGCCACCGGGACGGTCCCGGTCAACAGCGGCGACCCGCACCCCCAAGCCGGTGGCGAAGTCGACCGCGACCATGCCGGCGGAGCCCAGCCCGATCACCACCAGATCGAATTCCTGATCAGCCATGCCCGGCCTCCGGTGTGGCTGGTGGCGCGGTGCGCCACCTCGCCGGACGGCGATCCTGGACCCGCCCGGCCCTGCCCCTCACGGCTTGCGGGCAACCAGGATCGCGTAGCCCAGGTTGCCGTTTCGGATCTCGGCCATGGCGCTGGCGGCCATGGCGCGGGCGTCGGCCCAGCCGACCTGGGGCAGGGCCAGCTGACCCAGCTGGCTTGCCAGGGAGAGGACGGACAGGCGACTGCTGATCTGCTCGGCAAGCTCCAGCAGCGCCCCGCTGTGGTCCTCGGTGACGCCGGGGACGAGCCCGGCAGACCCCAGGTGGCCCATGTACTCCTCCTCAGTGCCGGCGTCGGCGACGCAGGCGACCCAGGCGAGCAGCCCCTTCAGCTCCTCCGGCAGGTCCGCCCGGCGGGTGAGGTCGCTCAGGCCGACCCGGCCGCCGGGCCGCAGCACCCGCTGGATCTCCGCGGCGGCCTGGGACTTGCCGGGGAAGGTGCAGAAGGCGCATTCGCATATGACCGCGTCGAAGGTGGCAGCATCCACCGGCAGTCGCTCGGCATCCCCGGCCACGAAGCGGACGCGGTCCTGAACCCCGGCCGCGGCTGCCCGTTCCTCGGCCCGCTCCCGGCTGCTGGCCGAGAGCTCGACCCCGGTGACAGAGCATCCCAGGCTCGATGCCAGCTCGACCGCCGAGGTCCCGGGCCCAGAGGCTATGTCCAACACCTCATCACCGGGCCGCAGGTCGAGCAGGTCGGCGAGCCGGCGCGTGAGTTCGATTCCACCTGGGTGGAAGCTCTCCCCCACCAGCAACCGCACCGCCTCGCTCGAATAGAGGTTGGCGCAGCAGCTCTTGAGGGCGGCCGCTGGGGCCGCCTCCGTGCTCACGCCCTGACCCCGGCGCCATCCCCGCGAATGGGCAGCGGCGAGGTCACCGGTGGGACACCGGCCTTTTGGAAGCTGAAGGAGATGGGCTCGGCCACGAACTCCCGCTTCTCCCGCTTGGCGCGGTGGCGAGCCCTCTGACGCGCGGTGAGCTGGGCCCGCGCCTGCTCCCGGTAGCCGATCGTGTTGTAGGCGCAGAAGGGAATCTGGTGCCCGTCGGGAAGCAGGAACTCCTTGCAGCACTTCATGAGGTTCTTCTGGTTGAAGGTCCAAGGGTCCATGAAGTCCTGGAGCATGACCATGAACATCTTCTGGCCGATCTCGCCCAGGTCGAGGCCCGAGAGACCGCACGACTCACAGGAGAGGGCGAACTCCATGGCCGCCTTGTCCCCCCCGGGGACGGCCGAAGAGGACCAGAGCCCTTCAAGCGCCGCCTGGATCTCTGAGCTCAGGTCGGGGATGGCCCGATTGGTCAGATAGTCCAGGTAGTCCTCCACGTTGAGGACGCGTGGCAGGGGAGTGACCCGGCCCCCGTCCACGAAGGCGTAGGTCACTGAGTTGCAGGTCGGAAAGCAGCAGGGAACCGGGACGAAGTCCGAGGTCTGGAACAGCCCTCCGGTCTGGTCCTGGATCAGGCGGAGCACATCGGGAATGGTCATTCGCTCCCTAGGGTCGAAGTCGGTGTGGCGGCCGGCGTGGAAGGCCGGTTGAAAGTTGATCCCCCTCACCGCCGGATGGTCCAGCCCGAACTGGACGATCCGCCCCACCTCGTGCTCGTTCACCCCGCGCTCCACCGCCGGCACGAGGACCACGCCGCAGCCGGCCTCCGCCAGCCGGTCCAGCGCTCGCAGCTTCTCGGGCAGGATGCCGGGCTCCCCGCGGATCAGCTCGTAGGTCCGCTCCTCGAACCCGTCGAACTGAAAGTAGATAGAGATGCGCAGTTCCCCCAGGGCGGCGAGGAACTGGTCGTCGGCGGCAATGCGCTTCCCATTGGTGTTGAGCATGACGTGGCGGATGTTGCGCTCCTTGGCCGCCTTCATCATGGGCACGATCTGGGGATGGATGCTGGGCTCGCCGCCCGAGAACTGGACCACGTCCGGTCGGCCCTCCGAAGCCACCAGGTCGTCGAGGATCTGCTCCACCTCCTCCAGGGTGAGGTTGAAGCCAGGTCCGGCGTTGGCGAAGCAGAGGGGACAGTCCATGTTGCAGGCGGAGTTCACCTCGATGATCCCGAGGCAGGTGTGCTGCTGATGGTCAGGACACAGGCCACAGTCATAGGGGCAGCCGTTCTCCACCTCATGACTTCGGCGCAGCGGCATGGTGCCCGGCTTGTTGTACCCCGAGTTGCGAACGTAGGCGGCGGCATCTGCGTAGATCAGCGCCTCGAACTCACCGTGCTCCGGGCAGCGCTTCCGCATGTAGACCTTCTGATCGCGAAGCACCACCTTGGCGTCGATGACCCGCCGGCAGGTGGGACAGATGCTGCGCGTCAGCTCGTGGAAGATGTAGTCGGCGTCCTGCTTGACCGGCGTGGCTGGCCGGCTGGCGACCTTGCTCATGTCACTCCTTAACTCGCGATGACAACTCTGCGATCTGGTGCGGGCTGGCGCTGAAACTCCCGGAAGGCGGCCCGCAGCGCGACCGCCACCTGGCAGCCCACCGCCAGCGCCCGATAGGCGAAGGGCCGCGGGTAATCCACGCTGCGGCCCCTGGCGAAGTACAGGACCGTCACCGTCAGGGACGGTGCCAGCCAGACACTGAGACACGCCGTGCGGCAAAGCCGGTCGGGCTCGTGGCGGGCCGCGAACCAACTCCAGAACACCAGGTCGGTGATGGAGTCGGCATAGGCGCCGAAGGCGGTCGGGTGAGTGCGGCGAGCCACCCGGCCGTCAGCCAGGTCGGTGAGCAGGGCCGCGGCCGCCCCGGCGACCGGCCGGTCGGGCACCAGCGCGGGGAGCATCGCTCGTACCAGGGTCAGCCGGTTGGCCCAGCCTAGACCTCGGTCAGGCCCCTCCAGCATCCCGAGGTGGCTGACCACCATGCTCGTGACCAGGACGCCCGCCCGGCGGTGCCCGCTCGCCCAGAGGAGGGCCCCCAGCCCCAAGCCCTCGCCCATAGCCCAGGGACGCTGGCGCGCATCTGCCAGGGAGCGCCGTCCGCTGAGCGTCAGGAAGTGGGCCCACGCTCCCGGCGACCAGCGCTCATTCGCCAGCTCAGCCAGGGCGGCATTCACAAAGGCTCGGGCCGGCTCGGGGGGCCGAACCGGGGGCCGACCGCCCACCCTCACAAGTCCCCAGCCGGCGAGAGGCCAGGGGCGGAGTAGGGCATCTCCACCTGGAGCCCCGGCGACCTACCGCATCCGGGGGACGGATGGATGCCGGGGGATGAGCTGAGGTCCGCCTCGTCCCGCCCAGGTCCGGTGGGCACCCGGAGCGTGGGATCGCAACCGGGCTCCTCAGAGGGGCCGCGGGGCGCCGATCGGCTCGGAGGAGCTGAAGCCCTCCGGAGGAGAGTCGACCTGCCTTGAAACCTGGCCAGCACCCCGCGTCCCTCCTTGGAACCTACCGGACCACCCGATGGTCAGATCCTCTTCACTCCATACGTATGGATTCCGTGATCCGATTCACGAACTCATGTTTGTGATCCCGCTCATGGCCCATCACCCGCGGGGAAGGTACGCTCAGCGGGTGCCTGAAAAGGTCTGGTACCTGCGCCGCCTTAATCTCTTCGATGAGATGTCGGACGAGGATGTCCTGGCCATCTCCCGCGAGCTGCAGATGCGAACCTTCGCGTCTGGTCAGAACTGCCTGCGGGACGGGGGGGAGCGCGTCTACCTGCTGAAGAGTGGGCGAGTGCGCCTCTACCAGCTCACCCCCGACGGGCATGAACTGACGACCGCCGTGGTGGTTCCCGGCCAGCTCTTCGGGATCGGGTCGCTGGTGGGCCAGGCGGGGTCGACCCAGGCCGAGGTCCTGGAAGAGAGCCTCATCTGCGAGACCGGGGCCCAGGAATTCATGATGATCCTGGCCCACCACCCGGTGCTCATGGCCCGGGTGGTGATGGTCATGGCGCGGCAGATCTTTCAGCTGGAGGAGGCGCTGGAGAGCCTCGCCTACAAGCCGGTGCCGGTCCGTCTCGCCGAGCTGTTGCTCTCGCTGATCCCCGATTCCGAGTCAGACTCCGGCACGATTGAGCTCCCCGCCTACTCTCAGGAGACGCTGGGGCAGAGGATCGGCGCCACCCGGGAGGCAGTCGCGCGCACCCTTCACGATTGGCGAGAGATGGGGCTGGTTGGCCGGGGCCGACCGCTCACCATCGCGGACGTCCGAGCGCTCCGCCGGGTGTCCGAAGGGCAGCGGGCCCGGCCCGACTCAGCCTGAGAGCAGGGTCCAGGGCAAGAGTGGCAGGGCCCGGTTCACCTTGGTCGGACCGGCGACACGGGCCAGTCCCCGGTCCTCGTGATCCCGGGAGGCGCACGCATTGAGGCGCAGAGGTGGCGGCACTGGCTTCGTCCGAGAGGAGATCCCGCTGGCCGGGGCTGCCGTGGTCGACCCGGAGAGCCTAGAGTCACGGGATCTGGGCCGGGAACCGGGTCTCGCTCTGCTGATCCTGATCCGGCACCGCTTTTGACTTCCGTGCCAGGAGCACCTCGTGCAGGTGCGGGAGCGACGGGTGGAGGTCGAGGCCCGCGGCGCCAGGGTGCTGGTGGCCGGCTTCAGCCCACCCGAAGCGCTGGCGGAGCTGCGGCGGTACCTGAGTTTGCCCTGGCCCATCCTCAGCGATGTGCAGCGGGGCATCTATGACCGTCTGGGAGTGGATCGCACGGGCTGGCGTCACGTCTACACCGCGCGAACCCTGGCACGGTATGGCCGCGCCCTGATCGGCGGTCGCGCCGTGCACCGTCCCGTCGAGGACACCCGCCAGCTCGGAGCCGACGTCATCCTGGTGAACGGGGTGGCCAGGCTCGTCTACCGTCCCGCCAGCCCCGACGACCGGCCCACGGTCGACTCGCTCCTGGAAGCGTTGGACTCTGCCGCGCACATGGCGCAGGCACGGAACAAGGCGGCCCCCTGAAGCTCGGCCGGTCCGCCCGGAGCCCTCGAATCTCCGCCGCGTCAGGGTCCGGCGGCAGCCGGCCCTCTCGGCCCGGACCGGATGGTGGTCCGGGGCCTCAGTCGCGGTCCACCCGAGTGCAGGAGGCGATCTCCTCAGCCTGCTCGGCCACTAGTGCCCGACTCACCCGCAGCAGCTCCAGCACCCTGGGGTCACGCACGGAGTAGAAGGCGGAGCGACCGTCACGCCGAACGGTCAGCAGCCCGCACGTCACCAGGCAGGCGAGGTGGGCGGCCACCCGCCCCTGAGACAGCTGGGCGTGGTGCACACACTCGGTTCCCTGTCGTTCCCCGCCGGCGCAGAAATCCAGCAGGGCCAGCCGGGTTGGGTCGCCGAGGGCACGGAAGAACTTGGCGACCAGCTGCCTCCCCACGGGGTCCGTGGGGAGGAGCGAGAGCTGGGGTTGACCGGGCACTTCCACATCCGCCGTGGTCGCGCTCAGGCCGCGCAGCATGAGAGCCTCCCCACATCCCGGGTGAACGTCTGGGCGGCCAGCTTGAGGCTCTCGGCCATGGTGAGGTAGGGATGGAGGGTCGCTGCCAGCTCGGCGGTCGTGATTCCATGACGGATGGCGAGGACGGCGGCCGAGATCACATCGCCCGCGCCGTCCGCCAGGACCGTGGCCCCCAGCAAGCGGCCACTGCCGGCCTCCGCCACCAGCTTCACCAGCCCCCGGGTGTCCCGGTTGACCAGCGCCCGGGGGACGGCGGAAAGCGGCATTACGGTGGTCGCGACCTCCATGGCTTGGGCCCTCGCCTGGGCCTCGGTGAGACCGGCCGAGGCCAGCTGGGGCGCGGTGAAGGTGACCCTGGGCAGCCCCAGGAGGTCCACCTCGCGGTCGTCACCCAGGACGGCGTTGCCCGCGGCCAGCTGACCCTCGTAGGCGGCTACGTAGACGAACTGCGGCCCGCCGGTCACGTCCCCGGCGGCGAACACGCGCGGGTTGGAGGTGCGCAGGTGGGAGTCGACCTTGACGGCCCCCCTCCGGTCGACCTCGACCCCGGCCAGCTCCAGCCCCAGACCAGCAGTGTTGGGGGACCGGCCGATGGCGACCAGGATCTGGTCCACCTCCAGCTCCTCCTCGCCGGCGGTGGTACGGATCCTCAGCACCCGTCCTGCGGGCCGAGTAACCACCTCCAGGACCTCCGCAGGCGCCAGGACCCGCGCCCCCTCCTCCTGCAGGAGCTCTGAGAGTAGGGCTGCGGCCTCGGGCTCCTCCAAGGGCGCCACCCGCTCCGCCACGTCGATGAAGGTCACCTGGGCTCCCAGATGGAGGAAGAGTTGGCCGAGCTCAAGGCCGATGGCGGAGGACCCGATGACGGCCAGACGGGCGGGCACCGACGTGAGCTCAAGCGCGGTGGTGGAGGTCAGGAAGCCGCCCTCTTCCAGGCCGCGGATCGAAGGCACGGTTGAGGAGGCTCCGGTGGCCACCAGGAAGGCCCGCGCCGTGAGCGTCCTCTCGGCCACCTGGAGCACGCCTGGAGCGGTGAACCGGCCGTGCCCGGACATCACCTCGAAGCCGTATTCGGCAACCAGATCCTGGTACTTGGCGGACCTGAGCTCGGCCACCAGCTCGTCCTTCTGGGCGACCATGGCCCGGAGATCCGGGGCGGCGGCCGACGTGGACACCCCGGCGAAGGGATGGTGCCCGGCCGCCCAGAGGGTCTCGGTGGCTCGGAGCAGGGCCTTGGAGGGAACGCAACCGACGTTCACGCAGGTGCCGCCCAAGGTCCCCTGCTCCACCATGCCCACGCGCAGCCCGCCCTCGGCGGCCCGGATGGCGGCGGCGAAGGCCGCGGACCCCGAGCCCACCACCAGCAGGTCGAAGTCGGTCCCCGGAGCCATTGGGCCGGGCAGTTCACCGGCGCGCGCCAGCGCCCCCGGGTGGTAGCCGGCGGCCTCCACGGCGGCCCGGAGCGGCTGCTCCACGACGCCCTCGGGGAGCGAGAAGCGAGCTCGCCCAGCTCGCCAGTCCACGGAGACCTGGCGCGCCCCGGCCCCGGTGAGAGCCTCTGTGACGTGGCGAGCGCAATCGTCGCAGGTCATGCCCGCGACCTCCAGAGTGAACCTCGGATCGGCAGTCCGGCTCATCGGCCGCCCTCCCAGCGCATATCTATTCGGATAAGCGGATAATAGCACGCAAGTGATGGCCCGCGGCAGCATCGGTCCGGCGGGCGGCCTAGGATGTGCCCGTGGACCGGATCCCCGCCCGGCTGGACCAGGCGCCGCTGGATGCGCTGCGACAGGCGGTGGGTGGCCGATGGGTGCTGACCGATCCCGACCAGCTGCGCACCTATGAGTGCGACGGCCTCACCGGTTGGCGCGCCGTGCCCCTGGCCGTCGTCCTTCCCTCGAGCACGGAGGAGGTGGTCCAGGTCGTGCGCATCTGCCGCCGGTCCCATGTACCCTTCGTCGCCCGGGGCAGTGGCACCGGGCTCTCCGGCGGAGCCCTGCCCGTGGAGGACGGGATCGTGATCGGCCTGAGCCGCATGCGCGAGATCCTCCGGCTGGACCTGGACAACGAGCGGGTGGTGGTCCAACCGGGGGTGCCCAATCTGGAGGTCAGCCGGGCTGTGGCTCCCTACGGCTACCTGTACGCCCCCGACCCCTCCAGCCAGAGGGTGTGCAGCATCGGGGGCAACGTCGCCGAGAACTCCGGCGGCGCCCACTGCCTCAAGTACGGATTCACCACCAACCACGTGGTGGCGCTCACCCTGGTCACCCCCGAGGGCGAGGTCGCCCACCTGGGGTCGGCGGTGCCCGACAGCCCGGGGTACGACCTGCTCGGGGTGGTGGTGGGAAGCGAGGGGACCCTGGGGATCGTGACCGAGGTCACCCTCAGGGTGCTGCCGGTTCCCCAGCGGGTCCAGACGCTGCTGGCCGCCTTCCCCTCGACGGACGCCGCCGGTGAGGCAGTCGCCGAGATCATCGCCGCCGGAGTCCTCCCGGCCGCCATCGAGATGATGGACCGGGCCACCATCGAGGCGGTGGAGTTCGCCATGCACGCCGGATACCCGGATTGCGGGGCGGCGCTCCTCGTGGAGCTGGACGGCCCCCAGTCCGAGTGCGAGGCGCTCTTCGGCCAGGTGGTGGAGATCTGCCGGGGGTGCGGTGCCAGCGAGGTCCGGGTGGCGGAGGACGAGGCCGAGCGAGCCCTCCTCTGGAAGGGGCGGCGTGGAGCCTTCTCGGCGATGGGCCGAGTGAGTCCTGACTACTATGTCCAGGACGGTGTGGTGCCCCGCTCCCAGCTGGCCCGGGTGCTGGCGGGGATACGGGAGCTGGAGGGCCGCCACGGGCTGAAGGTGGCCAACGTGTTCCACGCCGGGGACGGCAACCTCCATCCCCTCATCCTCTACGACCGCCGCTCACCCGAGGGCCCAGATCGGGCCAAGCGGCTGGCGGAGGACATCCTCACCCTCTGCCTGGAGGCGGGGGGCTCCCTCACCGGCGAGCATGGGGTGGGCCGCGACAAGGTCTGCCAGATGCCCAAGCTCTTCTCCCCCGATGACCAGATGGTCATGCACCGGCTGCGCCGGGCCTTCGACCCCGAGGGCACCGCCAACCCCGGCAAGGTGCTGCCCACGCCCCGCCTGTGCGGCGAGCACCCGGGCATCTACCGGCCTCATCCGCTGGAGCTGAGCGGGGCGGCGCAGCGGCTGTGACCAGCCTGGAGGCCGACCTCGAGGCACTCTTGGGCCGGGACTCCGTCACGCCCGCGGACGGGAGGGCAGGCCCAACGCCGGCGCCCACGGCGCGACCGAGGAGTGCCGAGGCGCTGGCCGAGGTCCTGGCGCTGGCCAATTCGCGCCGGCTCGCCGTGCTGGTGCGTGGCGGAGGCACCAAGTGGGGCTGGGGCCGAGCTCCTGGTCGCTGCGATCTGGTTGTGGAGACCACGGCGCTGAACCGGCTGCTGGAGCATGAGCCCGGGGACCTCACCTGCGTGGCGGAGGCCGGCCTCACCCTCGGCGAGCTGCAGCGCCTTGTGGCGAGCGCTCCCGGTCACCACCAGCGGCTCATGCTGGACCCACCTCAGGGCGGAGACGCCACCCTCGGAGGGGTCGTGGCCACCGCCGCCTCGGGACCGCTCCGGGCCCGCTATGGGACTCCCAGAGACCTGCTGCTGGGCGCCCGGTTCGCCCTCGCCGATGGCACGCTCGCGCGCACCGGAGGCAAGGTGGTGAAGAACGTCGCCGGGTACGACCTCGGCAAGCTGCTCACCGGCTCCCAGGGGACCCTGGCCGTGATCGTCGAGGTGGCGCTCCGCCTGCACCCGGTGCCACCGGCCAGCTGTTGGGTTGTGGCCGAGCGGCTGGACCCCCAGACCGCCCAGGCCGCCCTGGCCGCGCTTCGCCGGGCGCCCGCGGTGCTGTCTATGGCCGAGCTTCTCTGGCCGGAGGGCAGGCTGCTGGCGCGCCTGGACGGGGCGCCGTCAGCCTGCGAGCAGCAGGCCGAGATCGTTCGCGCGCTGGTTCCAGGGGGCCGGTTGGCCGGAGAGCGGGAAACAGATGAGCTCGTCAGGATGATCGAGAGGCGGCCGTGGGACGGGGAGGGTCCCGTGCTTGGGATCTCGGTCCCCGTGAACAGGATCGGGGAGCTCTTGGCGCTGGCCGCGGTCGGGGGCCCGGTGGCCCATCTCTCGCTGAGGGGCACGGTGGGCGCCGGGGAGGCGCGTCTGCAGGCAGGGGCGGATCCGGCCCAGTTCGCCGCCCGGGTGGCCGACCTCGGAGGGTTCGTGTCCTGGCACCGCGGCGGGGACCGGGACTCGCCCCCGCTCCAGCCCCTGGACCCGGTGGCCGCCCGGCTCGCCCTGTCCGTGAAGCGGGCTCTCGACCCACACTCGACCCTCGCCCCTGGGCGGGGGCCTGTATGAGCACCCAGCCCCGCTCCCTCCCGCCGACCCCTCGGGGACGGCCACGGCCTGCGGCAGCACGCGCCGCCTTCGACTCCGACCATCCCCCAGATCCGGAGCTGCTCTCGGACTGCGTCCACTGCGGCTTCTGCCTCCCCGCCTGCCCCACCTACCAGCTCTGGGGCGAGGAGATGGATTCGCCCCGGGGCCGCATCCTTCTCATGGACCTGGCGGCCAAGGGGGAGCGGCCGCTCACCGCCGAGATGGTGGCCCACTTCGACGCCTGCCTGGGCTGCCTGGCCTGCGTTCCCGCGTGTCCCTCGGGCGTCCGCTACGACCTGCTTCTCGAGAGCACCAGGCAGCAGGTGGAGCGTCGCTTCCGCCGCCCTATGGGACAGCGCGCCTGGCGCCGCTCCCTCCTGACCGCCCTCCCCCACCCCGCCGCGCTCCGGCTGGGGGCGCTGGCGGCCTGGGGAGCCGAACGGTTGGCTCCGGGTGCCGCCGGACGGCTCCCCGGAGGGCTGGGGACCGCGGCCCGGCTGCTTCCACTTCCTCAAGACCCACGACGACTGCTGCGACGGCTGCCCGCGCCGCGCCGACCGGACGGGCGGGTGCGGCTGCGGGTGGCGCTGTTGGGCGGGTGCGTGCAGCGGGTGTCGTTCCCCATGGTCAACGAGGCCACCGCGGTCGCCCTGGCCGCGGCCGGAGCGGAGGTTCAGGTGCCCCCAGGCCAGGGCTGCTGTGGAGCGCTGGAGTTCCATGCCGGGCAGAAGGGGCCGGCACTGCGCCGGGCGCGACAGTTGGTGGAGCTCTTCGACGACCCCCGGGTCGACCGGATCGCGATCAACGCCGCCGGCTGTGGAGCCCTGGTCAAGGAGCTGGGCCGGCTCCTGGAGGACGACCCCCGGTTCAGCGATGCCGCTGCTCGGGTGGCGGCCAAGGCCAGGGACGTCTCCGAGATCCTGGAGGAGCTGGGCCCCCCGGCCCTCCTCCATGAGCTGCCGCTGCGGGTCGCCTACCACGACGCGTGCCACCTGAGCCAGGCCCAGGGGATTCGCTCCGCACCCCGGCACATCCTGAGTTGGATCCCCGGCCTGGAGCTTCTGGAACTGGCCGAACCGGAGCTCTGCTGTGGAAGCGCCGGAACCTACAACCTCACGGCTCCGGACGCCGCCCGTGACCTCGGCCGGCGGAAGGCGCAGACCGTGCTGGCGGTTGGTCCCCAGGTGCTGGCGGCGGGCAACCCGGGGTGCCTGCTCCAGCTGCGGGCAGCCCTGTCCGCGTTGGGAGCGGAGCTCCCCGCCGTCCATCCTGTCGAGCTCCTGGCGGCCTCCATCCTCGGCCCTGGTCCCGGGGAGTTGACGCCCTCTGCCCCCGCGTGGTTACGCCCGCCCGGTGGCGGTGGGTTTCTCCCTGGGCGGCCGCCGGGCTGAGGGCCACCCTGTACCTCCGACGGGCGCTAACGATACGGAGGGCCAACGGTGGATGGAGCGATGCCGGCGCGGAGGCTGGCGGTGCTGGTGATGGAGGCCAGGTCCAGGCGGGTGGGTCCGGACGGGCACTCCGAGGCCCTCATAGCGGGCGGGGAGATGGAGCCGCAGAAGGCGGAGAACCTGGGGCGGCTGCTGGAGGAGGCGCGGGCCCTGGGGGCGCTGGTGGCCTTCATCGCCTACCGCCGGTTGGAGCGGGAGCTTCCAGGCCTGCCCGGGGAGCCGGACACCGACCTGGTAACCCGAGGCGGGCGGAGCCGCGATTGGTTGGAGCAGCTGCGGGGGCGGCACCTCGTGGGCTACCGAGACGAGGGAGCCGTGTGCCTGGAGTGCGGGCGCGCCTGGCCCTGCGATGCCGCCCTGGCGGCAGAGGAGGCGCTCAGGCTGGGAAGGATGCTGCAAGGCCCGCCCCTGGGCGTCGCCGGGACCGCGGGCGCCGGGCCCCACCCCGGAGACCTCCTGATCTCCGGATGCCGGACGATGGATCCGTTCGCCTCCACTGAGCTGGATGCCATTCTGCGCGCCCGTGGCGTGGACACCCTGGCGCTGACCGGCTACCACACCAACTGGGGGCTGGAGTCCGCCGCGCGCTCAGCCTTCGACCGGGGCTACCGCGTCCTGCTGGTCTCCGACTGCGCCACGGCCGACAGCCCGGAAGCCGGCAGCTACTGCGAGCAGCACGTCTTCCCGCGGCTGGGCTCGGTCGTGAGCGCGGACCAGCTGCTCCAGGCGACCCGACCGGCCCGCGAGCTCAGTGGGGCCGCGGCGCGCTGAGCTCAGTCTGCCGAGACGCCGGTCACCGGCCGGGCCTCTGGTAGAGGACCGGCGGAGGACTCCCCGTGAGGCACCGGACAGACGGCCGGGGCTACCTTGGCGCCGTGGTCCACCGGGCACGACCCGCCGGGTGTGGTCCCCTCCTCGCGGGGTCGGAGACGGGCCACCGTGGGAGAGGCCTCCCGAGGGATGTAGCGGCCACCGGGCCCACCGGCGGCGTACTGCAGGAGCGCCTGGTCCACCGGGCCAGCGTCGCCGGCCGCCTCCTCGAACCCCGGCAGGTCCCCCATCCCGGCGGTGGAGCCTTCCAGCGGGGTGCGGTGGGGCTGAGCGTTTGCGGCCCGGCCCAGCTCGGGGGCGATCAGAGGCTCGGCCACCTCCAGGGTGACCACGGCCAGCCGCCTGGTCCGGGCCACCTTCTCGATCTTGGCCTTGATCCTCCGGCGCAGGTACCCGGCCGGCATCTCATGGAGCAGTGTCCGCGCCTCCATGGACCAGCCGATCTTGCGGTTGTCGAAGGTGAGCTCCTCGGTGACCTCTCCCTCGGCCAGCGCCGCCTGGGCGATCCCCTCCCGGTCCACCCGGGCGAAGAGCTCGCTGGAGCCGCCACAGACCGGGCACTCCACGGGGAGCACCCCCCTCGCGGTGTAGCCGCAATCCCGGCAGACATGGACCTCGGCGTCGTCGGTAGGACGGGGGCTGACCTCGATCCCGATGGCCGCCGAGGCCTCGGGGGGGAGGATGTCACCCAGCGCGGCCACCACCAAGTTCTGGGAGATTATGGAGTGGCCCCGCTCCATCGCCCAGCGCAGCACCGCCGTCCGGGAGAGCCCCTGGGCGGAGCAGGGGATCCGCTCCAGCACCTCGTTGGCCTCGGGGGTCCACACCACCTGGGCCTCGCCCCGGACGTCGATGGGGGGGACGTAGGTGCGGGAGGAGAGGAGGACGCTGCAGGGAGCCAGCCGGAGAAGGTTCTCGCTGTTCCCCCCGATGTCCATCCCCTGGTCGGAGTGCACCCCGATCCGCCCCACCACCAGGAGGCTGGCATCGCGCTCCCGCACGTAGCGGAGCACCTGCTCAAAGGCCTTCCCGTCCAAGAGGGTGATGGGCAGGTCGTAACCCTCGGCCCGAGCCACCTCCTTGGCTACCTTGAGGTGGGAGGAGTAGATCATCGCCAGCCCGGTGTCGATGATCTCCTCGTGGAGCGCCTCCTGCTCCTTGAAGCGGAAGACCTTGCTGGCCTCCTCGGAGAGGACCCCCACGATCCCGTTGAAGAGCACGTAGTGGAGATAGGGGTCGTACACCGAGACGGCCTCCACCGGGAGATCGAGTAGGCGCCCCATCTCCAGCGCCGAGCGCAGCCCGGCAAAGGACTGGGGGGAGCCGTCCACGGCAACCACGATCGGCCCGGACAGCGGGTCCCGGCCTTCGCGGTGGCGGACCACCAGGGTGTCCCGGTGAGCGCGTCGGACCACCCGGTCGACGCAGGTGCCGATCTGCGTCTCCTTCACCTGCCCCAGGCCGCAGGCCCCCATGACCACCAGGTCGTACTGGTTCTCCTCGATGTCCTGGACCAGGACCTCCCAGTTCTTGCCGTCGAAGGTCTTGGGGGTGAAGGGGATCCCCTCCTCCAGGCAGCGCCGCTGGGCGGCCTGGAGGTAGGAGTCGGAGATGAGGTTGAGCCCGGTGGTGATCAGGCTGTCGTGGATCTTGCGCTGGCGCTGGAGCTCGACCTCATCCTGGTACTCCGCGGGCAGTGTGTACTCCATCTGCTTGAAGCGGTAATCGTGGAGCCGGGCGGCGTACACGTGGCTCCCCACCACCTCCGCGGAGCTGGCCCGAGCCAGCCGGATGGCCACCTCGCAGGCGGCGTTGGAGTGGTCGGAGTTGTCCAGCGGAAGATAGATCTGACGGTACATCCCTGGTCCCGGTGGAGCTGGCGCTGCCGGGTGATCGTAGCAAGCCGGGCTCCCCCAGGACGGCGGCCCTCTCTCAGCCGGACTGCCGCCGGACCCAGGCCCGCCCGCGGCGCAGCTGCTCCGCCGCCCGCCGAAGGGCGTCCAACTGGGCCTCCGGGCCCGGCGCCCCGGGCTGCTCCCGGGCGGCGAGGGAACGCCTGGGATCCAGCAGCCCCGAGGGGTCATCGGCAAACCCCATCTCCCGCCAGCTCTCGCCAAGCACGAGGTCGAGCCCCCTCCCCTCGGCCTCCGCCCGGCTCACCAGCCTGCCCACCAGCTCGTGGGCCCGGCGGAAGGGGACCCCTTCCTGCACCAGTCGATCGGCCAGGTCGGTGGCCAGCAGCCGCGGATCGGAGGCCGCCTCGGCCATCCTCTCCCGGTTGAAGGACACCTCCCCCAGCAGACCGGCCAGCGCCTCCAGGCTGGCCTCCACCGAGGCCACCGCGGGAAAGAGGTGGGCCTTGTCCTCCTGGAGGTCCCGGTTGTAGCTGAGTGGGAGCCCCTTCAGGACCAGCAGTAGGCCCAGGAGCGCGGCCACCGGCCTCCCCGTCCTCCCCCGCACCAACTCCAGGAGGTCCGGGTTCTTCTTCTGGGGCATGAGGCTGGAGCCGGTCGACCAGCGGTCGGGAAGGTCCAGAAAGCCGAACTCGGCGGTGCTCCAGAGGATCAGGTCCTCCGCCATTCGCGAGAGGTGGATGGCGACGAGGGCGCTGGCGAAGAGGAGCTCGAGGGCGAAGTCACGGTCCGAGACCGAGTCCAGGCTGTTGGCCGTCGGCGCCCGGAGTCCCAGCTCGAGGGCGGCCGGGTGGCGGTCCAGGGGCAGGGTGGAGCCGGCCAGGGCTCCCGCCCCCAGGGGGGAGAGCCCGGCCCGCCGGTGAAGCTCCTGAAGGCGCTCCCGGTCCCGCTCCAGCATCTCGAAGTACGCCAGCAGGTGATGCGCCAGGGTCACCGGCTGAGCCCGCTGCAGGTGGGTGTATCCCGGAATCAGGGTCGCCCGCTCCCGCCGGGCACGGCGGAGCAGGACAGCCTCCAACTCGAGCACCCCCTGGGACACACGGACGGCCGCGGCCCTGGTCCAGAGCCGAAGGTCCAGGGCCACCTGGTCGTTGCGGCTCCGCCCGGTGTGCAGCCGAAGGGCGGGCTCACCGATCAGCTCGGCCAGCCGGCGCTCCACCGCCATGTGGATGTCCTCGTCCTCGGGCCGGGGCCGGAAGTTCCCTGAGCGCACCTCCTGGGCGATCTGCTCCAGCCCGGACAGCAGCTGCTCTTGCTCTTGGGGCTGGATGAGCCCCGCGCGGGCGAGCCGGCCGGCGTGGGCCGCCGAGCCCCGGATGTCGAACTCGGCGAGGCCGAGGTCCTCCTGGACGGAGGTGGAGTACCGCTCCAGCACGGGGTCGGTCGGGCCCTGGAGCCGCCCGCTCCAGGCCTTGGGATGAGCGGGCCCACCCGGCGTCCGGTCAGCTCCCGGAGGCACCGGGCTCCTCGGTACCGGGAGCGGCGGCGATCCCCCGGGGCGCCGACTGCAGCAGCGGGCGAGAGTCCTCCCAGAGACGCCCCTGCACCTGAGCCTGGGTCCTGAGGGGCAGGCCGAAGATCGAGAGGAAGCCAGTGGCCGCCTGGTGCTGGAACCGGTCGTCCTGGCGCTCATAGGTGGCCAGCTCGCGCCGGTAGAGCGAGCTGGGACTGCTCCGACCCAACAGCACGAGCGCCCCCTGGCGGAGGCGCAGCCGCACCTCGCCGGTGACCAGCGGCTGGGTGCTGGCCACGAAGGCCCCCAGGCTCTGCCGCAGGTGGGAGAACCAGAGGCCGTCATAGGTCAGCTGGGCCCACTCGTCCGCCACCAGCCGCTTGAAGCGCAGCACATCCCGAGGCAGGGTGAGGGCCTCCAGCTGCCGGTGGGCCGTGTCCAGCACAACCGCGGCCGGCGCCTCGTAGATCTCCCTCGATTTGATACCCACCAGCCGGTCCTCGACGTGGTCGATCCGGCCCACCCCGTGGGCTCCCGCCAAGCGGTTGAGCGACTCCACCAGCTCCACCCCGGACAGCTCCTCCCCATTCAGCCGGGTGGGGATGCCCGCCTCGAAGTGGATCTCGACCTCGACCCCCTCGGGAGGAGCCGATTCCGGGGCCGTGGTCCACTCGTATGCGGACTCTGGCGGGGACACCCAGGGGTCCTCCAGGATCCCGGTCTCGACACTGCGACCCCAGAGGTTGGCGTCGATGCTGTAGGGGCTCTCCACGGTCGCCCGAACCTCCAGCCCGTGGGTGGCGGCGTAGGCGATCTCCTCGCTCCGTCCCATGCTCCACTCGCGCAGGGGGGCGACCACCTGGAGGGCCGGGGCCAGAGCCCCCACAGCCACGTCGAAGCGGACCTGGTCGTTGCCCTTCGCGGTGCAGCCGTGGGCGACAGCGCTGGCCCCAACCTCCCGAGCCACCTCAACCAGGAGCCGGGCGATAAGCGGGCGCCCCAGGGCGGTGGCCAGCGGGTACACGCCCTGGTACACCGCCCCAGCCTGCAGGGTGGGCCAGATGAAGTTGGAAATGAGGAGCTCCTTGGCGTCCACCACGTGCGCCGCCACGGCCCCGGCGGCCAGGGCCCGGCGCTGAAGCGCCTCGGTGTCCTCGGTCTCCCCCAGGTCCGCGGAGAGGGTCACTACCTCAAAGCCCCTCTCGTGGGTCAGCCAGTGGACGGCCACGGTGGTGTCCAGCCCACCGGAGAACGCAAGAACGCAGCGGGGCCGTTCGGTGGTCACAGTCTCATCCTCCTCTGGCTGGCAGCACCGGCGACGGGACGGCGTTCTCCTGGCAAGCGTGGCGCAGCCGCTCCACCACGGTCTTGGCCTCGCGGGCCGACCGCGCCTGGACGAAGATGGTGTCGTCGCCGGCCACCGTGCCCGCCACCTGGGGCAGCCGGAGGGAGTCGACCGCTAGCGCCACCACCTGGGCGGCTCCGCTGGGGGTGTGCAGGATGACCATGGAGCCGACGACGTCGATCTCCAGGAGCTGGAGGGCCAGGAGCTGCAGAAGTCGGCCCTGAGGCTCGGGGTCGGCGGGGGGGATGTATCGCCGCTCGGACCCTGCCACGGCCCTGAGGACCCCGAGCTGGCGCAGGTCCCGACTGATGGTGGTCTGGTCAGCGGCGATCCGCCGGCGGTGAAGCTCGTCGGCGAGCTCCTCCTGAGTGCGGACCGGCCGGGTGCGCAGCAGCTCCAGAATGGCCGCCTGGCGCTCGCGCCGGGCTTCAGCGGAAGTCAACCGCAGTCCCCGGCGCGCTCAAGTGCCTTGGCGAGCCGCGCCACCGCCAGCTCCACCTCATCGTCCGAGATCACAAGGGGCGGAGCGAGGCGGATGGTCCGGTCGCCGATGGCATTCACCAGCACCCCCTCGGACAGCGCCTCCTGAGCCACCAGAGCGGCGATTGGGCGGTCCAGACCCACCCCGAGGAGCAGCCCCCGGCCGCGCACATCGGAGACAGGCAGACCCCTCTGGGCCAGACCCAGGATCCCCTCCCGGAGCTGATCCCCAGCGGTCGCCGCCCGCTCCCAGAGCCGGTCGCGGCCGATCACCTCGAAGACCGCGCGCCCGGCGGCGCAGGCGACCGGGTTGCCCCCGAAGGTGCTCCCGTGGTCGCCGGGTTCCAGGACGTCGGCCCGACCTGACACCAGCACGGCCCCCAGGGGCAGCCCCCCGCCCAGCCCTTTGGCGGCCGTCATGACGTCCGGCACCGCGCCCGCCGGCTGGTGGGCCCACCAGCTGCCGGTGCGGGCCATCCCGGACTGGACCTCATCGAGGATGAGGAGCGCCTCGTACCGGTTGCAGAGCTCGCGCAGCTCCCTGAGGTACGGGTCACCCAGCGGATGCACCCCGCTCTCGCCCTGGACGGGCTCGGCCATCACCGCCACCGCCGGCCGGAGTTCGTCAGAGAGGGCCGCCTCCACGGCGGCCAGGTCACCGCGCGGCACCTGGAGGAAGCCCGGGGGAAGCGGCTCGAAGGGTTCGGAGTAGTGGGGGTTGCCGGTGGCCGCCAGGGTTCCCAGGGTGCGGCCATGGAAGGCACCCTCCAGGGTGACTATGGTGTAGGCCCCCCCGCGGTGCAGCTGGCCCCACTTCCTAGCGATCTTGATGGCCGCCTCGTTGGCCTCGGCACCGCTGTTGCAGAGGAAGACCCGACCCGGAAAGGCGGTCTCCACCAGCCGTGCGGCCAGCTCCAGGGGCTCGGCGGTGTGGTAGAGGTTGCTGGTGTGCATGAGCCGGTGGAGCTGCGAGCTGGCCGCCTCCACCACCTCGGGGTGGCAGTGTCCCAGGACGTTGACCGCGATCCCGCCCACCAGGTCCAGCAGCCTTTGGCCGTCCTCTGTCTCCACCCAGCAGCCCTCTCCGGACACCAGGGTGACGGGGAGCCGGCGGTAGGTGTCGCAGAGCAGCGCGCCTTCACGCTCCGCCAGCGCCGGCACCTCAGCCGGCCTCCGGGGGATCGATCATCGTGCCCACCCCGGCCTCGGTGAGCAGCTCGAGCAGGATGGAGTGGGGTTCCCTGCCGTCGATGATGTGGACCGCCACCCCGGCCCGGGCCGCGCTGCAGGCGGCCTGGAGCTTGGGGATCATCCCAGAGCTCGCCGTCCCATCCGCGAGCAGCTGCTCCGCGGCTCCCACCGGCAGCCGACTGAGCAGCCGCCCATCGCGGTCCCGGACCCCCTCCACGTCGGTCAGGAGCAGCAGCTTGGCGGCCCCCAGCTCCTCGGCGAGAGCGGCCGCCACCCAGTCGGCGTTGACGTTGTAGCTGCGCCCGTCGTAGCCCAGCCCGATCGAGGCCACCACCGGGATCATCCCCCGCTCAAGGATCCCCAGCAGCGGGTCGGCGTTGACCTCCTGGACCTCTCCCACCAGCCCCAGATCCTCCCCCTGAGGTCCCATCTGGCGCCGCACCAGGATGGTCGGCCCGTCCTCACCCGAGAGCCCCATGGCCCGGCCCCCCAGCCGGTGGATGGCAGCCACCAGGTCCGGGGTGATCTTGCCGGTTAGGACCATCTTGGCCACCTCCATGGTGGGCTCGTCGGTGACCCGGAGGCCGGCCACGAACTGGGTGTCCAGGCCGAGCCTGTCCGACAGCGCGGTGATCTCGCGCCCACCGCCATGCACCAGGACGGGGCGGAGGCCCACGAAGCGCAGCAGGACGAGGTCCTGGAGGACCGCGTCTCGAGCTGCGGGCTCCTCCATCGCCGCGCCCCCCAGCTTGACCACCAGGGTTCGCGCGTGGAAGCGCTGGATGTAGGGCAACGCCTCCACCAGCACCTGGGCACGCAGGCTGTCGGGAATGTCCGGGGTGAGCTCAGGTTGAGTAGTCGGCATTGATCCTCACGTAGTCGGCGCTGAGGTCGCAGCCCAGGGCGCTCGCCCCGGCCTCCCCCACGCCCAGGTTGACCTCGATCACGACCCGCTCGGCGAGAAGCCGGGGGGCCACCCGTTCCACCGCTCCCGGCACCACCTGCCCCCGGGTGAACAGCTCCTCGCCCTGCATCGAAAGCCGGCAGCGGTCCAGGGCCAGCTCCGCGCCTGAGCGCCCCACCGCCGCCAGCACCCGGCCCCAGTTGGGGTCACCGCCGTGGACGGCGGTCTTCACCAGCGGGGAGCTGCTGACGCAGCGCGCCGCGAGGAGGGCGTCATCCGGACTGGCGGCGCCGGAGACCCGGACCTCGAACACCCTTGTGGCCCCCTCGCCGTCCGCCACCACCTGCTCAGCGAGCGACCCCAGCACCGCGTCCAGCGCCTCCTCGAACTCCTCCCACCCGGCGGTCCCGGGCGTGAGCGCGGGGGAGCCGGTCGCTCCGCTGGCGAGCAGCAGGCAGCAGTCGTTGGTGCTAGTGTCGCCGTCCACGCTGATGCGGTTGAAGGTGTGGCCCACCACCCGGGCCAGCAGCTCGCGGAGCGCCGACGCCGGCACTGCGGCGTCCGTGGTCAGGAACGCCAGCAGGGTTGCCATGTCGGGATGGATCATCCCCGAGCCCTTGGCCATCCCCCCGAGGTGGTGGGTGACTCCGAACGCCGAAAACTCCACCCCCGCCTCCTTGGACCGGGTGTCGGTGGTCATGATGGCCCGGGCCGCGTCCGCCCCCCGTCCCGGCCCAAGGTCGGCGGCGGCACGGGCGATTGCGGGCACGATGCGCTCCATGGGCATCGGCCGCCCGATCACGCCGGTGGAGGCGACCAGGACCTCGTGGGGGGCACAGTCCACGCTGTCGCCGGCGGCCTGGGCCATGCGCAGCGCGTCCCCCAGGCCCCGCGACCCGGTGGCGGCGTTGGCGTTGCCGCTGTTCACCACCACGGCCCGGGCCGTCCCGCGGCGCAGGTGCAGCTGGCTCACCACTACCGGGGCGGCCTTGACCCGGTTCCGGGTGAAGACGCCGGCGGCGGTGGCCAACCGGTCGGAGACCAGGAGCGCGACGTCAGGGCGGCCCAGGCTCCCGTCCCGGACACCGGCCGCGGCCACCCCGGCGCTGAAGCCAGCGGCCATGGTCACCCCCACTGAGGGACGGGTCACCGGCTGGCTCACGGCCATTGGGGCCTCCGACCGATCCCGGCTGTTACCTCCAGCCCCAGGCGCCAGTTGAGCGCCTGGACCGCCTGCCAGGCGGCTCCCCGCCCGAGGTTGTCGAGGACCGCCTCGACCACCAGATGGGATCCCTGAGAGTTGAGGTGGATGAAGGTGTGGTTGGTCCGGCTGGCCAGCTTGGTGGGGACGGGATCCTCGACCAGATGGACGAAGGGGCTGGCCCCGTACGCCAGCCGGTACTCCCGGAGCACGCGGTCCAGGGCGACCCCTTCGTCCCAGCGCAGATAGCAGGTGACGCAGATACCCCGGGTCATGGGCACCAGGTGGGGCACGAAGGTGACTTCGACCACGGTTTGCGAAAGCTCCGAGAGCGCCTGCTGGATCTCGGGCTGGTGGCGGTGTCCGGGCACGGCATAGGGGAGCACCGCCTCGTCCAGCTCGGCGAAGAGGTATGCCGGCCCGGCTCCCCGGCCGGCGCCGCTGATCCCGGTCTTGCCATCCACCACCACCGCCGGCTGGACCAGCCCAGAGCGGAGGGCCGGGGCGGCGGCCAGGATGGCGGCGGTGGCGAAGCACCCGGGGAGAGCGACGATGCGTCCTGCCCGGGAACCCAACTCCAGCTCCGGGACAGTGAGCTCCGCCTCCCGGAGCAGCTCCGGGGCGGGGTGCTCCCGGCCGTACCACGTCGGGTACAGGCCGGGATCCCGGAGGCGGAAGTCGGCCGAGACGTCTATCACCACAGCGCCGCTGTCCACCCAGCTACCCGCCTGGGCGGCGGCCTCGAGTGGGGACTGGGCTGAGATGACTACGTCTAGGCGGGTGGGGTCTAGCTCCTCGGTTAGCTCCAGATCGCAGCCGGAACCCGGGCACGCCTCCCGGTGCACCCGGCCGGCCTGTCTGCGGGAGCTGACCTGGGTGAGTTGCGTGAAGGGGTGCTCCAGGAGCAGGCTGACAACCTCGGCGCCCGCGTATCCCGTAGCTCCTGCCACCCCAACCCGGGGCGCGCCCGCTGCCTGCTCCATTTCGGCAGTATTGCATATTTATGCACGGGAACGCATGATGCGGGGAAACCGGCGATAATCCACACGTGCTCAGGAGGGGCCGGTTGCGCCCGCCACGGGTGCGCCAGCTCTGGGCTGCGGACCGGGATGAGGTCGAGGCTTGCCTGGGTCAGAGTCCCTTGGAGAACGTGTTCCTGCGCAGCGAGGTGCGCCGGGGAGCGCTCCGTGACGGCGCCCTCCTGGGAGTCCAGCGGGCGGGGGAGCGCCGGGTCCGGGGAGTTGCGCTGAGGGGGCCGCTGCTGGTGCCCTGGGCGCCCCAGGCCCCCGACCTGGCCGCCCTGGCGGAGGCTCTCCGCCCCACTCTGCACCGGGTCCAGTTGATCGTGGGACCGAAGGACCAGGTGGAACGGCTGCAGCGTCTCTGCGAGGGGGACCTCCGACCGGTCCGCCTGCTGCGCGGCGAGCAACCTCATTACTCGGTGACCGCGGAGCAGCTTCGCCCGGTGCCGGGACCGCGGGCCCCGCTGCGGCTGGCTCGGATCCAGGACCTGGAGCGCGTCGCCCAGGCCGGAGCGGCCATGCACCTGGAGGAGATGGGCTTCAATCCGCTGGAGCTCGATCCGGTCGGCTGGAGGGAGCGGGTGGTCACCGCCATCCGGCGCGGATGGGTGCACCTGTGGGAGGAGGACGGGAGGATCGTCTTCAAGGCGGAGTGTTCGGCGGTGACCCCGGAGGCGATCCAGATCCAGGGCGTGTGGACCGACCCCGAGCTCCGGGGCCAGGGCCGGGCGTCCGCCGGCATGGCCGAGGTCTGCCGGACGCTCCTCGCCAGCACCGGCGCCGTGACTTTGTTCGTCAACGACTTCAACCTGCCCGCCATCCGGGTTTACGAGAAGGTCGGCTTCACCCGGATCGGCACCATGCGCTCGGTGCTCTTCTGACCTGGAGGTCACCAACCGCCCCGAGCAGGGCGGCACCGCCGTCGTCTCGGCGCTCGGCAATTCGCCACTGGGGGCGCTGCTCATAGTATTGGTCGGTCATGCCCCCGGCCTGGCAGCGGGCGGCCCGGGCTCTGTTCCCGGTCTTGGTGCTGCTGGCGGCGCTGGCGGTGGCGGGTCCGCTCTGGCCTGCCATCACCGCGATGGTGGCACTCACCATCTACTGACTGAACAGCCCCGCAGTCAAATTCGCCGCCCGCGGCGACGGCGCGGCCTTCGTCGACGTGCTGACGGCGCTCTCCGCTATCCGGATCCCGCCGCCCCTGGCCGCCTTCTCGAACAGCTGTCGGAGCCCGGACGAGTACCTGACGCAGATCCCCCGCTGGCTCTGGACGGGGTCGTCATCCTGCTGGGGGGAAGAAAGGGCCGACCTCGAAGGCCAGCTCCCAACTGGCCTCCTCCCCCCAGGGGAATGACCCCCGTGGTGTTTGATCCCGCTCCGGCCGGGAGGTCACTAGGCGACGTCGCGCACCCCCGGCAGAGCCGCCACGGGCGCGTGGGAGAGGCGGGAAGGCCACCAGTTCCAGCGTCCCAGCAGGACCACGAATGAGGGGACCACCAGGGTGCGGATGATGAAGGTGTCCATGAACACCCCGGCGGCGATGCCAAAGCCGATCTGCTGGATCTGAGAGCCACCCGAGCCGCTGCCGGCGATCGCGAGCACTGCGAAGGTGCCGCCCAGGACCAGACCGGCGGTGCTGACGGTGGTCCCGGTCATGCCCACGGCCCGGCGCACGGCCTGGCGCAGGGGCATCTGCTGGACCTCCTCGCGGATGCGGGTCATCATCAGGATGTTGTAGTCCGACCCCAGCGCCATCAGGAACACGAACATCAGGAAGGGAAGGATGAAGTTGATCCCGTCCTGGCCCAGCAGGTGCACGAAAATCACCGCCACTAGCCCCAGCGCCGCCAGGTAGGAGAGCACGACGCTGACCACCAGGTAGAGGGGAGCGACCAAGCTCCTCATCACCAGTGCCAACAAGATGGCGATCAACACCGCGACCAGGGGGATGATGTGGACGAGGTCGCTGTTGGACAGGCTCTGGACGTCATAGGCAAAGGGCAGAACGCCAAAGAGCCCGTTGTCAGTGGCCCCGATCCGACTGGCCACTCGGGCGATCGCGGCACGCACCGCTGGGACCGCCGCGATCGCCTTGGGGGAGCTGTCGCTGTTGTTCAGCAGCAGGGTCGAGAACTGGATGGTCCGGCCCTCAGGGCTGATGAACTGGGCCAGTTCCCGGTAGGAGTTGTAAAGGCTGGGGCTGATGGGCAGCGAGGCTGGCTCGGTGGGCGGCAGGAGCCCGGGGGCGCCCAGCTGCCGGTGCAGGGAGGTGATCTCAGCGGGCGTCAGTCCCGAGGCCGCGGCCGGGCCGATCACGGTGCGGAACTGGCCCGTCTGTTGGAGGCCCAGCTGGGCGGTGGCGAGGACTCCCGGGTCACTCCAGGCGGAGCTGTGCAGATCGAACAAAACCGCTGAAGCCTGCACGTTGGAGGCGGGGAAGTCCTTGGCCAACACCGCTGCCCCCGCCGCTGAGTCGGTCCCGCTGGGCGCGCTGGCGTTGGCGAAGCCGGCGGTGGTGCCGGTGAGCGAGCCGACCGCCAGGCCGCCGAAGACCACCACCCCCGTCACCACGAGCCAGAACGGATGGCGCACCACCGCGCCCGCCATGCGCCCGTAGATGCCGGTCCGGGGGGTCTCCTCCCTGGAGGTGCGGGTGGGCCAGAAGACCGCCCTCCCGAAGATGGCCAAGAGGGCGGGAAGCAAGGTGAGCCCGGCCAGCAGCATCAGCCCGATGCCGATCGCCAGTGCTGGCCCCAGGCTCTGGTAGATGCCGAACTGGGCCAGGATCAGGCTGAGCAAGGCGGCGATCACGGTCAGCGCCGAGAAGGTGATCGACTCCCCCACCGTGCTGACCGCCGTCACCACCGCCTGATGGGGGTCGAGCCCCCGGCGCAGCTCCTCCCGAACACGAAACACCAGGAACAGGCCGTAGTCGGTGCCCGCCCCCAGCACCAGCACGATCAGGATTACTTGAGTGATCACGGACACCTGGACTCCGACATGGGTCGCCTCCGCGACCACCGGGCCGGAGAGGGCCAGCACCAGGGCCGCCGGCAGCAGGGTTACGAACGGCGCCAGCACCGCCCGGAAGGCCAGCAGCAGCAGCGCGATGATGAAGATCACGGAAAACAATTGGGTCAGGTTTTGCGACTGCTTGGAGGACTGCTGACTGTCGATCACGGTGGGCAGGTCTCCGGTGAGGTGATAGGTCAGCCCGGGCACGCTGGCCGCCGTGAAGTCGGCTCGGATGGACGCCACCAGAGCGGGCCCGTCCCCGCCCCCGAAGGCTGGCACGGCTGCCTCGATGAGGGCCTGGCGCGCCTCTCCATTGGGTGAGGTGCCCAGGTCCCGCACCAGCTTGACCTTGGGCAGACGGCTGATCTTGGCCTCGAACCGGGTGACCGCCGCCTGCTGCGTTGGCGACAATGGCCCGTCGCTGCTGACCGCCACCAGAGTGGACGCCGCCAGCGTCGAGTTCTGGAAGGGGCGGGCCAGCTGGGCTGCCCGCATGCTGGGGGCGTTGCTGGGCAGGAAGGCGGAGTTGGAGTCCTTGCTGACCGAGGCCAGGGTTGGCAGCAGGTGGACGCAAACCACCGCCACCACGACCCAGGCCACCACCACGGGAACCCGAAAGCGCACCACGAAACGGCCGAGGCCGGCGAAGAAACGGCTCAAGATTTCATTCCCGGCACCGGTGGCTGGCACCCCGAGGTTGCGGAGATGGAGCGGCCGGCGGCCGGCTCCGCCCCGGCGACCCTCTCCAGGAGGTCGACCAGGGTCGTCAGATCGCGGTGGTCAAGCTGGGCCAAGAGAGCCTGGGTGCCGGACACCAGCAGCTGCCCAGCCTGCTCCGCCATCTCCCGGGCGGGTGCCGTCAACTGCACCACCACGGCCCGGCGATCACCCAAGACTGGCAGCCGCTCCACCCACCCGTGCTCAACCAGCCGGTCCACCAGCTCGGTGGCGCTGCTGGCGGTGACCCCCAGGTGACGGGCCAGATCGCCCATGGCCAGCGGACCCTCCTGATGCAAGGCAAGCAGGACCGCCCGCTGGTGCCGTGTGGCCTCCCTGAGGGTGGCGGAGAAGGCCTGACCTCCGGCATCCAGGGAGCCGGTGAGGCGGGTGCGGATCATGTTCCCCAGGTGCCACTGCAACCGGATGAACCGGTTGATCAGCTCCTCGCGGCTCGGCACCGCCCGGGCCTGCTCGGAACCCGTTTCACTAGCTGGGCTGAACATGCGGATAAATGATACTTCGCACTCCGAAGATAGGGCGCGCGCCGAGTTCTCTGCCCGTCTCCCACCGGGGCACGGTCGGGCCCGTAGGGACTGTCCAGGTGACCGTGTAAATCCGGTCCAGCCGGCGGATGGGCTGGAGGGGCAGAACCATGGACACAGCGATCGAGACCAACCACCCGGCCGGGCAACAAGGGCCAGTGGTGAGGGCCAGGGCACGGATGACCGGGATGGCCAGCGGGACGAGCAGCTGATCGGCTAGCTGGCCGAGAGGGCTTAGGGTCCGGCCCTCACCCGGCGGAACATGGTGCTGGCGCAGCTGACCCGAGCGGTGACCGAAGGGGCTCCGGAGGCCGGGATGGACGCCCAGCTGGGCTACGCTCGGAGCCAGCGGACTGAGGGTGAGGACGGCAACGTCCGCGACGGGACGCGTCCCAAGACGCTGCTGCCCGGCGTGGGGCCGGTGGAGGTTGGCATGCCTCGGGACCGGGCCGCCGGCTTCGGATCACTGCTCTGCACCCGGGCGGAACGGCAATCCCCAGGACCCCATCAGCACCCACCGGACAAGCTCACGACCGCCCCGAACTTGGTGCCAGCGGCGCGTCCCGCAGCGCCCCCGGGGGCTCCCTCGTGGCCCCTCCACTGATCCAGGCGTGAGCCCGGAGCTGCCCGCGGATACCTTCAGCCGCCCTCGACCAGTGCCGGGGCGGGACGCCTGCGGCGGGCCAGGGCCGGCCCGCTCACCATGAGCACCACCCCCACCGTGATCATCACCGCAGCCGCCACCGTTCCCAGCGTCAAACCCTGTCCCAGGACCACCCACCCGAGCAAGATCGCCACCAGAGGGTTGACGTAGGCGTAGGTGGCCACGGTGGTGGTGGGAAGGTTGGCGAGCGCGAACACGTAGCAGGAGTAGCCGAGGAGAGATCCCCCGACCACGAGCCAGCCGAAGGCCAGGACCGTCGATGCTCCCACGTGCTGGACGTGGAATTGATGCAGCTCTCCGGTGGCTGTCCCCAGCGCCACCAGGCCCAGACCACCCGCCAGCATCTCCAGCGCAGAGGCCTGAAGGAGGCTGCGCGGGAGGGACGCGGTCCTGGAGTACAGGGACCCCACGGCCCAGAGGAGTGAGGAGAGGAGTAACGCGGCGGCGAAGACTGGCTGAAGACGGCCGCCCGAACCGGGTCCGGCCAGCAGCGCGACTCCGGCGAGCCCCACCGCCACTCCAGCCCAGCCCAATACCCCGGGACTCGCAGTGCGGCTGAGTGCCACTCCAAGGACGGCCATCCAGAGGGGCACCGTGGCGATCATGAGGGCCGCCATCCCCGACGGCACCCGGAGCTCCGCCCAGCTGACAAGGCCGTTGGCGCCCAGCAGCAGGAGCGCCCCGACGACCGCCGCTGACCGCAGTTCGCGAAGGCTGGGCCGATGGTGGCCAGAAGCCGTCCTCCCCGCGACTAGGTAGAGGATCACTCCGGCGACTAGGAAGCGGCTGCCGGCCATGAGAAAGGGGGGCACCCCTCGCACCGCCACCTGGATCGCGGTGAAGGTGGATCCCCACATGAAGTAGACGACCACCAGCGCCGCCCAGGCGACCAGCCAGCGAGATCTGCGAACCTTGGTGAACATCTGTAAGTGCCCACTCCACGCGTCCTAAGTAACCAAGCCAATACTAGCGCCTGAGCTTCGAAACTTGTGGCACAATCGCGAAGATGGATGACATCGACCGTCGCATCCTCGGCTTGCTCACCGTCAAGGGCCGTATGACCCTGGCGGCCTTGGGCGAGGCCGTGGGGCTCTCGGCTCCCGCGGTCCATGACCGAGTGCACCGGCTGGAGAACAGCGGCGTGATCCGAGGGTATGCCGCCCTGCTGGACCCCGACCTTCTACACCTGGGCACCGCGGCGATGGTTTCGATGACCCTGGGAGGGGACCCGGAGGCCCGCCAGGAGCTGGAGCTGCGGCTGGCCGAGGATCCGCGGGTCCTGGAGCTGCACGAGGTCGCCGGCGACGACTGCTATGTGGCCAAGGTGCGGGTGAGCTCCCCCAAGGCGCTCGCTTCTCTCCTGGCCGAGCTCCGTCTGAGCTTCCCGGGGCTCAGCACCCGTTCCATGATGGTGCTGCGGTCGTGCTTCGAAAGGCCGCTCGGGCCGGGGGCCGAACAGTGAGGCGCCACGGTCTGTTCACCGAAGAAGGGTCGCCGGCGAGCTAGGTGCCCGGACGGGCGAAGGCCTGATATGTCGCCTCCGATCCCCGGGCGGGGGCTTGAGCGAACGTGGCCAACTCCCTCCCGCAATCGGCCACGGTGCGTTCAGAACCAATGCTCGTCCTCAGGGTCGCGTCTCGGGCCGGCTCCACCGAGCCTAAACAGCGGTCGTCACCCGAGGCGCGGGAGGTGGCGGTAGATGGAGGGGCGGCAGACGCCGAGCTCGGCGGCGCTCTCAGGGCGTCCTGCCCCATGCGGGGGTCATTCCTAAGCCCTGAAGGCGTTCAGGCCGCGCTCGTCGTTCCCCCCTCCGCTATTCCTCTGTTCCTCTGCTCCTATCGGCCGACGGCACCGGGGAGTAGGCGCGGTTCGATCCTGGTCTCCTCGGCCAGACCGTCGGGGCCGCGCTGAACGTGATAGGCGCCGGGGCCAGCCACCTCGGTCACCGCCTCCACCATCTCGGTTCCCCGGTAGACCAAGCCCACACCGTTGTCGGTGGCGTACCCCGCGGGCAGGACGCCCTCAGCCACGAGCCGCTGGAAGAGAGGCCGCCGTTGCTCCTCGGCGTCGTAGTGGACCCCGTTTGAGAACGGCAGGAACCCGAGAGCGTCGGTGACAGGGCGCAACTCGGGGCCAAAGGAATCGGTGGTGCCCCCCACGTGCCAGCAGATCGAGCCAGCTGACACCCCAGCCAGCACCACGCCCGCCTCCCAACAGTCCCGTAGGATCCTGTCCAGGCCGTGAAGTCGCCACAGGGCCAGCAGGTTCGCCGTGCTTCCGCCACCGACCCACACGACATCCTGGGAGAGAAGGTGGGCTGCGGCGTCGGTCAGGTTGGGCATCGGGAACAGGTTGAGGCACGACACCACCACGTCGCGCTCGTAGTAGGCGGCGTGCATGGTCGCGTTCCACCAGGCTTGGTCGCCCCCAGCTGTGTTGATGAAGCACAGCCTCGGCGTGGACTTCGGCCGGGCCAGCTCCAGAGCGTAGTCGAGTAGCGGCCCGGGCCGCACGAGGGTCCGGGGATCAGGGAACAAGCCCCCACTGGTGGCAAGGATGGTCGGCATATCCGCAGGCATGAACCGCATGATGTCAGGCTGCGACGGCTCCACGCCGCTGGCCGCTCCGTTCGACCGGCTTGAGACGCCCTCCACGCCGCTGGCGGCCGCTGGTGACGACGAAGTATGGTGCGGTGGACCTGCCGCCGGGGCGACGTCCAGTGGATTGGCGACAGTTGCAGTCCGCCGGCCCGTCAGTGGCCCTGATAGCGGACTCATTCGCGGTGAGGCCAAGGCCGGGGTCACGTCCCGTATGGTGGTGTAAAAAGCGGGACCCACCTGGAGCCTGAAGAGGGTCTGGGGTGGGCCATCGCCCCCCAGCCCCTCCTCCAGAGCCTCCGCCGCCCTTCAGGATCTGCTGCGGCCGTGACCACCTGGGCTGGGTCAGCGCCTCGCCCCAGGTCGCGACCTTGGTCCTCGGCCCACCCCGCAGCGGCAAGACCAGAGGCCTGATCATCCCCAACGTGGCCGCTTGGGAGGGTCCGGTGGTGATCACCGACTCCAGCAGCCTCGACACCCCCGAGGGGGACACCCAGGCCGCCCGCCAGGCGCTGGCCGCCCGCTCGGCAGGGGCGCACCCCGCCCTGGCTGCCACCACCCTCCTCAAGCAGGCGAAGCTGGCTGCTGCGGCTGCTGCCGAGCTCGCCACGGTGGCAGCCGGGGGATGATCGACCGCCCGCCCGATGTGAGGCAGGAGGGCCAGGGAGGCCGCTCCTCTGGTCTGTCGAGCATCCAAACTCCCCGTTTTGTACAATCCGTAGGCATGGAAGAGCTTGCGGTCAGCCAGGCCCGTGATCATCTGGGCGAGGCGGTGAATCAGGTCCAGTACGGGCGGGAGATGGTCTATCTCACCCGGCACGGCCGCCGGGTGGCGGCGCTGGTGCCAGTTGAGGTTTTGGAGGCCATCGAGGCCGCTGAGGATGCCGAGGATGTGGCCGAGGCCGCCTCTGCCCTGGCCGAGCCCGGCCCCGACTTCCCTCTCGCCGAGATCCGCGCTGCTCTCGGGATCCCGCCCCGGACCCGCTGAGTCCCGCGGGAAGCTGATTGCCTGCTCAGGCCTACGAGGTCTGTCTGCGGCCGGCTGCCCGCCGCCAGCTGGAGAGGCTCGAGCGGGCTGTGCAGCTCCGTTTGATCGAGGCCATGGCCGGCCTGGGAGAGCAGCCAAGACCAGCCGGAGTCAAGGCGCTCCAGGGTCTTCCGGGACTCCTCCGCCTCCGCGGTGGCTCCTACCGGGTGCTCTATCAAGTAAATGATGACCGGCTTCTGGTCCTGGTCCTGACCCTTGGCCACCGTCGCGACGTCTACCGCCGGCGCTGAGGGTCATCGGGCGCGGTTTCCTACTGCGTCGTGGGAGAAAACTGGGACGGTTGCGGAGGAGGCCTTGAGGTCGGTTCTCCACAGGGGAGGCTCGCGCCAGCGAGGCTCGACGGGGACGCCCTTGTCCTTGAGGATCGCGACGTAGCGGTGCGCGGCGCGCTCCGTGACGCGCACGCGATCAGCGACCTCGCCCGTGGTGACCCCGGGAGGGTCCGGCGAGGGCCTCGAGGGTCCGCAGCGCCGGGCCGTCGGACTAGCTCCGGGCTACCCGTCATAAGGGCTAGATGACGTTGATGGCGAACCGGTAGCGGACGGTCAGGAATCGTATTTAGCATGACCAGCGCGGGCACCTGGGCTCCGTAGAGCGAGGAGGACAGACATGGACGTAGTGCTCATCGCCGGACTATGGCTGGACGCATCCGCCTGGGCCGCGGTCGCACCGGCACTCGAGGGGCTCGGTCACCATCCCGTGGCGCTCACCCTCCCTGGCCAAGGCGACGGGGACACCTCTGCCACCCTCGACGATCAGTTGAGGGCGGTGGTCGGAGCGGTGGATGCGGCCCCCGGCCCCACCTTGGTCGTCGGTCACTCGGCAGCCGCCACCCTTGCGTGGATGGCCGCGGACGCCCGGCCTGACAAGGTGGCGCGAGTGGTAATGATCGGCGGCTTCCCATCCGGCAATGGGGATGCGTACAACGACTCATTCCCGGTGGTCGACGGCGCCATACCCTTCCCCGGCTGGGATGCGTTCGAGAATTCAGACGTTGCCGACCTCGACGAAGCGCACCGCTCGGCGATCGAAGCCCGCGTCGTTGCCGTGCCCGAGACTGTGGCGAAAGGGGTCGTCCATCTTGGCGACGAGCGGCGCTTCGACGTTCCCGTCACTGTCGTCTGCCCAGAGTTCTCGCCCGCGCAGGCGAGGGAGTGGATCGACTGCGGCGCACTGCCCGAGCTGAGACGGGCCCGCCGCGTCGAGTTTGCCGATATCGACTCGGGGCACTGGCCGATGTTCAGCCGGCCGGTCGAGCTCGCCGAGCTGTTGGGGGACGCCGCTGATACCTGAGCCGGGTGCGGGCACTGCCATGGATCCGGGGCCTTACACGTTCAGCCCGCTCCGGCCGACCTCCTGTGAGGCGTTCGCCCATCTCGTCGAGCGCGGCAACGGCATCTAGTGTGGGTGTTGGTGCGCCTGCAACCACACCGAGTACCGACGGGGCATCAGCCACCCTCGCGGCCTCAAAGAAGAGCTCGTCCGGGCGGGACGCGCCCACGCCGCGCCGGTCTTCGACCGCGAGGGTCGTGCGCAGGGCTGGTGCCAGTACGGCACCGCGGATGAGCTCACCTTATCTGCGTCCTCGCCAGTCCGCACCTCCAAGATCCTGAGCTGCGTTCCTCACCCGCGGGGGCGGGTGGTGACGGCTGGTGGTGGGGCGGTAGACGCCGAACTCGGCGGCGTCGTCGGGGAGAGTGGCAGCTCGCAGGCTGGGCGCGTGCGCAAATGAGAGGTGTTGGGGAGCACCGTGGAGGCTCAGGAACAAGGCCGCCAAACACGAACGCTGGGCCTCACCTCATAGGCTCGCCGATGCGAAACTGCGAGGCCGGATGACAAACTCCGTCGCGGTTCTGTCCGACATTCATGGCGTGCTGCCGGTCCTCGATGCCGTGCTCGCTGAACCGGGGGTTGCCGGTGCTGATCTGGTGGTCGTCACCGGCGATCACGCCTCCGGCCCCCAGCCCACTGCCGTCCTGGAACGGCTGGTCGCGCTCGGCGATCGCGTAGTGCTCGTGAGGGGCAACGCCGACCGGGAGCTCGTGGCCCTGGCTCGCGGCCAGACGATCGAGATCCCGGATGAGGTGACTCCGTGGGCCGCTGCCCAACTGTCGCCTGAACACGTCGACCTTCTGGCCTCGTTGCCCCACCCGGTCACTCTTGAGGTCGAGGGGTTCGGGCAGGTTGTCTTCTGCCATGGCACGCCTCGCGACGACGAGGAGGTGGTCCTCGTTGACACCCAACTTGATCGCTGGGGTGAGGTCTTCGCTAAGCTGCCTGACGAGGTCAGGACGGTGGTGTGCGGCACACCCACATGCCCTTCATCAGACTCGTCAACCGACGGCTCGTCATCAACCCTGGCAGCATCGGCATGCCATACGGCCGCGCCGGTGGGCATTGGGCCCTGCTCAGCAGGGGCGCGGTCACATTGCATCGGACCCCGATCGACGTCGAGGCGGCCTGCGCCCGACTCGTAGCGGAGTCGACCTACCCACAGAGGCAGGAGTGGGCCGACTACTACATCCGGGGCACCGCTAGTGATGCCCAGGCCCTGGCCACCTTCGCAGCGCGCGAGGGCCGGCACCTTCGATGACCCTAGCCCCGGCTTGGGCGGCATAGCTCCACCCTGGCCAGCGCCGAGCTCAGCCTAGCGGTCACTGGATGGCGCTGCTCAGCGGTGCGTTGGCCACACCCAAACCGGGGCGTACAACCGCGAACGGGAGCCAAACCGCCATTTGGGACCTGGCGTGTTGGAGAGGCGCCAGGAGCGGGCCGGACGGCGACCAGAGGCAAGAGCGGGCCTACTTTGAAGGCCAAAGCGCGGGTGGGGGGCTGGCCCAGTCGGGCGAGTCGCCTATCTCTTCCTAGGGGTGAGCGCTTGACTCGGATGGCTCGGCCGTCTGTGGGAGATCCGTCGGCGAGCAGCCCTCAGAACTCCTCCTCTTCCTCATCCAGGTCGTCATCGTCGTCGACCACCGGCTCGTCGGCCTCATCACCGTCCTCGAACTCCCCGAAGCCCTCGTCCAGCTCGGTGCGGACGGGGGCCGTGCCGACCAGCTCCTGGTCGTCGTCGTCGAGCTGGAGCGGCTCGGTGTCCCGGGCGAGCAGCGCCTCCTTGGCGTAGGGGCGGTACTCGGCCTCGCGCCCCTTGCGGACGGGGAATGCCACCGTCCCCACCGCCTCCGGGGCCTGGTGCACCTCGCGGATGAGCAGGTTTACGGAGCCGCCCTCCACCCTCACCACCCCTGCCTGGTACCTGTTCCCAAGCGAGACCAGATGGCGCACCCGCTGCGCCAGCCGTGGCTCGAGTGCCCCCAGGGACACCCCTCTTAGGGTCCGCGCGAGCACCTCGCCATCCCCCAGCTCCAACTCCACCGGATCCCCGGCCGCTACCTGGGCCGGGTCCACCCGGGCGGGCGGCGCGATGCGGGTCATGGTGGTCTTGCCCGGTTCCTCGGTGAAGAACCGCGGAGGAAGGGATGCCTCACCCGGCACGGCGGCGGCCCGACCCTCCATCAGCTCGTCCAACTTGGAGAGCTGGCGCTTGGCGATCTGGTTCAGGGGATTGAGCGCCAGCGCACGCTGGTAGGCCTCCTGTGCCTCTTCGAAGCGGCCGGTCTCGATGAGCGCCTTGCCTAGGCGATTGGCGGTCTCCTCATCCTCGCCGAACCGCTCCTGGATCTCCAGGTTGGCGCTCACCGCCTCCTCCCAGCGGGCCGAAAGAGCCATCTGGACGGCGTCTTGCACCAGTTCCAGCTTGGTCCGGGCGTGGTCGCCTACGTCGGACACTGCGCTGCCTCCTGCAAACTCGTTTGAAGTTGGGTTCCGGGAGCGAGGGCGGCCGCTGGGCACGCTCCGCGCCCAATTCGGCCACGCGTCCCCCGCCCACCGGGGCCGCCATATGATAGCGGCAGCGTGCACCCGTTTCGGCCGCTGACACGGCCGGGCGCCGCAGGGTCCCTCAGTCATGTCCTCGAACCACCACCCCACCTCCGAGCCCCAGATCTTTGCCGTGGCCAACCAGAAGGGAGGCGTGGGGAAGACCACCACGGCCGTCAACCTGGGAGCGGCGCTCTCCGAGCGCGGCGCCAGGGTGCTCTGCATCGACCTCGACCCCCAGGGCCACCTCACGGTCAATATGGGGGTCGCCAAGCCGGACGACCTCCGCCTCACGGTGTACGACGTTCTCTGCGAGCACAACGTCACCGCCGCCGACGTGCGCCTCTACTCACCCGGGGTGGACGTTGACTTCCTTCCCGCCAATGTGGAGCTGGCGGGCGCTGAGCTCCAGCTGGTGACCGAGATTGGCCGGGAGTCGGTGCTCCGCGAGAAGCTGCACCCCATCCGCCACGAGTACGACTTCATGATCATCGACTGCCCCCCGTCCCTGGGGCTGCTCTCGATCAACGCCCTGGTGGCGGCCACCGAGGTGATCATCCCCCTGCAGTGCGAGTACTTTGGCATGAAGGGCATGGAGCAGCTGCAGCGGACCATCGATCGGGTGCGCACCAAGCTGAATCCCCGCCTGCGCATCCACGGCATCCTCCCCACCATCCACAAGGGGCGGACGGTTCACGCCAACGAGGTGCTGCGGGACGTGACCGAGCACTTCGGGGACCTTGTCTACCCCTTCCAGGTCGGGGACAGCATCCGCTTCGCAGAGTGCCCACTCGCGGGGCAGTCGATCCTCCAGTACGCCAAGGACTCGGACGGGGCCGCGGCCTATCGGAGCCTGGCCGAGCATGTGATGGCCCAGACCCAGGAGAGGAAGTGAGATGGCGTTCAAGCGCGCCAGCCTGAGCGGCTCAGCCCAGCTCTTCCAGCCCACCAGGGTGCCGCCCCGCGAGGCCCCGGAGGAGCCGGTGGACCCCGCGGCCGCCATGGGCCCAGAGGAGTACTCCCTTCCCCTGGTCACCGAGGCCGTCCCGGACGTCGTGCCCCAGGGGCATCTCTACCGCCTCACCGACGAGGAGGTGGAGACCCTGGTGGCGGCGCTGCAGCACGCCAAGTTCCCGCACTCCTACCAGCGGCTGCCCAAGCCCCCGCTGGAGGAGTTCGAGCAGCTGGAGGCGCTGCGGCAGAAGCTGGTGGACCAGCGGGGGCAGCGCCTCTGAGCACGGAGCCGGCCCGGCCCCGCCTCAAGATCGCCCGGGTCCGGGTCACGGGCACCCAGGATTCGAATTGCTACGTGGTCGCCTGCGCCCGCAGCGGCGCGGCGGTGGTGATCGACCCCGGAGCCGAGGCGGATAAGGTGGTGGCGCAGTGCCAGGGTCTGGAGGTGATGCACATCGTGCTCACCCACGGCCATCGGAACCACGCCGGGGCCAAGGACCAGGTCAAGGAGGCGGTGGGCGGGGTCACCGCCATGAGCCTTCTGGATGCCACGGGCTACCTGCGCTCAGCGGAGCGCTACCTGCAGGACGGGGACCGCCTCCCCTTCGGCGATTTCGAGCTGGAGGTCCTGGCCACCCCCGGGCACAGCCCGGGCAGCCTCTGCTTCAAGGTGGGGAACCACCTCTTCAGCGGGGACACCCTGCGCCAGGGCGACATCGGCCCCACCAACCTTCCCGACCAGGACCTGGCTCGCCAGCTGACCTCGGTGCTCTCCCGGCTGCTGACCCTTCCGGAGAACACGGTCGTCTACCCCGGACACGGCCCCACCACCACCGTGGGCCAGGAGCGCATCTCCAACGTGGCGGTGGAGATGCTGCGCCGGGCCCGATGAGGGACCTCGAAGCCAGCTCCTACACTAGCCGGATGGTGGTGGGAAGCCTCCAGCTCACGCTGCACCTGCCCCTCAGCCGCTCGCTGAAGGCCAAGCGGCAGGTGGTGGGGTCGCTGACCGCCCGTTTGCGGAGGGCCTTCAATGTGGCGGTGGCGGAGGTGGACCAGCTGGAGAGCTGGCAGCTCGCGGTGATCGGGGTCAGCTGTGTGAGCAATGACCGGAGGGTGGCGGACCGACTCCTGCAGCAGGTGGCAGACTGGGTGGCCGAGGACGCGGGTGGCGGCGAGGCCATCCTCACCCGCCAAGACATCGAGGTGATCAACGTATGAGCCCACTGGTGGCGGTCATCAAGATCGGCATAGACCCCGTCTTCCAGCTCGGGCCGCTGACCATCCACTGGTACGGGGTGGGCTACGCCGTGGCCATCCTGGTGGGCCTCCAGGTGGCCCTCCCCTACGCCGAGCGGCACGGGATCCCCCGGGGCAAGGCGAGCTGGATCGCCTTCTGGGCGGTGGTCGCCGGGCTGGTGGGGGGCCGCCTGTTCTACGACCTGCAATCGGGGGCGCTCTACTACCTCACCCACCCGGCCCAGATCTTCGCCTTCTGGAACGGGGGCATGGCGTTCTTCGGGGCCATCTTCCTGGCCGCCCTGACCATGCTCTTCCTGGCCTGGCGGGAGAAGCTCAACTTCTGGGTGCTGCTGGACGCCGCCGCCTTCTTCGCGGTCGTGGGCCAGCCCATCGGGCGGATCGGCAACATCATCAACGGGGACATCCTCGGTTACCCCTCCAATCTCCCCTGGGCCACCGAATACACCAATCCCCATGCCTTCGCCCCCAAGCTGGGGGTCGCCTACCAGCCGGCCGCCGCCTATGAGGCCCTGGTCATCCTGCTGGTCCTCGGCTTCCTGGTCTACCTGCGCCGCCGGGGGGTCCCGGACGGCTGGGTGGGGATCTCCTACCTCATCCTCTACCCCCTCACCCAGATCGGCATCTTCTTCCTCCGCGACCCGGTCAACGTCCCCATCATCGCCTTCGGGCTGAAGCAGGCCCAGCTGACCTCGATCGGGGTCCTGGTGCTGGGGATCCCGCCCCTCATCTACGCCTGGCGGCGGACCAACCGGCCCCGGGAGAACGCGGCGCTCCCGGCGGTGGAGTCACCGCCGGCGTGACCCCCCTGGCCTCGGGGCCGGAGGATCCCGGGCTCGAGGCCTTCGAGGCCACCCTCCCCTTCCGCCTCGACCCCTTCCAGCGTCAGGCGATCGAGGCCCTCTCGACCCACCGCGGGGTGCTGGTAAGTGCGCCCACCAGCAGCGGCAAGACCGTGATCGCGGAGTGGGCGATCTGGGACTGCCTGCGCCGGAACGGGGAACGGGCCATCTACACCTCGCCCCTCAAGGCCCTTTCCAACCAGAAGTTCCAGGATCTCTGCCGACGGTACGGGGAGGACACGGTGGGACTGGTGACCGGGGAGACCTCGGTGCGTCCCTCAGCCCGGGTGGTGGTGATGACCACCGAGATCCTGCGCAACCTCATCTACGAGGACCCGGAGTCGCTGGCCCGGGTTGGCTGGGTGGTGCTGGACGAGGTCCACTACATAGACGAGTTCCCAAGGGGCACGGTCTGGGAGGAGGTGATCGTCCAGGCGCCCTCTCACGTCCGGTTCATCGGGCTGTCGGCCACCATCACCAACGTGGACGACGTGGCCGCCTGGATGGAGGAACGCCGGGGGCCGACCGCGGTGGTGGTCAGGACCGAGCGGCCCGTTGAGCTGGTCACCTGGCTGGGGGTGGGCAACCGGCTGCTCCCCCTCCTGGGCCCGGACGGCAGGCTGGACCGAAGGACGCTGGAGGCCGCTGAGCGCGAGGCCGAGGGTGATCGGCGGTTCGGCGGCAACCGGGTGGTGCTGGCGGCGGAAAACGACCTCCTGGCGATCCTCAGGGAGCTGGCCGCCCAGCGGATGCTCCCGGCGATCTACTTCATCTTCTCCCGGAGGGGATGCCAGGAGGCGCTCTCCCGCTGCGCCACCCACGGCCTGGACCTCAACTCGCTGGAGGAGAAGTTCCTGGTCGACGACCTGCTGGCGGACCGGCTGAGCGCGGTGGATGACCCGGAGGAGGCGGCGGTCTACACCTCATCGCTCAACATGACCATGCTGCGGGCGGGGATCGCGGTCCACCACGCCGGCCTTCTGCCGTACGTCAAGGAGACCGTGGAGCTGCTCTTCCAGCGTGGCCTCCTCAAGGTGGTGTTCGCCACCGAGACGCTGGCGCTCGGCCTCAACATGCCGGCGCGGGCCTGCGTCATCTCCACCTTCACCAAGTTCGACGGCCAGGGCTTCAGTCCACTGCGCTCCGGGCAGCTCACCCAGCTCCTGGGACGGGCCGGCCGCCGCGGGATCGACGAGATCGGCCACGGGGTCATCCTCCGGGACCCCGAGGTGGATCTGGGGGTGATCTGCGAAACCCTGCTGGGCAACGACATGGCGGTCGAGTCCAAGTTCGCTCCCACCTACAACATGACCCTGAACCTGCTCCGGAGGCGGAGCCCCGAGGAGGCGGAGGAGCTGCTGGAGCAGTCCTTCGGGCAGTTCCAGCGCCTCATGGCGCTGGAGAATGTCGCCCGCCGCCGGCCCAACCTGGAGGCCCGCCTGGAGGACCTCCGGCAAAGCCGGTTCCGACATCCCCGGGTGGCCTGTGACGAGCGCACCCTGAGCCGCTACCTGAGCGCAGAGCGGCAGGCGGCCTCGGCCCGGGCCGAGGCCCGCCTGCTGCGCCGGCAGCACTTCCGTGACCGGCGGGAGGGCCGGTACGGCCGGGACGCACGGGACCCCGGCGGGCAGCTTGAGCGGGCCCGACGCCAGCTGCGGGAGCAGGAGCACCGGATGAGCGCGCTCCCCTGCCGCGGCTGTCCCTTCCTTCCCGCCCACCGGGCAGCCCGCGAAGAGGCCGGGGAGCTGAAGGCCGCCATCTCGGGCGCGGAGGAGACGGCCGCCGCGCGGCGTGACGAATACCGGAGGCAGTTCCGCGCCTACCGTGAGGTGCTGGAGGAGACCGGCTTCCTGAACGGGGACCACCCAACCCGGATGGGCCTTCTGGCGGCCGCCGTGTACGGCGAGAACACCCTCCTGGTCGCCCAGGCGGTCGCCGAGGGGTGGTGGACTGGCCTCTCCACCCCCGAGCTGTGCGGCGCTTTGGTGATGCTGGCCGGGGAGGACCGCAACCCGGACCGCGCGCCGCCGCGCCGGCGCCTCCCCACCCGGCGGCTGGAGGAGATCGCCCGGCGGCTTTCCAAGGCTCAGGCGGAGCTGGCCCGACTGGAGGCGAGGTGGCAGATCCGGGAGTGCCGCCCCGCCTCCCTGGATCATGTGGGCTATGTGTACGAGTGGAGCCGAGGTGTCGCCCTGACCGCCCTCCAGCCGCCACCGGGTGTGGACCCCGGGGATGCCCTGCGCGCCACCAAGGCCTGCTTCACCTTGGCCCGGCAGCTGGAGGGAGCGCTGGAGGGATGGGACCTCCATGCCGACGTGCGGCAGGCACGGCAGAGCCTGGAACGCGATCTGGTCCGGCGGGTGTGAGCGTGCCGGCCTTCCGCTACGATCTCGACATCCGAGCGTTGAGGCGGGGGGATAGTGGTGCCTGAAGAGCCGTTGGTGGGGTACCGGACAGCGGGTCATGTGGCGATGGTCACACTGGATTCGCCTCAGAACCGCAACGCCCTCTCCAGCTCACTTCTGAGCCAGCTCGGGACGGCGCTGCAGAGGGCCGCCGAGGACCCCCTCGTCCGGGTCGTGGTCCTAGGTCACACGGGGACCACCTTCTGTGCCGGGGCAGACCTCAGAGAGCAGGAGGCGGCCCGAGCCCGCACCGGCAGGAGTCCCGGAGCTGGAGCGCTGGCGCCCATCCTGGCGGCGATCCTCGACTGTCCCAAGCCGGTGGTGGCCGAAGTCGCGGGGGCGGTCCGCGGCGGGGGCATGGGGCTGGTCGCCGCCTGTGACCTGGCCGTGGCCGCCGAGCCCGCCACCTTCGCCTTCAGCGAGGTGCGGGTAGGGGTGGCCCCTGCCGTGATCGCCCACGCGGTGCTGGCCAGGATGGCCCCTGCCTGGGCCTCGGAGCTGTTCCTGACCGGCCGTACCTTCAGCGCCGCGGAGGCTCAGAGCGCCGGCCTGGTCAGCCGGGTGGTCCCGGCGGGGGAGCTCTCCGCCGAGGTGGCGAGACTGGTCTCCGAACTGATGGCCGGCGCCCCCTTGGTGCAGGCCGAGGTGAAGCGGCTCCTGGCCCGGGTGCCCCGGCTGGAGCGCGACCAGGCGCTGGAGGAGATGGTGGCCCTCTCGGAGCGCCTGTTCTCCGCCGAGGAGGCGCGCGAGGGGATCTCCGCCTTCAGGGAGCGGCGCCCCCCGTCCTGGTCAGGCTGAGGCGGTTCTCAACCGCGCAGCACCAGACGGTGCTGGTCGCTCGCCAGCACCGCCACGGCCAGCCCGAACACTCCCAGGTCGCGAGCCACGATGTCGGTGACCCCGCCGGTGAGGGAGAGGGAGATGACGATCTCGAGCAGGGCGAGCGCGCTGAGGGCCGCGGCCAGCCGGGTGGCAACCCCCAGGCACAGCGCCACTCCGAGCACCGAGAGGGCCCAGCCGTGGACCAGGACCAGGGCGAGGGCCAGGTGGGAGGTTGAGGATATTACCGGCACGTAGCCGGTCCAGAGGCTGGGCTGGATGAGCTCGTGGATCCCGAACCAGAGCAGCACCAGCCCCAGCGCCACCCGGGCCACCACGGGAGCCCAGGGCTGGATCCGGTCCATCGCCTGGCCCCTCGGGTGCGAGCCGGACGCCAGGGCGACAGGGGTGGCGGCGGCCGGGGCCACCGAGGCCGCTGGTCGCTCGGCGGCGCGGAGGGCGGCTCGAGCCATCCGGTTGCGTCGCGGCACCGTCAGCCCACCACGTGGCCGGAGGCGTCGGTCACCACCAGACCGTCGTCGCCGTAGTTGTACTCGGTGTTCTGGGCATCGTCCCCAAAGCTGGCCTCGACGAAGTACACATGGTCGGAGGCGGGGTAGGTGTTGGTGATAGGAGCCTGGCCCCCGCCGAGCACGTTCAGGGTGAACACGATCGAGCTGCCCTCGCTCTTCACCTTGTAGGAGAAGCCCGACAGCGCCAGCCGGGCGGTCTGGCTCGGCGTCCCCGGGTAGAGCTGGTAGGTGTACGAGGCGTAGGAGGTGGAGGAGAGGAGTGGCCCGGGGGTGCCGGACGCGGTGGGCTGAGCGCTGGGGCTGCTGCTGGGGCTGGCCCCCGGTGACGGCTGGGCGGAGGCCTTGGGGGTGGGAGTGGGGGTGGTCGAAGCCGCCAGCGGCTTGCTCCCGGTGAGCGGCGCCACTCCGAGACTGCCCGGACTGGAGTAGCCGTGCACCGCCAGCACGGCGGCCGCCACCGCCGCCAGGGAGAGCGCGGCCGCCCCCCGCCTGCCGATCTGCTCGCCACCTATGCGCATGCTTCGATCACCTCAGATGCTCCCCGCGCCTCAGAGATTAACCAAAACCGGGGCCCGAGGTGGTCACACCACCTCAAACAGCGGTCCTCTCAGGCGTTGACCTCGACCAGCGCCAGGTGATGGTGCTGCTGCAGATAGGCGCGCACCGCCAGCAGCGCGGCGGCCCCCTCTCCCACCGCCGAGGCCAGCTGCTTGGTGGAGCCCGCGCGCACGTCACCGGCCGCGTAGACGCCGGGCATGGACGTGCGGTAGGCCAGATCGGTGCTGACGAAGCCCCAGCGATCCAGCTCCACCACCCCGCGCAGGACCTCGGAGTTGGGGGTGAGCCCGACGAATACGAAGACCGCGGCCGGGTGCCAGACGTACTCCTCGCCGGTGTCGGAGTTCCGGGCGAGGACCTCCTCCACCCGGGTCTTTCCACGGATCTCGGTCAGCTGGGTGGAGGTGTGGACCTCGAACCTGGGGTCGGAGGCCACCTTGTCCTGCAGGAGCCTCGAGGCCGTGAGCTGGCTCTGGTTCTGCACCAGCCGGATCCGGCGCGCGAACTTGGCGAGGAACAGTCCCTCCTCCAGGGCGGCGTTGCCGCCCCCCACCACCAGGATCTCCTCGGCCCCACGGTAGAAGGGGCCGTCACAGGTGGAGCAGAAATGCACCCCCGCTCCCAGGAGCTGGTCCTCGCCGGGGATCCCCAGCCGGCGGTAGGTGGAGCCGGTGGCGAAGAGGACGGCGTGGGCACCCAGCAGCTGCCCCCCCGCCAGCGCCACCTGGAGGTCCTCGCCGGAACGGTCGACTGAGGCCACCCGGGCCCCGGCCACCAGCTCCACCTCGTAGCGGCGGGCCTGGGCCACGAAGCGCTCCATCAGCTCCGCACCCCCCACCCCGTCCGGGAACCCGGGATAGTTGTCGATGCGCTCGGTGACGCCGGCGTTTCCCCCCAGGCCGCCGGAGTCTATGATCACCGCCGAGATACCCTCCCGGGCGGCGTAGATGGAGGCGGCCAGACCGGCCGGTCCCCCGCCCACGATGACCAGGTCGTAGGCCTTGTGGCTCGCCTCCACCTGGATCCCCAGCTTGCGCGCCAGCTCCTCGTCGCTCGGTTCAAGCAGGTGGGAGCCATCGGGAAAGACGATGGTGGGAATGGTCCGACCACCGCCCTGGAGCTTCTCCACGAACTCCAGGCCGCCCGTGTCCTGGTCGATGTCCACCCAGCCGTACTCGATCCGGTGGGAGCTGAGGAAGGCCTTGCTGCGCTGGCAGTCCGGGCACCAGGGAGCGCCGTAGACGGTGATCTGGTTCATTCGTCAAGTCTCTCACAGCGCGAGGCTTTCCAGCCAGCAGGGACCGTACACTGAGGTCACATGGCCAGCGAATCCGCCGCCGCGACCGACGACCGACAGCTCCTGGAGACCGCGGTCCTGCGGGCGGTGCGAAACCTATCCGAGGCCATGCCCCAGCACACCGTGGCCGCTGCCCACCACCTGGGGATGTCCCCGAGCGAGGTCCGCGCCCTCAACGTGGTCAGCAGCCACCGGGGCATGACGGCCGGTGAGCTGGGAGCGGCGCTGGGAGTCACCAGCGGGGGGATCACCGGGATCGTGGACCGGCTGGAGCGGGTCGGCCACCTGCGCCGAGAGCCGGACCGCTCGGACCGCCGGCGGGTGAAGGTCGAGGTGACCGAGGAGGCCGGACAGGTGGCTCGGGAGATGCTCTCGGGGCTCAACCGGGAGATTCGTCTGCTCCTCCAGGACCGGACCCCGGCGGAGCTCGTGCTCCTCGAGGACTTCCTGGTCCAGCTGGCGGCGGCCCTTCGCCGGGGCGCCAGGGAGCTGGCGGCCACGCCACCGCGTTCCCGGACACCCACGCCGACCTCCGGCCCCGCCTCCCGGCGCTGACTCCGGCGTCGCTCCCCGTCCCGAAGGCACCGGCGCTCTGGCCGGGCCGATGCAACCTCCACCGTTAGCTCTCCCCGCCCGCGCGCTCTCGGTGGGCCGAGGCTCTTGGGGTCAGGAAAGGTGGCGCCGCTGGAGCCATCAGCTGCGGGTGGAAGTCACCCGGACTCTGGCGGACAGCGCGGGAGCTTGACATTTACCGAAAGGTTATATAACCTGTCGGTTATCCCAGTTCAGGACCCCGTGAGCCGCACCTTCTCCGCGCTGGCCGACCCCACCCGGCGGTCGATCCTCGAACGGCTCGCCAGCGGCGAGCTGGGGGTGGTGGAACTTGCCCGGGGAACGGCGCTCACCCAGCCAGCCATCACCAAACACCTCCGGGTGCTGGAGCAGGCGGGGCTGGTGAGCCGGTCGCGCGCAGGGCAGCGGCGACCTGCCCGATTTCGGGCAGACGGCCTGGTCGAGGCGGACGCCTGGATGCGGCGCGCCCGGGAGGAGTGGGCAGATCGCCTGGACCGGCTCGAATGGCATCTCGCCAACTGGCACAGTCCACCCCACGTGGAGGAAGCCCCGGATGCCTGATCTTCATCTCCCCGCCGATCTTCGCCAGGCGAGCCCCCGCAGGGAGCTGGTCGTCCGGCGCACCCTGAAAGCCACCCCCGAGCGGTTGTTCGAGGCGTTCACCGAACCGGAGCAGCTCAAGCGGTGGTGGTGGCCGAGCGGGTTCGCCGCCCCCGCCGCCGAGGTCGACCTGCGTGTGGGTGGGACCTACCGGATCGCCATGACCTGGCCGGAGTTCATCCCTCAGGAGTCCCAGTTCTCCCACCACATGGGCGGCGAGTACTACGAGATCGATCGGCCCCGCCGGCTGGTGATGAGCGGCCGAGCGGTCAACGAGGAGCAGGGCGAGCTCTTCGCGACCCTGATCGAGCTGACCCTGGAGGCGGTCCCGGAGGGCACGCTGCTGACCATGCGCCAGACCTACTTCGATCCCATGCCTCCGAAGGCAGCCCTCGAGGGTGCCGAGCAGGGCTGGGCGGAGCAGCTGGACAAGCTGGAGCGGCTGCTGGGAGCGGCCGGCGCGGACCGGTGATCGCTTCCCACACGCTCGGCATCAGGGGCGTTGATCTTGTCTACGACGTCCGCGGGCCGCTGCCTCCCCGGGATGGCGCGCCGCCTCTTCTGATGATCGGACAGCCCATGGACGCCAGCGGCTTTGGTGCGCTGGCTGCGCACTTTCCCGACCGCACGGTGGTCACCTACGACCCCCGCGGCATCGGCCGCAGCACCCGCTCGGACGGACGGGCGGATCATCATCCGCTGGTCCAGGCGGAGGATCTGCACCAGCTGATCGCCGAACCTGGCTCCGGACCGGTCGAGATGTTCGCCAGCAGCGGAGGCGCGGTCACCGCCCTGGCCTTGGTGGCGGCCAATCCGGCGGATGTCCGAGTGCTGGTGGCGCACGAGCCGCCGATCCTGGGGCTGCTGCCCGACCGGGAAGCGGCTGAGAGGGCGATGGGCCGGGTCCTGGCCGCCTATCAGGCGGGAGGACCGGGCACGGGCATGGCCGCCTTCATCGCCATGACCTCGTGGCCCGGCGAGTTCACCGAGGAATACTTCGACAGGCCGCTGCCTGAGCCTTCTCAGTACGGAATGTCGGCCGAGGACTCGGGAGGCCGGGACGACCCGCTGCTCTCCGGGCGCTCAGCCGCCGTGACGGCCTGCCGACCTGATCTTGCCGCCCTGGAGGCATCTCCCACGCGCATCGTCATCGCCATGGGTGAGGAGTCGGCGGGGACGCTGGCCGCTCGATCCGCGGCCGTCATCGCCGGGCGCCTTCACCAACAGCCGGCGGTCTTCCCCAGCCACCACGGCGGCTTCGTTGGAGGCGACCATCCCTTCGCCGGACAACCCGAGGCCTTCGCGCGGCGGCTGCGGGCGGTCCTCAGCGCGCATGGGCCGAATCCGCAAGAACTCGGATGAACGGCAGCCGGGGCCGCCCTTCAGGAGCGGACGCTAGCGGTCGATCAGCGGTCGAGCACCGGCGCCCACGAGCTCGGAGACGGCAGTCGGGGCGGACGCGGGCTCTTCCGCCCCCGCGCCTTGGCGAAGAAGCCGACGGCCCCTGAGGCCGAGCCATCCGATCAGGCCCTCGGGAAGGGCGACCAGGAGATCCATCACCTGGATCTCCAGCCCCAGGGTGAGGGCGGGGCCGATGGCGAGGCCGGCCAGCGCCAGGCCCGCACCCCACCAGACCTGGGAGGTCCCGAACCCCCCGACGCCCTGGATGGGTAGGGCGAAGAGGAGCGTCCGCACCGCCAGCGCCAGCCACACCTGCCAGAACGTCACGTGCGCCCCCAGGGCCAGGAAGAGGCAGAGGTACTCAAGGGCCGCCAGCACCCGGGCCCCGGCGGTGGTGGCCAGAAGGCCGACCCCGACCTGCCAACTGCTCAGCTCCCCAAGCGCGGTCTCGGCCCGCGCCGCGAGCCGGCCGATGAAGCGGACGCCCTCCACCCGCCTGAGCAGAGGCTGGCGCACCCGCTCTATGAAGAGGGCGGCGATGACCAGGAGGAGCGCCACAGCAAGAGCGATGGCACCGACCCGCAGGGAGCGGGGCAGCCGGGCCCCGGCCAGGTCCGCGGACACCAGCAGGATCACCGCCAGGCTGGCGAAGTCGAAGAGTCGCGCCACCACCGCCGCCCCAGTTCCCCGGGGGATCGAGGCCCCCAGCTCGCGGCGAGCGAGCCAGATGAAGGCGGCGTCCCCACCCGGGCCGGGAAGGACCTGGCCGGCCCCCCAGCTGGCGGCCGTCACGCCCAGGACGGCCGGGGAGGAGCCGCCACCCAGCAGCAGCCGGTAGCGAATGGCCCGCATGGCCACGTAGCCGGCGGCCAGGAGGGCAGCGAGCAGGACCAGGGGCGGCGAGACGTGACCCAGAGCGCGCCCCACCGTCGCCAGGGAGACCTTGTGCAGGACCAGGAACAGCAGCACCACGGCCACCAGAACTCCCAGGCCGACCCGGGACCAGGGGCGCCCGGCCCACCTGGCCAGCGCGGAGATTCGGGTGCTCATTTCATCTCCATTCTGAAGGGATCGACGGGAGGGGGGCTGAATCGCGGCTGAGAGCCCCGCCGCGACCGCTTCTCGGCGTCAGCCGCGCTCCACCGCGAAGCGCTTGGCGCCCACCGGCAGTGACGGCGGAGGCGCCTCTATCCTCGCCCGGGCGTCCACCACGTACGCCCCCCTCTCGGTCACCACCACCGGGTTGCATTCCACCTCCGCCAGCGCCGGATGCTCCTCGGCCAAGGCGGCCAGGGCGGCCAGCGTCCGGACTGCGGCGTCCACGTCGACCGGCGGGGCGCCACGGAAGCCGGTGAGGAGCGGGTAGGTGCCCAGCTCCCTGAGCATCTCGCCGGCATCGGTGGGTGAGACCGGGGCCAGCCGGACCGAGGTGTCATGGAGCAGCTCCACCGCGGTTCCCCCGGCCCCACAGGCCACCACGGTCCCGAACTGGTGGTCGCGCACGGCTCCCATCAGCAGTTCGACCCCGCCCTCCAACTGGGGCTGGACCAGGAACGACTCCACGTCTACGTCCTGACCGCGCAGCCTCGTCGCCATCTCCCGGGCGGCCTCCACGACCTCCTCCTCGGAGCGAAGCCCGAGCCGCACCGCTCCCAGCTCACTCTTGTGCAGGATTGCTCGCCCCGCTCCCTTCAGCACCACGGGAAAGCCCAGCTCCGCGGCCTGCCGGGCCGCGTCCTGGGGGTCTGAGGCCTGCCTTGTGGGCAGGACCTGGATGCCGTACTCCTGAAGGAGGCTGTCAGTCTCCTCACTTCGGAGCCATCTGGGTCCGGCTCGAAGCCAGTCGGACAGCAGGGCGGCCACCCGGAGCTGCTCCGGCGCCGGGGTTCCCTCCTCATCCCCCTCGGGCCGCTCCCGCCACCGCCTGAGGCGCAGCGCCGCGGCGAGGACCCGAGCGGGATTCTCAGGGAACGGGTATGAGGGCACCTGCACATCTCCCGAACGGAGCTGCTCGGGAACCCCCTCGCTGGTCATGAACACGGTGACCACGGGGAGCCGGCGGGTCAGGGCGCCTGCCGCCTCCCGTATGGCTGCGGCCACATCCTCCGCCCGGGTCACCAGGGGAGGGGTGAAGATCACCACCAGCGCATCGACCCCCGGGTCCGAGCTCACCACCTCGATGGCCCGCCGGTAGTCCTCGGCCGAGGCGCTCGCGATCATGTCGACCGGGTTCCCGGTGGCGGCCTCGGGCGGCAGGAAGCTCTGCAACTGCTCCCGGGTCTGCGGCTGCAGCTCCGCCACCGCGAGTGAGTTGGCCTCCAGGGCGTCCGAGCAGAGGATCGCAGGCCCCCCGGAGTTGGTGATGATGCCGACCCTCGGCCCCTCCGGCAGCGGCTGGGTGGCGAGCATGGAGAGCAGATCGAAGAGGTCGGAGAGGGTCTCGGTGCGCAGCACCCCGGTGTGCTTGAAAAGAGCGTCTACGGTGGCGTCTGAGGCGGCCACCAGGGAGGCGGTGTGGGAGGCGGCTGCCCGGGCTCCGGCCTTGCCCCGTCCGCTTCGGACCGCCACGATGGGCTTGCGCCGCGACACCCGGGCTGCGATCTGGGCGAACTTGCGCGGGTTGCCGAAGGATTCCAGGTACAGCGCCACCAGCTCGGTCCGAGGGTCGTTCTCCCAGTAGCACAGGAGGTCGTTGCTGCTGAGGTCGGCCTTGTTGCCCACCGAGACGAAGCTGCTGAGTCCCAGCCCCAGCGTCCTGGTGCTCTCGATGATGGCAAGCCCCAGCGCCCCGCTTTGGGAGAGGAAGCCGATGGTCCCCGGCCACGGTGTGGAGGGGGCGAAGGTGGCGTTGAGCCGGACATCCTCGGCGGTGTTGAGGACCCCCATGCAGTTTGGGCCCACCAGCCGCATCCCCGACTCCCCACAGATGCGAAGTAGCTCCCGCTGGCGCTCCTGTCCCGCGGGGCCGGCCTCCGCGAAACCGGCGGAGATCACCACAAGCGCCCTCACCTGCTTGTCCACACACTGCCGGGCGACGTCGTTGACCGCCTTGGCGGGAACACAGACCACGGCCACGTCCACTGGGCCCGGTATCGCTGTCACCGAGCGGTAGGCGGCCACCGACTGGACCACCGAAGCGGCCGGGTTGACCGGATACACCGGACCCTGGAAGCCGTACTCCAGCAGGTTGTGGAAGACCTCCCCTCCGATGGTTCCGCGGTCCCGGCTGGCTCCCACGACCGCCACCGAACGGGGTTCCAGGACCGCCGCGACCGCGGCCGCCGCCGCCTGGCTCTCCCGCTCCAGGAACCGCTGCCGGGCACCCTTGGTGATCTCGGTGGGGAATTCGACGGCCACCGATCCCGGCTGGGAGTCGGTGTGCAGGGCGAAACCGCTGTTGGCGAAGACCTCGATCATCGCCGAGTTCTCCGGCAGCACCGAGGCCTCGAAGACGCCGATCCCCAGACGGTTGGCCGCCTCTGCCAGCTGGGCCAGCATGATCGAGGCCAGTCCCTGACCCTGGTATTCGTCCACCACGGTGAAGGCGACCTCGGCCCGGCCCGGGGAGGTGGCGATGCAGATGGCGTGGGCGAGCGGGCGCGGAGGATCCCCCTGAACGGCCAGCAGCCCGAAACTCCGCCTGCCATCCACCTGCACCAGGAGGTCGGAGGTGGCCTCCAGGTCGACTGCGCCTGAGAAGAAGCGGGTGGCCAGCGCCCTCTCGGAGAGGCTGGCCAGCAGCTGCCGGACCAGCTGCCCATCCGCCGGCGTGAGCTCGCGGAGCCGGGCGGTGGACCCATCCCGGAGCACGACCTCGCTCGCATGGAGAAGCGCCTCGTCGACCATGGTCTATGGTTTAGCGCACCCAGGCCCCGGGCGGCGCGGGTGATTCCCACCGCCCAGCTTGGCAACTTCACCCGAGCGTGGTTCCACCCGCTCCGCTCCCCGTGGTAACACCCTGCCCCAGAGGAGCGGGGGGACCGATGATCAGGTCATGGCGGCAGGGTTGCGCTCGGCTTTGCGGAAGATGGAGGGGGCTCCGGCGGTAACGGTCCGCCTTAGGCCCGTGGCCGAAGGCAGGGGCCGGACCTGGCGGGAGATGATGGCACTGCTCCCGCAAGTGGAGCCGGTGTGGCTCTCATCCGAACAGCAGACTTGCACCGAATGCGACTCCGTGCCTGGGCTGACGACCCTGCCGCCTGATTCCTACATCGGCTGACACCGGCGGGCCTGGGAGCCCGCGTCTTGCCTTTGGCTGGAGCCCTAGCTAGTCTCCGGTGCATGGCCGAGCCTCGGGAGGACCCGGAGTTTCGCACCACCCTCACCCCGGAGGAGGTGGCACGCATCCGGCGGTGGCATGAGGATGCCTACCAGGCGGCCAAGGGGGAGTCCGTACGGCCCAGGTCATACGGCTACCTGGGGCTCCGCCTGGTCGTCCCCTGCGAGGTGCAGCCGATCACCGGCGTCTCCCACCTCCTGGGAGAGGCGGTGCTGCGCGAGGTGCACGCCGGAGAACGGGTCCTGGACATGGGCACCGGGTGCGGGGTGAACGCACTCCTGGCGGCTGGTCAGGGCGCCCAGGTGGTGGCGGTGGACGTGAGCCCGCTGGCCGTGGCCGCCGCCCGGGACAATGCCCGGCGCAACCACCTCGCGGGGGCGGTGGACATCCGCCAGAGCGACGTCTTCTCAGCGGTCAGAGAGCGCTTCGACCTCATCATCTTCGACCCGCCATTCCGGTGGTTCCAGCCGCGCGACCTCCTTGAAGTCGCCACCTCCGACCACAACTATCGGACCCTGACCAAGTTCTTCCTCGAGGTGAGATCCCACCTCACCCCGTCCGGTCGGCTCCTGGTCTTCTTCGGCAGCTCCGGTGACCTCGGCTATCTCAGATGGCTGGTCGGACACGCGGGCTTCCGGCAGGAGGTGGTGGCTCGCGCCGAACTCGCCCGGGGTGATCAGCTGGTGGAGTACCTGACCTTGCGCCTCACCCAGGCGCCCTCCCGCCCCTGATCCGGGGGCGTCTCGGTGGCCTCAGTCCTCGGTCGGCAGGTGGACGAACATGGTCTGGATGCCCACCCTACCCGGGCCACGGAGCCGGTTGAACACCAGCCGGCCCACGCCGGCGAAGATCCCGGTGCGCAGGCCGTAGACGGTGGGGCGCATGCGCACGTTGGGGTCCATGTACACCCATCCCCCGGGCTCCACGTCTATCTCCTCCCCCGCCTCCAGCTCCTTCTCCAGGACGTTGCCGTACCCGTGGAGCCAGACCACCCCATCCCCGTCCCGGGCCTCAAAGCGGTCCACCCAGAACCCGTTGTCCCCGAAGAGGTTGTTGGAGATCCCTCGGATCCGCGAGGCGCTGTACCGGGTCGAGGCGGTGGCGGCCAGGAACTGGTGCTCGCGGACCAGGATGGCGGCTCCGCGGGGAAGCTCCAGGGGGAACACATGCCCCGGGGCGTCCCGGGAGAAGGCGATCTCCCCTCTCCCCCGGGCCTCGGTGAGGAAGACCTCCCGCCCGGCCACCAGCCGCCGGGCGGCTCCCCGAACCGCCGCCAGCCGGATGTCCACCTGGGGGTCCTTCCAGAGGACCACGTGGTGCTCGAAGTACAGCGGCATGGAACCGTCGAGGTGGCAATGGAGGAGGGGCACCAGCTCCCCCTGGATGCTGTACTCCACCCCTGGCCCCTGCCCGCCGCGGAGGGCGGTGGGTAGCAGGTGAGGGGGGTTCAAGGCGCCTGCCGGTTAGTGGTCATGGCCGGACTGTACGTCCGCTGGGGAACCGGGTACGAGCCCGGTCAGAGATGGATGGTCGGGACACCACCCGCCGTCACCGTGAAGGAGGCCCACATTCCCAGCCCCTCGTGCCCCGGGACCAGGCAGGCGATCCGGAAGGAGCCCACGGCCGAGGCCACGAAGGAGAAGGTGAGTCTCCCGCCCGGGTTCAGACCCACGGTGGGATCAGGGCTGCTGGCTCCGGGGAACACCGGGGTGGTGCCCGTGGGCGTCACCACCGCCGCGGAGTGGTTGATGGTGGCGGCATTGCTGAAGTCCACCACCACGGTCCAGCCCACCGGCACCGAGACCGCCAGCTGGCCATTCGAGTAGCCGTCATAGCTGAGCCCGCGGTTCACCCCCTTGTAGCCGGCGACCAGCTTCAGGGTGGCGGAGCGGGCGGCGGGATCGTAGCTGAGCCACTGGTCGAGGGTGATGCTGGTGGGGGTCGGGGTGGGGCTGGGCCGGACCTTGGGGGTCGGCGTGGGGGTGGGTGTGGGCGGGATGAAGAACTTGGGGCTGGCGGTTATGAGCCCATCGGCGGTCACGGTCACGGAGGGGGCCACGCTGGTCTGACCGGCGACCACCCAGGAGACGAAGGGATTGGTCGTGGGGTTGGTGGCCTGCGCGGTGAGGGTCGCCTGCTGCCCGCAGCTGAGGGGAATGGTGGTGGTCCCGAGGTCGAGGCGTCTGGTGGTGCCCCCGACCCGCGCCTGCACCGTCCCCAGTAGCCCTGAGCCCGCGGCCGGGATCTGGACGGTGACCGAGCAGCCGACTCCCTGAGAGGGTGAGTTCAGCGGTCCTCTGCCGCACCCCACCAACAGGAGCCCGCCGGCCGCAATCAGGGAGAGGGGAGCTGCGGCCAAACGGATGGGCGCACCACGAGTCATCCCTGGGAATCCCCTGGCACCATCCCCCTCAGAGTACCGGATCGGCAGGTCGCCCCGGCCCTCCGGCGGGTGCGCGGTGCGTCCGGCCGCGGTAGGGTATGCGCGTATGGCAGCCGTCCAGCCGGTCGTCACCCACGGCACCGGGCACTCCGCCAGCGAGGAGCGGGACCGCCCTTGGCAGGTGGTGGTCTGGAACGACCCCGTGACCCTCATGAGCTACGTGGTGGTGGTGTTCCGTCGGCTCTTCGGGTACGACCTGGAGACCGCCACCCAGCTCATGTTGAAGGTCCACGTGGAGGGCCGGGCGGTGGTCGCGACCGAGCCTCGTGAGCGCGCCGAGGTGTCCGTGGCGCAGCTCCACGCCCACGGTCTCCAGGCGACCCTGGCCCGCGACTGAGCTTGGCGGAGATCCGCCGCGAGGGCGATCTGACGGTCTTCCAGCTCGAGCCCAAGGAGCGGCAGGTGCTGCTGGAGATCGTGGACCGGATCGAGCCGATGCTGGGCAGCTCCCACTGGGTGGCCCCCCGAGCCTACCGGGAGGAGGAGCTGGAGCGCGAGTTCCGCCGGCTGGCTGGGGAGGATCTGGAGCGCGCCCGCCAGGCGGACCTGGCGACCCTGAGGGAAGGGCTCTCCGGCCCATTGCCGGTCCGTCTCGGGGACCCCGAGGTCTGGGGGTGGGTCAGGGCCCTCAACTTCCTGAGGCTGGCCCTGGCGGAACAGCTGGGAATCGCCGAGGACGGCTGGGAGGAGGGCTACTCCCCCCGCCAGCACCGCCGCCCGCCCCTGGCCACCCTCCACCTGCTCAGCTGGTTGCAGGAGGAGCTCATCGACTCTCTGGCCTGAGCCATCCCTCGGGTGGGTCGGTCCCCGGGGACCGTCTCGGCGGTGCCCTTGCCGGCGGGTTGGGGGGCGGGCCAGGGGTCAGCCGCCGGGCACGAGGGGCGGGCGCTGTCCCGCCCTAGGCCGAATCGCCTGACTTGAGCCAGAGCCACCACCGCTGGACGCTGGTGATGGTGAGGACCGTGCCCCGCCAGGGGTCCTGGGCGAGAGCGCTGTGCGCGGCGGGCTCATCTTCAGCCTCCACCAGCAAGAGGGCGTCCCCCGCGTCGACGTCGTAGCCAAGCGGGCCGCCGATCAGAATGCGGCCCCGATCGACCAGGGCATCCATGAACGCGGCGTGCGCTTCGAACCCGTCCTGGGCACGACGCGGTCGCGCTGGGTCCCAGGCGGGGCCGTGACTCAGGCGGACCAGGTAGTGCGGCATCGGGCAAGGGTACCCGGTGCCGGTGGAACTGGTGCGCCGCGGCCAGACGGTGGGGCGCCGCGGCCAAGTTCGGAAGAGGTCCGGGGGACCCTTGTGTCGCCAACGGCTCCGGCCGGACGTGGCTGCACCAGTGGTGGGCACCCGGGGCCCGCCGGGTGCCCCAGAGTGGCGGAGCGCGGCCGCCCGGCGCTGGAGTTGACCTGGCGGGGTCGCTGCCTGGCCAACACCTGCCTGCGCGTGCCTTCCGCCTGTTCCCGGCCGCAGGAGGTGCCTCGCCGGCTCAGGGCGCCGCCGCCTCCGGAGGTGATCGCCGCTAGCCCCGGCCCTCGGCCCAGACCTCGGCCATCCAGGCCTCCACCTCGTCGGCCCGCGAGGGGAGCGCTGCACTGAGCACCCGGCAGCCGTCGGCTGTCACCACCACGTCGTCCTCGATCCTGACCCCGATCCCCCGCAGCTCCGCCGGGACGGTGCCGTCGTGGGGCTGGAAGTAGAGCCCGGGCTCCACGGTGAGCACCATTCCCTCCACCAGCGGGCCCTTGGGATAGAGCTCCTGGGCGGCGTGGGCGCAGTCGTGGACATCCAGGCCGAGCATGTGACTGACCCCGTGGAGCGTGTAGCGCTGGTGCAGCTGGCTGTCCGGGGCCAGCGCCTTCTCGGCGCTCACCGGCAGGATCCCCATCTCCTCGAGCCCCTGGGCCAGGACCCGCTGCGCCGCCCGGTTTGGGGCCTGGAAGTCGTTTCCCGGCCGCACCTCGGCAAAGCCGGCCTGCTGGGCGGCCCAGACCAGATCGTAGACCCGGCGCTGCTCCCTGGTGAAGCGGCCGCTTATCGGCAGGGTGCGGGTCACGTCGGCGGTGTAGTAGCGCTGCGTCTCCACCCCGGCGTCCAGGAGGAGGAGTTCCCCCGGACGCAGCTGCCCGGTGTTGTGGCTCCAGTGGAGGATGGTGGCGTGTGCCCCGGCGGCGGCGATGGTGGGGTACCCGGTGTCATAGCCACCGGTGCGCGCCCGGCGGAAGAAGACCGCCTCAACGTCCCTCTCAGATCGGCTTGCGGGAAGCTCCCGGACCACATCACCGAATGCGGCCGCGGTGAGGTCAACCGCCTCCTGCAGGAGGTCGACCTCCAGCTGGTCCTTGACAAGCCGCATCTCCGAGAGCCGGGCCTGGAAATCCTCGTCCGGCCCCGCGATGTCCGCCGCCAGCTGGTCGACGGTGGGATCCAGCCCCCGCAGCACCGCCCCCCGGTCATGGGCCGCGAGTACCCGGGGCAGCTCAGCGAGGGAGCGCGCCTCGAGGCCAAACCGCGAAGCCGTCGCCCTCAGTCCCCGCCGGGGCCCGACCCAGAAGACGCCCTTGGCCCGATCGGTGAAGAACTCCGACCGCGTGAAGTCGGCCTCGGGCTCACAGTAGAGACGGGCCAAATGGCCGCCCCCCTCCTGGGGCTCCAGCACCAGGACCTCATCCGGCTCCCCATCCCCTACGAGGTACAGGAAGTCGGTGCCGGGGCGGAAGCGATACTCGGTGTCGTTGGAGCGGACCCTGCCCACTCCGCTGGGGACGACCAGCAGCTGGCCCGGGAACATCTCCGAGATCCGGCGGCGGCGCTCCTGGTAGAGCTCCAGCCCACTGATGGGGCTCACCGACTCAGCTGGAAGCGGCTCCCACCCCTGGGTCATGAACTCCAGCAGGGCGGACGGAGGGACCCGGTCGTAGTTGGTGCGAGCGCCCTGGCTCTCCGTAGCGCCCTTCTCCCCCTCCAGCTCGCTCACCCGGCGATCTTAACCGCCCCGGTCTCCCCCGCACTCGGAGCTGGTGTCGGCGGACCCGGCCACCCGTGGCGGCGGTGCCACTCGAGGTCGAGCAGCTCAGCCAGACGGGTGCGGACCTGAGGCCCGAGGCGCCGGGAGCGGGCCGCGCTCCGTTCCCCTAGGCGCAGTGCCTCCTCGTAGGCCCAGGCATCGAAGATCGCCGCCAAGAGCAGGAGGCCCGGGGCCCTCAGGGGATGCGCCCAGAACCGGCGCCGGGACATCGCGACGCCCACCACGCACCCCTCCCGCGCCGGACCGGGCCCCCTCCAACCCAGGTCGGCTCGCCGAATGGGCAACCCGGCGGCGAGATGGGCGCGCGCCCGGTCCAGCGAGGCGTGGTCCAGAGCGTGCAGGCCCTGAAGCAGGCGCCGGTCATGTGCTCGCAGCTCAGGTGGCGGAGCGGGCATCGGGGTCTCACCTAACGGAGCGTCCTGTGGCTTGCGGGCCAGTTTAGACCCGCCCGGGGAGAGGGATGCGGGGAGGAAAGGCGGCCCGGCCGGTAACCTTGTGGGCCGTGCGCAGTGTCGAGACGTTTGAGGTGCAGGTGATGGCGCCGGCGGTCGGAGATCCCGGCCGTGCAGAGGCGATGCCCAAGGTGGCCTACTTCTCGCCCGAATTCGGGGTGAGCGAAGACCTCCCCCAATACTCGGGGGGATTGGGGGTGCTGGCGGGCGACTACCTCAAGGTCGCGGCGGCCGAGGGGCGTCCCCTGGTGGGGGTCGGCCTCTTCTACCACCTGGGGTACTTCCACCAGCGGTTGGGCCGAGAGGGCTGGCAGGAGGAGGTGTACGAGGAGCTCGACCCCGCCGGGCGCGGGCTGGAGCCGGTCCCGGGCCCCGGGATCGAGGTGGCGATGGGCGGCGTCACAGTCCAAGCGCTGGTCTGGCGGCAATGGGTGGGAAGGGTTCCGCTCTACCTCCTGGACACGACCGGGGCGGACAACTCCGAGGAGGCACGCCAGATCACCGACCGCCTCTACGGCGGCGATGTCGAGCACCGTCTACTGCAAGAGATCCTGCTGGGAGTCGGCGGGGTCCGGGCCCTCCGGGCGGCGGGTGAGGATCCCACCCTCTTCCACAGCAACGAGGGGCACGCCGGCTTTCTGGTCCTGGAGCGGCTGCGGGAGCTGGTCCAGGACCGCGGCCTGGGCTTCGACGAGGCCGTTGAGCTAGTTCGGGCGGGGACCGTCTTCACCACCCACACCCCGGTCCCGGCCGGCATCGACCACTTCCCACGGGAGCTGATGGAACGGTACCTCGGCGGCTTCTGCGCCGATCTGGGAATCCCCGTGGACCGGCTGATGTCCCTCGGGCACTTCCCCGGAGAGGAGCCCGGCGCGCCGTTCAACATGGCGGTCTTCGGGCTGAGGATGTCCGGAAGGGCCAACGCGGTCTCCGAGCTCCATCGCGAGGTCAGCCAGGAGATGTTCCGCAGGCTGTGGCCGGGGCTGGGCGCCAGCGAGATCCCCATCGCCGCGGTCACCAACGGCGTGGACGTGCGCTCCTGGGCCTCGCCGGAGGCGGCCGCTCTACTGGACACCCGGCTGGGGCCGGGTTGGGACCGGGCCGGCGAGGCGGACTTCTCCGACCTCCTATCGGTGCCCGGACCCCAGCTCTGGGAGATGCGCCAGCCCGGACGCCAACGGCTGATCAGAGCTGTCCGAGAGAGGTTGCGCCACTCTCTGCGCAGGCAGGGAGTCCCGGATCCCGAGCTGGAGTGGACCGACCGGGCGCTGGACGAGGGCGGCATCCTGGTCGGATTCGCCCGCCGGGTGGCGACCTACAAGCGGGGAAATCTGCTTTTCAGCCAGCCGGAGCGGCTGCGGCGGCTGCTGCTCGACCCCCAGCGGCCGCTGCAGCTGGTGTTCGCCGGCAAGGCGCACCCCAAGGACGAGGAGGGCAAGCGCATCATCCAGCAGCTGGCCCAGGCCGCGGGGGAGCTGGAGCTGCGCTCGCGCCTGGTCTTCCTCGAGGACTACGACCTGGCTCTCGCCCGGGTGATGTACCAGGGAGCTGACGTGTGGCTCAACACGCCCCGGCGCCCCATGGAGGCCTGCGGCACCAGCGGGCAGAAGGCTGCCGTGAGCGGCGCCATCAACCTTTCAATCCTGGACGGCTGGTGGGACGAGGGTTACCAGGAGGGCAACGGCTTCGCCATCCCCTCGTTTGAGGACGAGGCGGATCTGGCCACCAGGGATCGGCTGGAGGCCGAGGCGCTGTTCCAGCTGCTCGAGGACGAGGTGCTCCCCGCCTTCTACGAACGAGGGCCGGACGGGCTGCCGGAGAGGTGGCTGCAGACCCTGCGGCGGTCGATGGCCACGGTGACGCCGCTGGCGCTGGGATCCAGAATGCTCGAGGATTACGTGCGCCGCCTCTATCTGCCGGCGGCCACCTCCAGGGGGCTGCTGGAGGCAGGCGACGGGCGCGGGGCGCTGGCTCTGGCCGGGTTCCGGGCCCAGGTCCGGCGCAACTTCACAAACGTCCGGCTGGCCGCTCGCAGCCGCCCGCTCGCCCCCGGGGGCGAGCGGCTGGTGGAGGCCGTGGCAGAGCTCGGTGAGCTCCGCCCCCACCAGGTCGAGGTCCAGCTGCTGCACGGGCCGGTGACCGAGGACGGGCAGCTGGCGCCGGCCGCGGTGGAGACCATGCTCCTGGACCAGACCGCGTCCAACGGCCGCGCGCACTACCGAGCCCTGCTTTCCCCGATGGCGGCCGGCCGGTACGGATTCGCGGTACGGGCCCTGGCCGCCCCGCCACTCCCGGAGCCGGTCGCTCCCGACTCGCCGGTGGTCATGGCTGAGCCTCTGCGCCTGCGGCGATGAGCCCGCCCTCCGCCCGGCGACTCCCCCTCCGCCCCCTCTGGCCGGAGTCTCCGGCGGAGCCACCTGGGCGTGACCGGGTGGAGCTCTACACCCGGACCTTCCTAACCGTGCTGCGCTCCTCTGGCGAGGTCCGCGCCCGGGTCCTGGAACGGGCCCACCTGGAGATGGGGTCGTCGCTTCACCCGCTGGCGGAGTCGGACCAGATCGACACCGGGGCCCTCCTCTACTCGCTGCAGCGGCTGCCACCGGTGGTGCCCCACCTCGAGCGCGTGGTGATGGGGCAGTCACCCTCGGAGATGGTGGGCGGGGAGGGTTGGGTCCCGATGACCGCTCCGGGAAGAAGGCGGAGGTGGTGGTGGAGCCGGGAGGGCCGGACCCTGGCCGCGGCCCTGGCGAGCAGCTCGGACCTCGACGACCTGGTGCCCATGCTGGTCGCCGTCCAGATCGAGTGGAACAAGGCCCACCGGCGGCTGCGCCGAGTTACCGGCGACCTGATGCGGGTGGCCAGATCCCGTCTGGGGATAGGCGCCGACGACTGGGGCCGGCTGGAGGCCCTTTTCCGCGAGCGGATGCCGGAGTTCCTCGGCGAGGTCCGCCGTCGCCCGATGGATCTGCGGCTGAGGCTGGTCGGGGGGACGCAGGTCGGCTACGCCAGGGCGACGCGGGAGTGGTGGGGGCCGGTCGGCGAGGTCCTCACCCGGGAGGGGCTGCGCCAGCGGCCCCTGGTCTTCGTGAGCAGCAACGCCCACTCGTTGGTGAACCTCCTGTCCGGCGTCGCCCGGCGCCATCAGGAGGAGATCCTGGCCTGGGCGGCGGGCTCACCGGACCACGAGCTGCGCGAACTGCTCGCGGAGAGCCGCTCGGCCGGCTCCCAGATCTCGCGGGACAACCTGCTGTACTTCGCCGCCCGGATGTGGTTCGCGGCCCACCCGGAAGCCCGGGCTCGAAGGGCCGCCGAGGAGCGGCTGGAGGGAATCTTCCACGTGGAGGCAAGGTCCGGCACCGCGGTCGCCGCCCAGGTGATGGTACTGGACCGGCTCTCCTGGGAGCATCTCGACCCCCGCCTGGGGGTGGGGGCGTCTCATGCGCCCGCCCTCGGTCGGGCTCCCCACGTGATCCTCAACATCCAGTACCCCCTGGGGCTGGGCGCGTACCACATCCTGCGCCAGATCATGGAGGCCACCGATCGGGTGGAGGGGGTATACGTCCTGGGCAAGGCCGCCACCCTGAACGCCGACGTCGGCGACGTCATGATCCCCGACGTGGTTCACGATGAGCACAGCTCCAACACCTACTGGGTGGACAACTGCTTCTCCTTCGGAGCCGTCGCCCCGTACGTCACCTCGCGCTCCGTGTTGGACCGCCAGCGGGCGGTCTCGGTGCGCAGTACCTTCCTGCAGAACCGCGCCTATCTGGACTTCTACTACCGCAACGCCTACACCGTGGTGGAGATGGAGAGCGGGCCCTACCTGGGGGCGGTGTACGAGGCCGGGGACAGCTCCCGCTACCCGACCGGCGAGCAGGTGGACCTGACCCGCCCGGCGATGGATGTCGGCATCATCCACTACGCCTCGGACACCCCCTACACCCAGGCGAGGACGCTGGGCGCCCGGGGGCTCCGGTTCGAGGGTATGGAGGCCACCTACGCGGGAGCGCTGGCGATCGCGCACCGTGTGCTGCAGCGGGCGGAGGTGCTTTGAGATGGTCGAATTGAGCCGTGAGAGCTGCCAGCCGCGGCCGCCGGCGCTCTCCGTGGAGGAGGCTTCAGAGCTGCTGAGAGGCCTCAGCTCCGAATGGCGTTCAGAGGAGGGGCGGCTGCGGCGGGACTACCGGCTGCGGGGGTTCGGGGAACCGGTGGCGCTGGCCGTCCGGGTCGCTCTTCTGGCGGAACGGGAGGACCATCACCCCGAGCTGCGACTGGGGTACGGCCACCTGGAGGTGGAGCTCACGACGCACTCCGCCGGGGGACTCTCTCGCAACGACTTCATCCTGGCGGCCAAGATCGACGCCCTGGGCTGAGGACGTACCGAGCACTCATTCCGGCTCGTCGTCGGCCTCGGGGGAGCTGGATCCGAGCAGCCTCGCCCTCCCCTCGTCGGGGGCGAACACCAGGCCGCAATCGGGGCACTGCAGCTCAAGGTCGGCCTCCACCCCGGACGGAGCCAGCAGCGTGACACCGCATCCTGGGCAGGTCAGCTCCTCCTCGAGAGGCGCGGGCGCCTGGCGCCGCAGGGCCCGCTCTGCCGCGGCCAGGTCCACCGCCACCGCACCGCACATGGCACAGGTGAAGGTCGCCACCTCCGTCTCGTGCCGGAGGCAGTGGCCAGCCGAGTCAACCAGGACCCGGCCGCCCAGCAATTCGAAGGCACCCCCGGGGCAGGAGTTGGGACAGACGAGGTGGCGCGCCCCAGCCATCCCTCTCAGCCCTCGCCGGAGCTGAACTCGGGCCGGTGCCATCCCTGGGGGCCTTCTCCGGCCGCCAGGATCTCTTTGTACATCTCGTCGATGTCCTCGGCCCTCTCCAGGTCGGCCACCCGGGCCCGCAGCCGGGCCGCGCCGGCGCAACCCTTGATGGCCCACACGACGAACTTGCGCGCCAGCCGCACCCCGCGCCGCTCCCCGTGGAACACCACCATCCGATCCCAGTGCTCCCGGGCCAGAGTGAGCCGCTCCTGGAAGCTGGGCTCGGGCCCCGGGTCCCCCTGGCGGAGCTGGGCCACGGTCTGCTGCAGCAGGTGCCAGTCGCCCATCATCCCCCGGGCGATCACCACCCCGTCCACCACCCCGGCCCGGATCCGGCGCTCCACCTCTCGAGGGTCGCGGACGTCCCCGGAGCCGAGGACCGGGATGGCGTCCACCGCCTCCTTGACCCGGGCGATCTGCTCCCAGTCGGCGAATCCCGTGTAGCGCTGGCAGCGGGTGCGACCGTGAACCGTGACCGCGGCCACCCCCACGGACTCCAGCGCCCGGGCCAGCTCCGGAGCGTTGATGGTGTCGTGGTCCCACCCGAGGCGCATCTTGGCGGTCACCGGGACAGGCACCGCGGAGACCATCGCCTCCAGCACCGCGGCGGTGCGATCGATCTCGCGCGCCAGGGCCGCTCCGGAGCCAAGACGCACCACCTTGGGGACGGGACAGCCGAGGTTGACATCGACGATGTCAGCGCCCATGGCGACGCAGATCTGAGCGGCGTCCGCCATCATCTGGGGGTCGTTCCCCACCAGCTGCGCCGCCACCGGGTGCTCGTCCGGGGCCAGGTCCAGCACCCGCCCCAAACTGTCCTCGGGCGCGCGCACCAGCGCGGCGGCCGCGGTCATCTCACTGCAGGTGAGGCCGGCCCCAAGCTCCCGAGCCATGGACCGGAAGGGACGGTCGGTGATGCCCGCCATGGGGGCGATGAAGATCGGGTTGGCGAGCTCCACGGAGCCGATGCGGAGGGAGCTGGCACTCAGCGCTGCGGGCAAGGCACACCGTCCTTGGGGTTGACTCTCTGCCGTCAGTATCGCCGACCAGAGACCCGGCTATAGTCCGGCTTGGCCAAACTGGCCCGATCTCAGGAGGGTTCCGGGTGCTGCTGGCGCTGGATGCGGGCAACTCCAACCTCACGGTGGGGGTATTCGAGGGCGACCGGCTCGCCGCCCATGGGCGTTTCGCCACCCGCCGTGACGCCACACCGGACGAGCTGGGGGGGCAGCTCCTGCAGCTGCTGGCCCACCGGGGCATCGCCCCCGAGTTCCGCCAAGTGGCGATCAGTTGCGTGGTCCCCCCCCTGAATCAGCCGCTGCGGGAGGCCAGTCGGGAGTACTTCCACCGGGAGCCGCTGCTGATCGGGCCCGGGACCATCACCGGGATGCGGGTCAACTACGACCCGCCCCGCGACGTGGGTGCGGATCGGATCGCCACCGCCGTGGGTGTGCGCCACCGCTACGGGGCCCCGGCGATCATGGTCAGCTTCGGCACGGCCACGGTGTTCGATGCCATCGGCCCAGATGGGGACTACCTGGGGGGGGCGATCGCGCCTGGGTTGCAGATGTCGGTGGATGCGCTGTTCGCGCGGGCGGCGAGGCTCCCTCGGGTCGACCTGGTGGCTCCCGACCGGGTGCTGGGAACCAACACCGTCTCCTCCATGCAATCGGGGATCATGTTCGGGGCCGCAGCCCAGGCGGAGGGGCTGCTGCGGCGGATCCGCGCTGAGCTGGGGACACCGGCACAGGTCGTCGCCACCGGGGGAATGGCGGAGCTGGTCGGCCCCATGGTGGACGGCGTCGATGTGATCGACCCCTTGGTGCTCCTGGAGGGGCTGCGGGTGCTGGCGGAGCTCAACCACCAGTAGGGCAAAAAAAAGGGCGCCCCCCGAAAGGGACGCCCCGAGAGGGGGGGGCGACATGAATCCGGGGACCTGCCCCGGGGCACGCGGTTAGCCTAACACCACCCACCTCCGGGGGCAAATTGCGAACTGGTGAAGGTCTCGCTACAGACTCGTGCGATCGGCGTCACTCGAGATGGCGTCACCCGGCTCCCGAACTCCGCTCCACGAGCAGGTGGGCCGAAGAGTAACTGTGGCCCCGGACAGCCGGCCGGAGCTAGCGCTTCTGGGCAAGCAGCGAGTAGCTGAGGGGTAGCCGGGGCCAACCGGGGGGCAGCCTCCAGACACCCGGCTCCGCTGGCACCAGCTCCGGAAAGCGGGCAAAGAAGATCTCGCTGCGCTCGCGGAGAAGGCGAATCTCCAGCCCTGCCCGCGCCAGGCAGCTCACCACCTCCCCGAGTGGGTGGACCATCTCATGGGTCCGATTGCTCTTGGTGACCGCCTCCGGGACGGCGTAGTCCCCCGGTTCATCCCACGACGTGGCCTCAGGGTCGACGTAGTCCAGCTCGAACTCCGGCGTCTCCCCCATGCAATCGATGAGCGGATGGGACTCCACCAGATAGAGCAGCCCGCCCGGTCGGAGCAGGCGGTTGACGACCTCGGCCCAGGAGCTCAGGTCGGGCAGCCAGGGGAGCGCCCCCTTGCCGGTGTAGACGATGTCGAACTGCCGCTTCAGGGCGGAGGGAGCCTCCGCCACGCTGGACAAGGTGAACTGGGCCGTGACGCCGTCCTCCTCGGCCAACCGGCGGGCGGCGGCAACCGCCCCCGGAGAGTAGTCGAGGCCCGTGACCCGGGCCCCGAGCCTGGCCCAGGAGATGCTGTCCAGCCCGACGTGACATTGCAGGTGGAGGAGCTCCTTGCCCTCAACCTCGCCCAGCTCCTCCAGCTCGTAGGGGAAGAGCGAGCTGCGCCCGGCCCGAAACGAGGGCAGGTCATAGAAGTCGGAGCCAAGGTGGAGTTCGACCCGTTCCTCCCACCAGGCGAGGTTGTCTCGATCCCAGCTCTCGTCGACCATGACCGGCCATGCTACCCGGGCCGAGAAGGCCCCATTTTGGCGCCATGGCGGGTGAAGTCCGGCCCGAGGGACGGTCGAGGCTCGGCCCCGCCCACGCAGCCCTCTGGCCGGACCGCGACCAAGGGCCGATCGCCACCGGCGCCAAGGCCCGACTTGTCACTCGGGCACCGGTCGGGTAGACTTCCCATCCCGGCCCACGCCTCATGAAGACCTCGAAGGCGGGCCACAGACGCCGGCTGCGGCCGGCAGGGAGCCAGTACAAAGATGCAGGACAAGCCAGTTCCCCTAACTCCCGACGGCCTGCGCCGCCTGCAGGAGGAGCTCGAGCACCTGGTCGGCCAGCGCCGCCCCGAGATCGCCCAGCGGATCAAGCATGCCAAGGAGTTCGGCGACCTGAGTGAGAACGCCGAATACGAGGATGCCAAGAACGAGCAGGGCTTCGTGGAGGGCCGGATCATGACCCTGGAGCAGATGATCCGCAACGCCAGCCTGATCGGCGAGGCAGCCGCGGACGGTTCGGTCCGACTCGGTTCCACGGTGACCGTCCAGGACGAGTTCGGCACCAGCAGCTACACCATCGTCGGGCCTGCGGAGGCAGACGCGGCCTCTGGCAGGATCTCCCTGGAATCGCCGGTGGGCAAGGCTCTCATCGGCAGGGAACCGGGAGAGGAGGTGGAGGTGGAGACTCCTGGCGGCTCCCGGCGGGTGCGGATCCTAGAGCTGGCGTGACCGGGGAGCCCCCGGCCGCGGGAGGCTCCCTGGCCCAGATCCTGGAGGAGCGCAGGCGCAAGGCCGCCCTCCTGGCCGAAACCGGGGTGCGGCCCTGGGGCGTCGACTTCACCCCCGACCACAGCTGCAAGGAGGCGGCCGAATTGGCGCCGTCCGCGGTCGGGGTCAAGGGACAGCGGGTCGCCGTGGCCGGCCGGATCCTCCGGCTCAGGCCCAGCGGCGGGATCACCTTCGCCGACATCTTCGACGCCAGCGGACGGCTTCAGCTGCTGGCCTCGGCCGACGGGGAGGATCCGAAGCTGGTTCAGCGGCTGGGGGAGTTGGACCTCGGCGACATCGTCGGCGCCAAGGGTGTGCTTATCAGGACCAGACGCGGTGAGCCATCCCTGGAGCTGTCGGAGCTGTCACTGCTGGCCAAGGCGCTCCGGCCGCCGGCGGGCAAGCACTCAGGGGTGGTGGACACCGAGCTTCGCTACCGCCGCCGCTACCTGGACCTCCTGACCACTCCGGAGCACCAGGTTGCCTTCCGCCAGCGATCCGCGGTGATCGGATCACTGCGCCGGACCCTGGACGAGCGTGGGTTCCTGGAAGTGGAGACCCCCGTCCTCCAGCCCATCCCCGGGGGTGGGGAGGCCCGGCCCTTCAGCACTCACCACAACTCCCTTGGGACCGACCTCTACCTGCGCATCGCCCTGGAGCTGTATTTGAAGCGGCTGCTGGTGGCGGGCTTCGAGCGCGTGTACGAGGTGGGGCGTGTCTTCCGCAACGAGGGGCTCTCCCCGCGCCACAACCCCGAGTTCACCCTCCTGGAGGCCTACCAGGCGTACGGGGACCTGGCCTCAATGATGGCCCTCTGCGAGGCCCTGGTGGCCGGCGCGGTAGGGGCAGCGGCTGAGGCCGGACCGGTCCCGGAGTCCGCCCGGGACCTCCGCCCCCCGTTTCCCCGCAGAACCATGGCCGAACTGGTCGGCTCCGGGCTGGGAGTGGACCCGCTCTCGCTCTGGGCCGAGCCCGGCGAGCTGGCCGCGACGGCTCGGACAGCCGGCGCGACCGGGCCCCTCCCCGACACCTCGGGTGAGCTGCTCTTCGCGATCTACGAGCAGTTGGTCGAGCCCACCATCGAGGTCCCGACGTTCGTCACCGACTACCCGGTCGAGGTCTCCCCGCTGGCCCGCCGCTCCGCCGATCCGCGCTTCTGCGAGCGGTTCGAGCTGGTGGTCCGAGGGCGTGAGCTGGCCAACGCCTTCTCCGAGCTCAACGACCCGGTGGAGCAGCGACGCCGCTTCGAGGAGCAGGCGCGGCGCCGAGCCCAGGGGAACCTCGAGGTACCACCGTTCGACGAGGACTTTGTCGAGGCGCTGGAGCATGGCATGCCCCCGGCCGGGGGGATCGGGCTCGGGGTGGACCGGCTGGTGATGCTCTTGGTGGGGGCGCCCAGCATCCGCGACGTGGTCCTCTTCCCCACGCTGCGCCCGGAGTAGCCGGGTGGGCTGAGCCCACCTCGGTTGCGTAACCTAGAACCCGTGCTGGCCCTCAGCTATATCCGTGACCATCCCGACCTGGTCCGGGAAGGAGCCCGTCTCAAGGGCGAGGATGCCCCGGTGGACGAGGTCCTGCGGCTGGATCGCGAGCATCGAACTGCGCTGACCCAGGTGGAGACCCTGCGGGCCGAGCTCGGCCAGCGTTCCGCAGAAGTGGGACGGCGAGCCCGGGAGGAGCCGTCGGCCGCCGCGGCGGAGCGCTCTGAGCTGGCGGAGCTGAAGCGCCGCATTGGGGAGCTGGACGCGCACCGCCGTGAGGTTTGGGAGGAGCTGCAGCGGCTTCTCCTGACGATCCCCAACCCGCCCCACCCCTCGGTCCCCTTCGGCGTCGGGGACGAGGACAACCAGGTGGTCCGCACCTGGGGGGAGGCGCCCACGTTCGACTTCGAGCCGCTGACCCACTACGACCTCGGGGAGCGGCTGGGCATCTTCGACTTCGAGCGGGCGGTGAAGGTCGCCGGGAGCCGGTTCGCGCTCCTCAAGGGGCCGGGGGCCAGGCTGGAGCGCGCCCTCACCTGGCTGATGCTCGATCTCGCCACCGCCGACCACGGCTACGAGGAGGTCTCGCCCCCCTACATGGTGAGCCGGGATTGCATGGTGGGTACCGCTAACCTTCCCAAGTTTGAGGATGAGGCCTTCCACGTGGCGGAGGGCGACCGCTTTCTGATCCCCACCGCCGAGGTCCCGGTGACCAACCTCTACCGGGAGGAGGTGCTTGACGCCGACCGGCTTCCCATCCGGCACGTGGCCTGGACGCCCTGCTGGCGGAGTGAGGCCGGGGCACCGGGGAAGGACACGCGGGGGTACATCCGTCTGCACCAGTTCAGCAAGGTGGAGCTGGTTAAGTTCGTGCGGCCGGAGGATTCCCTGGACGAGCTGGAGTCCCTGGTGCGCGACGCGGAGTCGGTTCTCCAGGCGCTCGGCATCCACTACCGGGTGCGGCTGATGTGCTCGGGGGACATGGGCTTCGCCCAGTGGAAGAAGTACGACATCGACGCCTACGCTCCCGGTCTGGGCCGCTACCTCGAAGTCTCGTCATGCTCCGTCTTCGGGGACTTCCAGGCCCGGCGGGCCAACATTCGCTTCAGGCTCCCCGGGGGGAAGCCCGAGTTCGTGCACACCCTCAACGGGAGCGCCCTTGCCCTGCCTCGCACCTTCGACTGCCTGGTTGAGACCTACCAGACGAAGGGGGGCGGGATCCGGGTGCCCGAGGCGCTCCGTGGCTACCTGGGCGGCCTTGAGGAGATTGGCCCCCCGGAGTCTTGACAGCAGTCTCTCGAAGCATTACTCTCGAGACTCCGCTCGCCAATAGGAGTTCCCGAGTTGCCCTGGTCCCTCCGCCTTCCCGGAATCCTCAGAGAACGACGGTTTCTGATCTTCGCGGGCGGTCAGGGGGTGTCGGCCATCGGGGACGGGGTCTACCTCGTGGCCCTGGCCTGGACGTCGCTGCAGCTCACCCGCTCCCCGGTCTACCTGGGGCTGCTGCTGACCACCTCGGCCCTCCCGAGGGCGATCCTCATGCTCGCGGGCGGGGTGGTGGTCGACCGCCTCGGCCCGCGCCGGGTGATCCTGGGAAGCGACATGAGCCGCGCGCTGCTCATCAGTGGGGTCGCGGCGGTGGTCCTCCTGGGCCATCTGTCTGTCCTGCTGCTCTTCCTGATCGCCTCCATCTTCGGTGTCTTCGACGCCCTCTTCTACCCCGCGACGATGACCCTGGTGCCGGCGCTGGTCAGCCCCGAGCGGCTGTCCGCCGCCAATGGCGTCTGGCAACTGGCGGTGGAGGGGACCATGATCATCGGCCCGCCGCTGGGTGGGCTGGTGATCGGGCTGGCCGGGCCGGGGCCGGCGTTTCTCGTGGACGGGGGGAGCTTCCTGGTAGCGTTCGCCGCGCTGCTGGTGGTCCGGGCCACCACCGCCCCGGGTCCCACGTCCCAGCCCAGGGAGAGCGGATGGGCCTCCCTGACAGCCGGGTTGCGCGCCAGCCTTGCCAACCCCCTTCTGCGGGCACTCATGCCGCTCACGGCGGTGCTTAACCTGGCGGCGGGCGGCCCGCTCAACGTGGGGATCCCACTGCTGGCCCGGGCTCACGGCTGGGGACCTGCGGGATATGGCCTCATCGAGGGGGGCTTGGGGGCAGGGATACTGGTCGGCGGAGCGGCGATGGGAGCGGGCCTCCGACTGCCGCGGCCTGGGCTCAGTGTGCTCGGGATGGCCGCGGCCCTCGGGGTGCTGACGGTCCTCCTGGGCAGCGCACCGATGCTCCTGGTGGCGATGCTGCTGGCCCTGGTGATGGGAAGCCTCGTCAGCGCGACCAACGTGGCGGTGGTGTCCCTGGTGCAGCAGAAGACCCCCGCCGAGGTGCTGGGACGGGTTATGAGCGTCCTTATGTTCTCCAGCATGAGCCTGACCCCCATCGCCTACGCCGTCTCTGGCGGGGTGGCGCGAGGGATCGGAGTAGCTGGACTCTTCGCCGCTGGAGGGGTGCTGGTGGTGATCACCGCCGGCGCCGGTTTCCGGGCCCGGGCGGTGCGCGAGTTTGGAGTGGCCGAGCCCTCTCCGGCCTGAGCCAGCGCACCGTCCAACGTTGCGTGGCCCACCGTCCTCGGTGGGATCATGAGGGCGGGCGCCACCCGGAGGGATGGCAGAGTGGTTGATTGCGGCGGTCTTGAAAACCGCTGAGGCGGCAACGCTTCCGGGGGTTCGAATCCCTCTCCCTCCGCCAGTTTGATCTCGACGGGAGCCTTGATGTCGAGCGGTGCGGACGCCATGCGAATGCACTTGACGGCAACCGTGACGGCAACCCCTGGGTCCCACGAGTTGAATCCGGGGCCGCCCATTCGGATGGCGGTCCTGGGGTCCACCGGGCGAAGGGCCGCCGCCCGGCTGTTCCGATGCGCCATGGGACCCCTCAGGTGTCCGCGGGGAGCCCACCCTCCCCCGGCTGTCTCAGAAACCACCGTGAGCCCTTCGGCTCATTGGCTCCCCACATTCAACCTCGCCGCAGCAGGCCACAGTTCCGGTGGCCAGATAGCCCGGGTTCGCGTTGCCGTCGCGGCTCTCGCCTGATGTGTTTTCGGCGTACCCGCTCTCAAGTGCCCAGCACTCCACGTCTTGACGGGCGCACGTCGGCGCGGTTTCGTGCCTCCCCCTGCAGGGCGGCTCCAGGGGCAACCCGCAGGCGTCAGCCGCTATCCGCCATGACCCGGGGGCTCGCCCGGATTTGCGCATCGCGAGTCAGGAGCACATTGGCCGAGTCGCTGGTGCCGGCCAGATCCGGTGCCGACAGGTGCCCAGGAGCCGCCTCCCCGTCTGAAGGCAAGGCTCCGGCTCTCCTGAGCCATGGCCTCTCGGGACGTTCGTATCAGCGAGTTGGCACGTTCGTGAGGCCAACCGAGCCTCTGTCGCGTTGTGTCTGGCGTGGAGCAGCTGATGGACCCCGGGCACGTGGATGACCTTGACCTCGCTCACCTGGGTGATCAGGAGGCGATGTCCAGGCTGCTCGAGCCGCTCCTCGACCAAGGATATCGGCTGGCATTCACGATCCTGCGGCGGCGAGAGGCGGCCCAGGACGCGCTCCAAGATTCGTGCTTGAACGCATTACGCGCCCTGCCACGCTTTCAGGGCGCTCCGGACGGGCTCCGGCCGTGGTTCCTGACCATCGTCCGCAATAGCTGCCGATCCCAATTGCGCCGCCCCTCCTTCCGCTGGCTGCCCCTCCCGGAGTTAGCCGGACAGAACGATGAGTCCGACCTGGTTGCGCGGCGCCAGGACCTGGCTCAGGGAGTGGGAACGCTCCGACCACAACATCGACAGGTTCTGGCCCTTTTCTACTACCTGGACCTGCCTCTATCAGAGGTCGCCCAAATCCTCGGCCTTTCAGAACGCGCCACCAAGTCGCGGCTCTACCGCGCAGTTGGGGCACTGCGTCGGCAGCTCCAGTCCGCGGAGGAACATACATGAACGAGCACATCAGGGAGCAGATCCGGCGTGCTTTTGAGGACGAGTACCAGGCCCCAGCCATGGATCTCCGTCAGGTGCTGCGGGCGTCCGGACGCGGCCAGAGACGGCGAGTGGGGATGCCGGTGCGCCTGAGCGCTGTGATGGCGGTCACGGCCCTGGTGGCGGTGGCGATCGCCCTCCCACGGGTGTTTAGCCTCTCCCCCCGCTCGGCCGCTGGCTCGCGGTTCTCCCAGGTGCTCCCCGACTACGGCTATGTGGTGATCGCCACCGCTCAGAATCTGAGCGGCAAGGGAGGGAAGCAGGAACTGGGAGTGTTGCCGGCGGGACGCGCCTATGGAGTCGATGTTCAGACCTATTGCACCGGCCCGAGCCTGCACACCACGACTTACGTCGCCGCGAAGAAGGCTCCCTGGAAGCATCTGATCGTGGGAGTATTCAGTTCCGATGGCCACGTCCAACAGGGGCAGACAGCACCGACCTCATCGGTACGCCACTGCTCGGCACTGGTCGGCGACGGAGTCGGTGGCTCGAGTATGACGTCGCCGGGAAGCCCCCAACCGGAGCAGTTGTTCGTGGTAGCCGCGCCCGGGATCGCCTGGCGCGTCACGCTCGAGGCGTACCGAAAGCTCGGAGCTCCGCCCCAGCTGCCGACGATCCTCGGCACCTGCCGCTCTCAGGGTATCGGCTGGTCCTGGTCTCCCGGCTCCAACTCGGCGTCCGGGAGTGAGATCAGCCTGCAACCCACATTTGCCCCAACCATCCCCAAGTGCCATCTGACGGTTCCGGTCAAGCTCGGGCTCTACTTCGGGGGTACCACGAATCCACTAAAGGTATCCGGAAACCTACAGGTGGCTACCCTGGCCGGCTCCGGTGGAGGCAACTCGCCGTTTCCGAGGTTGAAATGGCGTTGGAGCAACTGGTGTGGCCCCCGACGGCCGGTCCAGGTGGTCTTCTTCGGACCGGACGGCGCGGTCATCGTGGACACGACCACTCCCGTGCCGACCCCGTCGTGTGCAAATCCCTCGCTGCCTTCGAGCCTGATCCTGGAGTCGGCAGGGTGAGAGCAGTCAAACGTCGGTCGGTTCGCTCGCGTTGCGGCGAGTGTCACTGTCGTCTGTCAGCTGCGAGGCACACTGGGAGATATCTGGATAACTGAGTCACGAAGTGCTGCATCAAATCCGTGGCTTTCTAGCCACGGGCGGGTCCCGAGTCGAGCCTTGGAAGCGACCGTTGGACCAGAGAGCCTTGCTTGGGCCGAGTCATCCGTGAGTGAGCCGGCCAACGGGGAGCGCACCGGTCCTGGCATTAGAGTTCACCCAGGTTGAAAGCTGGTGAGTCGGCCATTCGTGCATGTGTATCCGTACGTGGTGCCGCCGACAGTCACGTGCCCTGCGGCTTGCTGGGAGGACACCGATCCGCTGCTGGTCATCCCGCTTCGGCCGCTGGCAGACCCGAAAAGAGTCCAGATCGGAACACTGCTCTGCACGCCGCTCGGCATGCACCCGACGACAGGCCCGCTGATGGACAGTGCGCTGAGAGGGATGAGACCGACGGAGAGCAGCAACCCTCCCCCAATCAGAAAGTGGCGCCCGCCGAGGGGCGAGTGGTCAGTGAGGCGCAGGCGGATCACCAAGCTGGCGATGGCAGCCAGGAGAAGGCCCAACCCGATCGAGAATATCGTGAGGAGTGCCCACAAGAAGAGCAGCGCCGTCAGCACCGTCAACCAGGGGCGCAGTCCGTTGGTGTCGCGGGCGGCGACGTAAGCGCCAACTATGGTCAGCACTCCGCAGAAGGCGGAGACGGCCACCACTGAGACCGGCATGGCGTAATTGGGTTCCCGCCACTCCTGGCCGATCACGACTGCGGTCCGTGCGGCGAAGGCGACGGCCAGCAGCCCGAGAGCCACGAAGACCAATTGAGAGGGCCAACCCGTGCTTTGATTGCCTGCCGTCACTTAGGAATGCCTCATCGCGGGGGTTTCCAACGGCTGCTCACGGGCGGCAGCCCACTTCCTGTCGCGTGGCCCAGTCCGCGTCCGTCGCAATGGCGGACGTATGGCGTGCCGGGCGCGGTCTCTCCCCGCACGGTTGCCCCTTGCGCTCCGATGTTGCTGCAATTCAATGGGGACGGGGTCCGACGGTTCTGGTTGACCCTACGGAAATACCTTCTCGCCAAGGGCCCGTGTCCCTCCATGGACGCGATGGTACGCCGCTCACGGCGTAGGTCAAAGTTGGTCTGCGTCAGGTTAGGGCCGAGCCACAGATGGAGCGGACCAGCTAAACTGGAGCAGTTGTGAGACCCACCCTGGAACGCGACAGCCCGGTGCCGCTATATCAGCAGTTGGCAGGTCACCTGCGCCAGGACATAGCGGAGGGGCGCCTGCCAACGGGGGTGGCTTTCCCATCGGAGCGCAAGCTGATGGCCCGGTACCAGGTCACCAGGACCACGGTGCGGAGCGCCATCGGCCTCCTGAAGCAGGAGGGGATGGTGGTCGCCGAACATGGGGCTGGCAGCTTCGTGCGCGACCCCAAGGCTGATCGGAGACTGGTGGACGCGACGCAGCTGAGCTCGGCCCGCTTGTCGGCGTCCCCGGATGGCGATCGGACTGGATCTGGTCCCGTGAGGTCGTTCCGGGTCATCGCCCCGATCGAGCCGGCGACGCGTCGGGTGCCCGCAACTCCCTGGATATCGGGACTGCTCCAGGTGGAGGTAGGGACTGCAGTTCTGTTGCAGGAGTCGGTGGGATACGGGGCCGAGGGCATCCCCTCGCTCCGTCGTGCTTGGGTTCACCCCAGGGTCGAGCGGGAACTGGGGTTGGCAGAGGCGGATCTGGACGGTCAGTGGCTTCCTGATCTGCTCGCCAGCCGGGGGATCACGGCGGCGGAAGGAGAGGATGTCGTTGAGGCGATGATGCCGGCCCCGGACCTCAAGCGGGTCTTGGCCGTGCCGGACGGTGTCCCGGTGCTTCAGCTGTTCCGAGTCATGAAGCAGGATGCCCTGGTGGTGGCGGTCATCGAGGTCCACCTGCCAGCGGACCTGACAACCCTGGTCTTCGGCCGGACCACGCTCGGCCGCTGAAGGGGTAGGAAGAGCCCGGTCCATCCAATGGGATGCCCATGGGGATGGGCGTCCCGCGGTCAGCGGCTGAGGGTTGGGCTTGGGGGCGAGTGGGGGTTGACGCACCCCTTGACTCCGCATGTGGTCGTGATATAATGGCCCGTACCACATGGCGCGGTGCAGCGAATTACCAGGAGGCGAGAGATGGCGGAGATCGGGCGAAGCACTCGTGAGCTCGCCGCTCTCTCGTGCTCGATGCAACCGAGTGAGCCAGCTGCCCGACCGCCGTGGTCCTGGCCCGCGAACGGGGTGGTCGAGGTTGTGGAGCTCAGCTACTGTGCCCTGCGCGGAACCCGGGCCACCCGCGCCGCCAATGAGGCGGAGAGCGGGTGGCCCGGTCCTCGTGCCGGAGCGGAGAGAGCGGCTTCGGTCAACCTCGGCCGCTTCATCACCAGGGCCAGCGTCGGCGCCGGCTTCGGGCTGCGGCCAACTCGACTCGACCTCAGCGGGAGCGAGAGCGGTCCAGCCCGCGGGGGCCGAGCGACCCTGCAAGACACAATCGCGGTCGGCCCGCTGCCGGCCGTGCCGGTCAGGTGGGATTCCACCAGCCCACAGCCACCAGGGGTGCTTGTAACACCCTGGTGGCAAAGTACATTGGCTCGAGATCAGGACGAGATCGAATGAGCATGGTTCATCTCCTCACCTCTGGAGTGGACACCATCCACGCCTCCGCGCCGGGCGTGCTCCGCCCCGGCCTGCGCCAGGAATTGGGCGAGCTCCGAAACTAAGCCGGTGCCGACGGGTCCATGGTTGACCTCGGCGACAACCCCGAGGGTTTCATCCTCAAGCCGCACGGCTGGAGGGGGTACCCGATCTGGCTGCGCTCGGCGCGGATCGAGCTGATGCTGGGCGCGGTCGACCCGTTCCCGCCGGCCTTCGTGCAGTGGCACTCGCCGTTCATCCACGCCTACGGGGTGGATGCCGCTGTGGCGATGGTGTAGGGATGGTTGGACGAGGCTGTGATGGAGGCCCGGGGCCCACTGCGGGTGTCGAGGCTCGACCTGTACTGCGACTTCCAAGGTTGGGTCCCTGTCGCTCAGGACCTCTCGGACTTCAGCTGCCGGGCCACTCGTCGCCGGCTCTTCGAGGTGCCCCGGCAGGC
>JAJYXT010000084.1 GCA_021801645.1 bacterium
AACGTGGGGGCCACCACGGCCCAGCGGCTGGCCGAGATGGATCTCGTCGATATAGCTCTGGTGGACGTGGTCGATGGTTTGGCCGAGGGGAAGGCTCTCGACCTGCGCGAGGCGGCGCCGGTGGTGGGCTACGACAGCTCGGTGATGGGCTCCACAGACATGGCGATCACCGAGGGCTCGCGGGTGGTGGTGGTCACTTCCGGCCTGGCCCGCAAGCCGGGCATGAGCCGGGATGACCTCATCAGCGCCAATGCCCAGATCGTGGGCCCGGTGGTGGAACAGGTGGTGCGCCACTCCCCCGAGGCGGTCTTGGTGATGGTGACCAATCCCCTCGACGTCATGACCGAACTCGCCATCCGGTCCAGCGGCCTGGACCGGGGCCGGGTGATCGGCATGGCCGGGGTGCTGGACACCGCCCGGTTCCGTTATTTCGTGGCCGCCGAGCTGGGCGTCTCCGTGCGCAGCGTGGAGGCCTACGTGCTGGGTGGGCACGGCGACACCATGGTGCCCCTCAGGGGTGTGACCAGCGTCGCCGGGGTCCCCGTGGGCCGGCTGATCCCCGAGGGTCGGCTGGAGGAGATCGTGCAGCGCACCCGGGACGGGGGAGCCGAGGTCGTCAAGCTGCTCAAGACCGGATCGGCCTACTACGCCCCCGCCGCCGCGGTGGCCCAGATGGTGGATGCGATCCTCCGGGACCGCGGGCTGATCCTGCCCTGCGCCATCCGCCTCGAGGGGGAGTACGGCCTCAGCGGGGTGGTCATGGGGGTTCCGGTCAAGCTGGGAGCCGGTGGTGTCCAGGACGTCCTCGAGGTGGAGCTGACCTCGTCCGAGAGAGCGGAGCTGGAGCGGTCCGCGGCCGCCGTCCGGGAAGTGACGGCGGTGCTGGGCTGATGGCGGCCAGCCTCTCCTCGCCGTCCGCAGCCGATGTGCGGCGCCAGGATCGCTGGTGGGTCTACCCGGCCAACGTCGTTGCCTGGCTCAGTATCTTCGGGATCTACAGCCTCTGGACCATAGTCTTCTTTCACTCCGACCAGTTCCACCAGTACCTGTCGCCCTTCTACTCGCCCCAGGTGGCAGTGGGCAGGACGCCGGCATCCCCGGCTCTGTTCATCTTCTACATCCCGCTGGGATTCCGGGCCACCTGCTACTACTACCGCAAGGCCTATTACCGCTCCTTCTTCTCCGACCCCCCCGGATGTGCGATCCGGGAGCCCCAGCTCCTGGCCAGCGCCTCTCCCACGGGCAGAGGGGCAGCCTACCGGGGGGAGAGCCGGCTGCCGTTCGTGCTCAACAACCTGCACCGCTTCCTCATGTACTTCGCGGTGGGGTTTGTGGTGGTGCTCTGGATCGACGCCTACAACGCCTTCTGGTACCACGGCCACCTTGGGTTCGGCCTGGGCACCGCGCTCATGCTGGTCAACATCGTCTTCCTCACCGGATACACCTTCGGCTGCCACTCCCTGCGGCATCTGGTCGGCGGGGGAGTGGACTGCTTCAGCTGCGCCCTGGGGGGACGCCAGCGCCACCGCGCCTGGAAGGGGGTGAGCTGGCTCAACGCCCGCCACTCCACCTTCGCCTGGATCAGCCTGTTCACTCTGATCGCCACCGATCTCTACATCCGTCTGTTGCAATACGGGGTCATCCACGACCCCCATCTCGGTTTCTGAGGAGGGGGGATGGCCGCAGAAGCTGAGTACGACGTGCTGGTCCTGGGGGCCGGGGGAGCGGGCATGCGCGCGGCCATCGCCGCCGCCCAGGCGGGCTGCTCGGTGGGGGTGGTCTGCAAGTCCCTCTTGGGCAAGGCCCACACGGTGATGGCCGAGGGGGGGATCGCCGCCGCCCTCGGCAACGTGGATCCTGAGGACTCCTGGGAGACCCACTTCGGGGACACCATGCGCGGCGGCGCGATGATGAACAACTGGCGGATGGTGGAGCTGTACGCCCACGAGGTCATCGAGCGGGTCATCGAGCTGGAGCAGTGGGGCGGTGTCTTCGACCGCACCAAGCAGGGCAAGATCAGCCAGCGGGCCTTCGGCGCCCACTCCTGGCGCCGGCTGGCCCACATAGGCGACCGGACAGGGCTGGAGCTGATCCGCACCTGCCAGGACCGCATGGTCCACCAGGAGGGGGTCACGGTCCACATGGAGACGACCATGACCCGCCTTCTGAAGGACGGTGACCGGATCGCCGGCGCCACCGGGTATCAGCGGGCGGACGGGGAGTTCATCACCATCCGGGCCAAGGCGGTGGTGCTGGCCACCGGAGGTTGGGGGCGGATGTACCGAATCACCTCGAACTCCTGGGAGGGGACCGGGGATGGGGCGGCCATGGCCTACGAGGCTGGGGCGGAGCTCAAGGACATGGAGTTCGTCCAGTTCCACCCCACGGGGATGGTCTGGCCGCCGGGTGCTCGGGGGATCCTGGTCACCGAGGCGGTCCGCGGAGAGGGCGGCATCCTGCGCAACTCCCTGGGTGAGCGCTTCATGGAGCGCTACGACCCGATCAAGAAGGACCTCTCCTCACGGGACGTCGTCGCCCGCTCCATCTTCAAGGAGGTCCAGGCCGGGCGCGGCTCGCCGCACGGGGGAGCCTTCCTGGACGTCACTCATCTGGGAGCCGAGACCATCCGCCGACGGCTGCCGTCCATGTATGAGCAGTTCCACAGCCTCGCCGGGGTCGACATCACCAGGGAGCCGATGGAAGTGGCCCCCACGATCCACTACACCATGGGGGGGGTGAACGTGGAGGCGGAGACAGCCGCCACCACCGTGCCCGGACTGTACGCCGCCGGCGAGGTGGCGGCCGGTCTCCACGGCGCCAACCGGCTGGGTGGGAACTCTTTGGGCGACATCCTGGTTTTCGGCAAGCGCGCTGGGGAGTCCGCCGCCGAGTACGCCAAGATGCTGCCGCAGCTCCCCGAGGTTGATGCGGCCCAGATCGAGGAGGAGCGCCGGGTGCTGCTGCGCCCCCTCTCCGGCGGAGAGGGAGAGGATCCCTACCGGCTGCATCGCGAGCTCCAGGAGGCGATGCAGGCCGGGGCGGCCATCGCCAGGACCGAGGAGTCGTTGCGCGAAGCGCTGGAGAGAATCCTCGAGCTGAAGGAGAGGGCGGAGAGGATCAGGGTGCCGGGGGACCGAGCCTACAACCCGGGCTTCAGCACCGCCCGCGATGACCTCTTCATGCTGACGGTCAGCGAAGCCATCGTCCGCTCCGGCCTGGAGAGGCGCGAGAGCCGTGGGTCGCAGTGGCGGCTGGACTACCCGGACCGCGACGAGGAGCTGGGGCACGTCAATTTCGTGACCCGGGCCGGGGGCGGGGGGCACATGGAGGTGGTTCAGCGCCCGCTGGACCCCATGCCGGATAGGCTGGCCGAGCTGGCTGCCGGCCAGACCCGGGTGGCGGCCACAGCGGTGGCGGACGCCGCCGAGGCCAAGCTCAGGGCTCGCCAGAAGGGGCAGCCCGCTCCCAAGCCGGAGATCTCGCCCGACGAGGAGTTGCCCAAGAAGCTACGGATCGCCTACGACGACGGGGAGACCGACAGGGAGGTGACCTTCCGGGTCTGGCGGGGAGACGCTTCCGGGGGCGCTTTCCAGCACTACCGGGTGCCGGTGGTGGAGGGGATGGTGGTTCTGGACGGTATCCACTGGATCCAGGCCAACCTGGCGGGGGACCTGGCCTGCCGCTGGAACTGCAAGGCCGCCAAGTGCGGCTCGTGCAGCGCCGAGATCAATGGTCGCCCCTCTCTTATGTGCAAGACCAGGGTCGACGAGGTGCTGGCCCTCGCCCAGGAGGTGATCGTCCAGCCGATGCAGGTGTTCCCCAAGGTGGAGGACCTGGTGACCGACGTCAGCTGGAACTACGAGGTCAACCGCAAGATCCAGCCATTCACCCCGGCGCCCGGGGAGGTGGCCCCCTTTGACATCCAGCAGCGCGACATCGAGAGGGTGATCGAGCAGCGACGCTGCATCGAGTGCTTCCTCTGCCAGGACGTCTGCCATGTCATGCGCGAGCACGAGGGGATGGGGCGTTTCTTCGGACCCCGCTTCATGGTGCGGATGGCCTCACTGGAGATGCATCCCAAGGACGTGCTGAACCGCCTGCCGCAGCTTTACGGGGAGGGCGGTCTCGCCTATTGCAACATCACCAAGTGCTGCACCGAGGTCTGTCCGGAACACATTCAGATCACTGACAACGCCATCATCCCCCTGAAGGAGCGGGTGGCCGACCGTCACTTCGATCCTATCCGGGGGGCTATAAGGGTCCTCCGGGGTGACACGGGAAGCGGGAGGTAATCTGGACCGGTCAGTTCAGGAGGTGGGCCGCGCGGCGCACCTCAGGTTAGGAGGTGTGCCATGCCGGTGAGGAGCGCCAGGGCGGTTTGGGAGCCCAACGAGGCTGGCGGTGGCGGCGAGATCGTGCCCGAGAGCCGCGACTTCGTCACCAGCTACTCGCGCCGCTCGCGGTTCGAGCAGGGGAGCGGCAGCAACCCCGAGGAGCTGCTGGGGGCCGCTCACGCCGCCTGCTTCTCGATGGCCCTCTCTCTCTCCCTCGCCGGTGCCGGCCACGAGCCCGAGCGGGTGGAGACCGAGGCCAAGGTCCACATCGACCGGCAGGATTCCGGCTTTCGAATCACCCTCATCGAACTTTCGACGGAGGGCAGGGTCCCGGGGATCGACGAGGCCACCTTCCGGGAGTTCGCCGAACGGGCCAAGGCGACCTGTCCGGTGTCGGTGGCGCTGGCGGGACCAGAGATTACCCTGGAGGCCCGCCTGGCTTCGTAGCGTCCTCCTGGTCCCGGACTATCACCACGGGCACGGGGGAGTGCTGGCTGCACTCCTGGCTCACCGAGCCGAGGAGGAGTGCCTTGAACTCCCCGAGCCCCCGGGAGCCCACCACCAGGAGGTCGGCGCCCTCGGCCCGCTCGACCAGCACTCGGGCCGGCTGGCCCCGGTAGACCCGCGTGGCAACCTCGATGCCCGGGGCCAGCTGGCCAGCGCGCTGGCGCCCCGTCTCCACGGCATCCTGGGCCGCCGCCTGCAGGATGTCTATCACCTCCTGGGAGGCGCCAGCGGAGCTGACGGCGGAGAGACTCCAGGCACTCACCAGCTCCAGGGTGTCATGGCGCAGCTCGGCCTCGCGGCAGGCCCACTCCAGGGCCACCAGGGAGTGACGGGATCCATCCACTCCGACCACGATCCTGCCCATCTTGCGTCCCCCTGGGAATCCCTCTACTGGGCCCAGATGATAGCGGGCGGGCGTCAGACCAGCCGGCGGGCGGCCTTGCCGATCCCCTCCTGGGCCATCGGGTGCTGGTCGGGGAAGCGGGCCAGCTGGTCGGCGGTCAGGCCGGCGGCGACGGCCACCCCGATCTCCCCGATCAGCTGGGCCGCGTCCACGCCGATCACCCACCCGCCCATGAGCCGCAGGCTGCCGGGAGCGAAGAAGAGGCGCAGCTCCCCAGACAGCTCACCGAGGATCTGGGCTCGGGAGTCCTCCTCGAAGTTGTAGGCCGACTCGTGCAACTCGAAGCCTTGGCGCTGGGCCTCCCCACGGAGCAGTCCGACGTAGGCGGCCTCCGGGAAGGTGAAGACGGTGGTGGGCACGGCCTGGAAGTCAAAGTGGTCCGCGGCCCGGTCTCCGGCGGCGATGCAGCCCGCCGCCACCAGCGATTGCCGCACGGCCGAGTGGAAGAGCATCGAGCGGCCGTTGACGTCACCGGGAGCGTAGATGTGGGGCACTGAGGTCTGCAGGGAGTGGTTGACCCGAGGCCGCCCGGCCTCGACCTCCACCCCGGCCTCGGCCAGGCCGGGGGGCAGGACCGGATGGCGGCCGACCGCCATGAGGACCTGATGCGCCTCCGCCGTGTGCACCTTCCCTTCCCGGACGTAGGTAACGCGGCGGCCCTCGGGGGTTGCCTCGACCGACTGGACCCTGGAGCCGAGCCGCACCTGGATCTCCGGGTCGAGGTTGGCCGCCAGCAGGGCGGCGAAGTCGCGGTCCATGCCCGGCAGGATCTGGTCCTCCATCTCCAGCACCTCGACGCGGGTCCCGAAGGAGTGCAGGATGCCAGCCGCCTCGAGGCCGATGTATCCGGCACCCACGACCAGCATGGTGTCGGGCACCGCTAGGAGCGTGGGTTCCAGGGCGAAGAGGTCGCGGGATGTTAGGCAGAGCTCGGCTCCCGGGATCTTGGGCACCGTGATGTCGGAGCCGCTGGCCACGACCACCGAGCGCGCCGAGAGCCTCCAGCTGCCCTCGGGGCCATCGACCAGAACGGTGTGGGGGTCCAGGAGCTGGGCCTCGCCGGTGATGAGGCGGAGCAGAGGGTCCAGGGCCTGAAGCTCCTCCGCGTGTTGCCGGTAGCGAAGATCCTGAACCCACCTCTTGTGCGCCAGGGCGCCCGGGTACTCGACCGAGAGCTGGCCGTGGAGACCCATCCGCTCACCCGCCCGAGCCCGGCGATACAGCTGAGCCACCTCGCGGACGGCCTTGGACGGGACGCAGCCCTCAGAAAGGCAGTTGCCGCTCATGACGCCCTTGGGATCGGTCATGACCACCCGGCTCCCGGACCGGGCCAGCCGAAAGGCCGCCGGATAGGCGCCGCCCCCGGCCCCGATGGTCACCACGTCGACCGTGAGCTCCTGCATTTCCACCCCCCTTGAGTTTGTTGCCCCCACCCCCAGCGTAGCTCCCGTGCAACGCGGGCGACCGAGCGCAGATCGACCATGCCCGTACGATGGGAGCGGAGGGCAGGATGGCCTAGCGCTCGGCCGGCCGGAGGGACGGGATGTGAGTCGGGGACCGGTAGGGGATAGGCGGGGAGAGGTGCCGGCCCCACCGGCCGCAGTGGAACCGGCCATCGGCCAGGGCCTGACAACCGAGGAGGCAGAGGCCGGCCTGGCTCAGTGGGGCCCCAACTCGGTGCCGGAGCCGTCCCGGAGCCGGGTCCGCGAGGTGGCGGGCAAGTTCTGGGCCCCGGTTCCCTGGCTGCTGGAGCTGGCCATCGTGCTCGAGCTGGTCCTGCGCGACCTCCTCCAGGCGCTGGTCTTCGGTGTCCTCCTCGTGGTCAACGCCGGCCTGGCAGCGGTGCAGGAGGGGAGGGCCCAGGACGCCGTACGCCTTCTGCGCCGGCGTCTGCAGATCAGCGCCCGGATTAGGCGCGACGGAGAGTGGACCCTGCTACCTGTGGAGCAGCTCGTGCCCCAAGACCTGGTGCACCTCCGCCCAGGCGACATCGTCCCCGCGGATCTCCGACTCGAGAGCGGAGAGATCCAACTGGACCAGTCCTCGCTGACCGGGGAGGCCCAGGCGGTGAGCGCGAGAGCCGGCGACCCCGCCTACTCCGGCAGCGTGGTGGTCAGGGGAGAGGCCGACGGCCGGGTGACCGCCACCGGCGCAAGGTCGTACTTCGGCCGCACCACCCAGCTGGTGGCCACAGCCAGGGCGCCGGGCAACATCGAGAAGCTCATCTTCGGCATAGTGCGGGCCCTGATCGCCCTCTCGGTGGCCATCGTGGCTGCCGCCGCGGCGGACGGCTTGTACCGCCACCTGCCGCTCACCCAGATGGTCCCCTTTGCGCTGATCCTCCTCATCGCGGCGGTCCCGGTGGCACTGCCGGCGACCTTCACCCTGGCGACCGCCCTGGGCAGTCGCGAACTGGCCCGGACAGGGGCATTGGTCACCCGGCTGGCCGCCATCGAGGACGCGGCCGGGATGGAGGTCCTGTGCACGGATAAGACGGGAACTCTGACCCAGAACCGGCTGGCGGTCGAAAGCGTGTTCCCCCTGCCGCCGTATGACGGCGACACCCTTCTGGGCTGGGCGGCCGCCGCCAGTCAGGCGTCGACCCAGGATCCCCTGGACCTGGCTGTCCTCCAGGAGTCCGAGCAGCGGGGGATCCCACCTCCTGGCGAAGTGGTCAGCTTTGTCCCCTTCGAACCTGCCACCAAGCGGTCCGAGGCTCAGGTGGTGGTTGGAGGGGAGCCTCACCGGGTTGTCAAGGGAGCGCCTCAGGTGGTCGCCTCCCTAACCGGGTCGCCATTCACCCAGGTGGCCGCCAAGGTGGAGGAGCTCTCGTCCACGGGGGCTCGGGTGCTGGCCGTGGCGGTGAGTGGCCCTGCTGGCCCCCTGGAGCTGATCGGGCTGGTCGGGTTCGCCGACCCGCCACGGGAGGACGCTCCCAGCCTGGTGGAGCGGCTGAGGAGCCTCGGGGTCCATGTGGTGATGGTGACCGGCGACGGGATCGCGACCGCGGAGGCGATCGCCCGCCGACTGGGGCTGGGGCCGGTGGCGGTCAAGGCATCCGTCCTCCGCGCCTCGACGGAGACGGGCCAGGCGAGGCATGGCCGTGCGGTCGGGAGTCCCACCAACCTCGCCGACGTCTATGCGGAGGTCCTTCCGGAGGACAAGCTGCTGCTGGTCAGCCGTCTGCAGGGGGCGGGAATGGTGGTGGGCATGACCGGGGATGGCGTCAACGATGCCCCCGCTCTGCGCGCGGCCGAGGTGGGTATCGCGGTGGCCAGCGCCACGGACGTGGCCAAGGCAGCCGCCAGTCTGGTCCTGACCGATCCGGGGCTGGGGAACATCGTGGCCGGGGTCGAGGTGAGCCGGCGGATCCACCAAAGGATGCTCACCTACACCCTGAACAAGATCATCAAGACGCTGCAGGTGTCCATCTTCCTCGGGCTCGGGCTGATCGTCCTGGGGAGCTTCGTGACCACTCCTACCCTGGTGGTCCTGCTTCTCCTGGCCAACGACTTTCTCACCATGTCCATCGCCACCGACCGGGTCCGCACCCCAAGACGACCGCAGCGCTGGGGGGTGAGACCGCTGGTCTGGTCATCACTGGCGCTCGCCATCCCCCTGGTGGCCCTATCCTTCGGCGTCTGGGAGCTGGGGCTGCATCTGATGGGCCTGAGGCACTCCGCCCTGCAGACCCTCTCCTTCGTCTGGCTGGTTGTCTCCGGGCAGGCGACGGTGTACCTGGTCCGTCAGCGAGAGCACTTCTGGCACGCGGCGCCTAGTCGCTGGCTGGCGGCCAGCTCCGGACTGGGCCTGGCGGTGGTGCTGTTCCTGGCCTGGGGCGGGTGGCTCATGTCCCGCGTGCCGGCCCCGGACCTGGGAGCGCTCCTTCTGGTGGCAGGCGCCTACCTGGTGGTGGGCGACCTTTTCAAGGCGCCCATCTTTCGCTGGGCTGGGCTCAGGCGGTAGGCGAGAGCCGCGCCCGAGGTCAGGCGGTGGCGGCGACCGGGGAAAGAGCCAGCTCGGCTGCTATGGCCTCGGGCGAGATGTACGACTTGCCGATGAGCTTGCCCTCCCTGAGGGAAAGTTCCAGAAGCCCACCCTTGGCGCACTGGAGCCGGTGCAGGGCCCACGGGGGGCGCCGTTCAGCGGTGGCCCAGTAGGCCTGAATGGGGTCGCCGTGACTGACCAGGACGAAGGGGTTGCCGCCGTGTTCCCGGAGGCCCTGCTGGACGACCGCCTCCACCCGCCCGGACATGGAGGCCACGCTCTCGTCACCAGGAAGCAGTCCGGGCCAGATCATGTGGGCGATCCAGCGGGGCCGCCGCCAGGGGATCTGGGCGTACGGGATGCCTTGAAGGTAGCGCCCGAACTCAGCCTCAATGAGACCGGGGGCGCGGAAGAAGGGGAGATCTCCCCCTACGCGTTCCCTGATGATCTGAGTGGTCTGCACGGCTCGCTCCAGCGGACTGGTGTAGATGGCGACCACTCCCCGCCGGCCCAGGAACTCCCCGAGTCTTAAGGCCTGCTCCTGACCCTTAGCGCTCAGCGGGTACCCGGGGAGGTGCCCGTAGATCACCCCGCGGGGATTCTCCACGTCGCAGTGGCGTGCCAGATAGCAGGTGGTCACCTGGGCGCCACCTGTTGAGCCGGTCATCCCTCGATTGTATGGGCCGCCGATTGGGAGTCCGGTGGGGGACTCCGGGCGGGGAGTTGACGGCTGGGGCCGAGCCGGCGGCAAAGCGTCAGAATGGCCACAGTCAGCCCCCTTAGCTCAGTGGATCAGAGCGGCGCCCTTCTAAGGCGACGGTCGGTGGTTCGAATCCACCAGGGGGTACGCGCAGCTTGCCCCGGGAAGTGGCCTGGTTGGGCTCCCGAATCTGGGGCTAGACTGGCGTGATCGTCGTCGCGGCGGCGCACGGCGCCCGACTTCGGAGGGCGGGGAGCCCGAGGGGAAGCAATTTGAGCGCGGCACCACCACCGACAGCAGGTCCCGATGGTCCGGGACGGCGGACGCGCACCCTGGGGGTCACCCTCTTCGGCCTGCGCCGACTGCTGGCCTACGCGGCGTCCGGCAAGCCGGACATCCAGGGCTTGGAGCTGATCCCGGAGTCGGGGCCACTGCTTCTCTGCTCCAACCACGTCTCCAACTACGACCCCCTGCTACTGGGCGCTGTGGTCCCCCGGGTGATGCATGCCATGGCCAAGTCGGAGCTGTTCCGGAACCCGTTCCTGGCCCGGTACCTGAGGGCCTGCAACGTCTTTCCCATCCGCCGCGAGGAGGCCGATGCGGCCGCCCTGCGCACCGCTCTCGGCGTGCTGAAGGAGGGCGGGGTGGTGGTGCTCTTCCCCGAGGGTCACCGCAGCCATGGGGCGCGGATGCGTCCCTTCTCGCGGGGTGCCGGGTACCTCGCGCGCCGATCCGGGGCACCGGTCCTTCCCTGCGCCATCTGGGGAACCGAGCAGGTGCTGCCCCGAGGGAAGCTGCGGCCGCGGAGGGCCGAGGTCCACCTGCACTTCGGCCCCACCTTCCTGCCGGTGGGCGCGGACTCCGAGGCGGCGACTCGCGACCTGGAGCGCCGCGTGGCTGCCCTCCTGCCGCCGGGGCTGCGCCCCTTAGCCGATGGCAACCAGCGTGATGGTGAAGATGAGGGTACTGTTGACGGGGATCTTGCTGCTCGGTGAGGTGCAGCCGTAGCCCAGGGCGGGGGGGATGACCAGCTCCCTTTCGCCGCCGACCTTCATCCCCGGGATTCCCTCCACCCAGCCCTGGATGACCTTCCCCGCGGCGATCGTCAGCGAGATCGGCTTGCCGCCATTGTCATTGACCGAGTTGTCGAACACGGTCCCGTTGGGTAGCGAGCCGACGTAGCTGACCTGCACGGTGTTGCCATCGGCGGCGGTCGCCCCGGTGCCGATCTTGATGTCCTTCACCTCCAGGTTGCCCGCCAGGGTGCGCGCCCCCGCCAGCGTGTAGCTGGGAGTGGTCGATGGGTTGACGCAGGCGCTGCCGGAGCCGCTGGGGGACGGCGTGGGGGAGGTGGCCGCCTGAACGCGCGCCGAGGGGGTCGGCGAAGGGGCGGCAACACCGGAGTCGAAGGAGGCGCCGCAACCGGCCAGGACCAGGGCGGCCACGGCGCCTAGTGCCAGGGCGGTGATGAGGCGAACTGGGGTCGCAAGAGTCATCGAGGAGTCTCCTCTTGGCCGGCGGCAGGGGTCGTGACCACCTTAAGGCGGAGAGCGCTGTGACTCACGTCCGGTGATGGCCGTTGCGGGCCGGGCAGACGTGGCCGGAGGGGTCCATGGGCAGCTGGCAGAGAGGGCAGAGCGGGCGGCCCCCCTCCACCACCAGCAGGCACCGGTCGGCCAGGCCACGCATCTGACTCAGGCTGGCGACCAGGCGGACCCGTCGGGGCTCGGCGTCCGTCTCCGGCTCGTCATCGACGCCGGTGAGCTCCTCCATCACCAGGGTGCAACCCCCGCCGGGGTCGTCCAGCGAGATCTGGATGGTGCCCACCCGCCAGCCCGGGGGGCCGAGGGGACCACCCACGGGCGCCGGTGCTGGATCGGGACGCTGGTCGGGCAGGGCCGCCAGCAGATGGGCGCCCAACTCCACCACCTGAGCCTTCTCCATGACCAGCGTACAGGTCCGGGACCCCCGCGAGGCCTCCAGGTAGAAGGTGCGCTGGCCGGGCTCGCCCTGGACACCCACGGTGATGCTGTCCACCGGCTCCAGGTCGAGCTCATAGTCCGCCATGGCTCAATTGTGCCGGGGTCGGGCCTGGGCGCGGTGCTCAGCGATCGGCCAGGGGCCCGCGGTTCTCCTCGGCCCGCTCGATGTGGGCGGCGGCGTTGACGATGGCCAGATGGGTGAAGGCCTGGGGGAAGTTGCCGAGAAGCTCCCCGCTTTCGGGGTCGAGCTCCTCGGAGAAGAGGCCGAGGTCGTTGCCGTGGGCCACCAACCGTTCGAAGAGGTCGCGGGCCGGCCCCACCTGGCGCTGCATGCAGAGGTTGTTCACCAGCCAGAAGCTGCACAGGAGGAAGGTGCCCTCGTTGCCCTCCAGGCCATCCGTCCTCCGATAGCGGTAGACGAATCCACTGTCGTCGGTCAGATCGCGCTGGATGGCCCTGACGGTGCTGCGCACCCTGGGATCCAGGGGAGGGAGGAAGTTGAGCATGGGAATCATCAGGGCCGTGGCGTCCAGGGCGTCCTCGTCCAGCGCCTGGCGGAAGGCGCCTAGGCGGTCGCTCCACCCCCGGGTCAGGATGGTGTGGCGGATCTGCTCGCGGGTCCACACCCAGCGATCCCGGTGGGGGGTGTCGAGCCGCAGCTGGTCGGCAAGTTTCAGGCCCCGGTCCATCGCCACCCAGCAGAGCAGCTTGCTGTACAGGAAGTGACGCTTGCCTCCGCGCACCTCCCAGATCCCGTTGTCGGGATACTCCCAGGATCCGGCGACGTGCTCGATCATGTCCACCAGGCTGGTGCGCAGGCGGGGTGCCTCCAGCCTCCCGAAGCTGAGGTGCAGGAAGGCCGAGTCCATCGTCTCCCCGTAGATGTCCAGCTGGAGCTGATGGGCGGCCCCGTTGCCGATCCGAACCGGGCGGGATCCCCGGTATCCCTCGAGGTGGTCCAGCTCGACCTCGCGCAAGTCAGTGCGGCCGTCGATCCCGTACATGGTCTGCCAGCTCCGGGGGTGACGCTCGTGGACCCTCCCCAGCCAGTCCATGAAGTTGGCCGCCTCCTCCTGGTACCCCAGCAGCTGGAGCGCGTAGATGAGGAAGCTGGAGTCGCGCAGCCAGGTGAAGCGGTAGTCCCAGTTGCGAGGGCCCCCGACCCACTCGGGCAGCGAGGTCGTGGGGGCGGCCACGATCGACCCCTCCGGGTCGTAGATGAGGAGCTTCAGTGTCAGGGCGGAGCGCAGGACCAGGTCACGGTAGGGGCCGTCGTACCTGCAGCGTCCGATCCACTCGCCCCAGTACTGGCGCGTGGTGGCCAGCAGCTGCTTGGGGTCCTCGTGGAGCTGGTAGTTGCGGTCCCCGTCGTAGCGCATCACCACCGCCTGGGGTTGTCCCCGGCGCAGGTGCAGTCGCTGCACCCACCTGCCCGCTTCCTCCTCCCAGCCCCCGGGGCCGTCCAGGTGGATGTGCAGCTCCCGGTGGCTCAGCTCCAGGCAACTGCCGCCCTCGCCCGCGACCTTGAACCGCGCCGGTGACTTGCCGTACCCCGGGCGGGCATCGAGGTGCAGGGATGCCTCCAGGTCGGCGTCCGGGGCCTCCAGGATCCGCACCAGCACGTGGTCTCGCTCCAGGGTCCGCTGGCCCTCGCGAGCCACCATGAAGTCCTGGATGCGGACCCGGCCGTGCGGGCTACTGAGGCTGGTCTCCAGGATGTTGGTGCCGGGAAGGTAGCGCCGGCTGTCGGCAACCATGCCTCCCTCCACCTCGACCCACATCGAGCCGCCGTGCTCGGAGTCCAGGAGCCGGGCGAAGATGGACGGGCTGTCGAACCGGGGCACGCACATCCAGTCGATCGACCCCAGGCGGCTGATCAGGGCCGCCGTGTGGAGGTCACCGACGATCCCGTAGTCGGAGATGGGCTGATAGGCCGGTGGTGGCACGCTCTCGCCTCCCTGTTATCCGGGATTGCCCTGATCATCGCGCCTTCCGAGGACCACGCGCCAGCCACCGGCGGAGGGCGGGGAGGAGAAGGCCGCCGTCACCGGGGGCTCACCGCACCAGTCCAACTGGGACAGTCCGCTGCTTCCGGCCGGCTTTCACCCAGGTCTCACCCCGGCTGGGTGACCACCCTGCCCTGAGCCCTCGGCGGGGCCCCCGGCCTGTCCCGGCAGCCAACTCCGCTTGCCGACAGCGCGCTGAACCCAGAGGGCCAGCAGTGCGAATGCCGAGGTGAAGAGCCCCGGGGCCAGGGCCAGGGCTGCGGCACCAGGCACCTCGGATCCCGGCGGTGCCCCGGCCGGCACCAGCACCACCCAGCTCGCCACGATGAGCACCAGCCCCTGCACGACCACTCCCCACCAGCCGAGAGCGGCAAGGCGCGGCGCCCACCGGGCACCGCGCCACATCATGTTTCCGGCCACCACCAACACGGCCGGCGCTGCCAGGGAGAGCACCGCATAGGCCAGCGCGAGCTGGGGGTCGGGCATCAGGGAGACGGCCGTGTTGGCGCTCAGGCCGGAAGGGACGGCAAGGGCGGCTGCCAGGAACTGGAGCGCCCCGAAGAGCAAGAAGAGCACCCCAAGCTTGGGCAGAGAGGCCATGGTTGGGGTGGGGCCATGCGAGGCCCCGATGGCACCGCCGCCCGCTGCCAGCAGCACCATCGCCAGCATGACACCGGTCCCGATGGCGGCGAATACGGCGGCGGCGACCGACGTTGACAGCGTCTCGGGAAGGACCTGCTTCTGGCTCATGGCCTCAAGGATGCCGGCCATCTTGCCACCCAGCGCCAGCAGAAGGCCGGCCGCCAAAAAGCCCCGACCTGGTCGCACGCGCCACCAGCAGAGGAGGCCCCCGGCGGCGGCGACGATCGCGCCCGAAGCGAGAAGCAGGGAAGCCAGGGTGGAGTAGAAGATGTATCGCCCGACCGGTCCCTGAATGAATGTGGCCAACACCCCTGAGGGTCCCAGGAGCGAAACAGTACCCCAGGCTCCATCCGCCTGGCCCATGGCCAGGTCCAGCGGAAAGCTCAGCAGTGAGTAGATCACCATGACCAGGCCCACCTGCCAGAGGGGCCAGCGCAGGGCGTCGCCCCACGACAACCCCGGGGCGCGCGGCTCTCGGCGGAGCCTCCCGACATCAAGCTCGCCGTCCACCAGGGGACAGGATACGTGGCGAGCGCCGGATCCGGAACGTATCTGGCGGGGTGGGGGGCTGTGGTCATCTGGATTCCGGAAGCGGGGGCTCGCGTGACGCCCAGTTACCGCTAGGCCGCAGGCTGCATCGATGGGTGACCTTCCTGTCGATCTTGGTTGGCGTCGTGGCCGTCCGCGCCCCAACTCCACCGTCTGGCAGCGCCTCCTAAGCCACCCGGTGGCGGGGGACAGGACTATGCCGCCGTGGTGGCGGAGCGGGAGGGATTCGAACCCTCGAAGGGGTTGCCCCCTTACGGCATTTCCAGTGCCGCGCCCTCGGCCAACTAGGCGACCGCTCCCGATCACACGGATTCTAAGGGGCCGGAACCGGGGAATCGGTTTGCACTGGGATTGGCGCATGATGACCGCGGCCATGCGCAACCAGGCGGCGATCCTCTTCGACCTTGACGGCACGCTGGTGGACAGCGTCTACCAGCACGTCCTGGCCTGGCGCCGGGCCCTCTTCGACCAGGGCTTCGACCTCTCCGCCTGGCGCATCCACCGCCGGGTGGGGATGAGCGGGGGCCTGCTTGTTCATGCGTTGGGACGAGAGCTGGGGCACGAGTTCTCGGCGTCCCAGGTGGAGGCGGTGCAGGCGGCCCACACCCGCTACTTCCACGAGGTCGGGGACACGGTCCGTCCTCTGCCGGGAGCCAGTCACCTGCTGCAGGAGCTGAGTCGGCGCCACGTCCCGGTGGCCCTGGCCACCAGTGGCACCCGGGAGACCGCAGCAGCGAGCCTGCGGAGCCTGGGACTGGGACCGGAGGTGCCGGTGGTGACCCGGGATGAGGTGCCCTTCGCCAAGCCCGACCCGGACCTGTTCCTGGCCGCCGCGGACAGATTGGGCGCATCCATAGGGAACTGCATCGTCGTGGGCGACAGCATCTGGGACATCCTGGCCGCCCGCCGAGCGGGGGCGCTCGGGGTGGGGCTGCTCTCGGGTGGATACAGCCGCCAGGAGCTGGAGGTGGCGGGAGCCTTTCGCGTCTACCAGGACCCGGCGGCCATGGAGGACAGGCTGGAGGAGGTGGGGATTCGCCGGTGAGGGTGCCCTCTCGCCTCATGGTGGCCGCCGCCTTCTGCTCCCTGGCGATCGCCGGGTGCCAGGGTTCGGCCCCCCAACCGGATTCCTTGCCCACCCCGCCCTCCGGCGGCACGGCCCGCCTCACCGTCCTGAACGGCGCCTATTCGGTTGAGGTGGTGGCGGGGCCGGTGACCCAGTCAGAGGCCCTTCTGGCCTCCTCCCGCCGGAGCCCCACCTCCTATTCCATCGTCGCCACCCCGGAGGGTGCCTACAGCCTGCGGTTCTCGAGGCCGGGCGGTGGGTCTCAGAGCTGGACGGTGCGGCTGAGCCGCAAGCTTGGATGAGCGGTGGTGGTGGAGGGGGAGACGACTCACCTGGTGCTCGATCTCTGGTCTCCAGGTACGGTCCCTGGTGATTGCCGCTGGCGCCTACACCATGGTGGTGGACCTGCCTCCCGCTCACAGCGAAGTTCCCGTGGAGGTGACCGGAGGGGCAAACCAGATGACCTTCCTGATCGCCCGGGGCTCCAGAGCGACGCTCCTCGCCGGCCCCGGGGTGAGCCGGGTCCAGGGGGGAAGCCCCGAAGGTCCTCGCCGCTACTTGGTGGGAAGCGGCTCCTCGGCCGCTGGGTACCAGATCCGGGTCACCAGCGGAGCCGCTCTGGTGGTCCTGTCCAGCTCCTGAGTGTCGCCCTGCAACCGGGACCGGCGGGTGGCGGAGAGGGCGGGATTCGAACCCGCGGTGGCTTTGGACCACACCGCTTTTCGAGAGCGGCACCTTAAACCACTCGGACACCTCTCCCCGGGGCCAAGATTGTAGGCCAGCGTGCGCCGGGCCTCAGCCAGGGGCACGTTCCTGGAGCCGAGCCTTGATCCAGGACCCGATCTCCCCGGCGACCTGCGGACCTTGGGGCTCGTGAAGGAACTCGTGCCCGCAGTCCTCGAAGTTCAGCCAGCTGCCTCCATATCGGCGGGCGACCCGTCCCACGGCCGCGGCCGGGATGGTGCGGTCCAGACCTCCCGAGACGCAGAGCAGCGGCCCGGCAACCTTGCCGGGGTCGACCGGCACCCCGGGGAAGTAGGCCACCCGCAGCGAGCGCCCGGAGTCCGGCACTCCCTGCTGGTAAACCTCCAGACGAAGATGACGGGGGACGTTGTTGAGGAAGAGCGCCGTCGCCTGCCGGAGGGTGGGCTGGAACCTGGCCCCGGCCAGGATGGCAGCCAAACTGCTGAGGGAGGCCGGCAGCGTCTGCAGCCGAGGGGCGGCGGCCAGTATTCCCCTTGGGGGAAGCGGAGCCAGAAGCACCACCGCAGGCGGCCGGCGCAGCTCTGCCAGCTTCAGCGCCAGCAGGCCCCCCTGGCTGTGTCCCAGGACCACCGCATCCCCTCCGGTGGCGTCGAAGACTCTGATAGTGTCCTCGAGATAGTCGTCGAAGCTGATGTGGCGGGGATCCGGCGGCGGGACCCCGAGGCGGCCTCGGCGAGCCAGGGCCAGGGCGGGGAAGCCCATCCTGGCGAACTCCAGGAGGAAGGGGGCGGCGTACTCCGGCACGTTGGTCACACCGTGCAGCCAGAGGATCGGCGGCAGTGAGGTCATTCGCTCCGGTCTCACCTCGACTCCGGGGTAGCCGGCGACCGTGACCCTTTGGAGGGTGAGGGGAGCGCCCGCCCGGCTCACTGGCGCAGCCGCTGGAAGAAGCCCTGGAGCAGGGCCGCGGACTCCTGAGCCAGGCAGCCGCTGGACACCACCGGGTGGTGGTTGCCGCTGGAGCTGGACAGGACATCGTAGGCGCTCTGGTCGGCGCCCTTGCGGGGGTCCAAGGCCCCGTACACCACCCGGGAGACCCGGGCCAGCAGGGCGGCCCCGGCGCACATCGGACAGGGCTCCAGGGTGGAGTACAGGGTGGCTCCCTCCAGCCGCCAGCCGCCCACCCGGTGGCTGGCCGCACGCAACGACAGGAGCTCGGCGTGACGCGAGGCGTCCCGGCCCGCCTCGACCCGGTTGGATCCGACACCCAGGATCTGGCCCCCTCTCTCCACCAGAGCCCCCACCGGTACCTCGCCCCTGCGCCCGGCGGCCCGCGCCAGGCGCAGGCAGCGCCGCATCAGCCCCAGCTCCCAGTCGGTCCAGGGTTGGGCGCCGGGGGGAGGGCCCGATTGCAACTCCGGCCGCACTCGCCCCTCCTCCTATAATTGCCCCCCGCGCGGTGGCTATAGCTCAGTTGGTTAGAGTGCCAGGTTGTGGCCCTGGAGGTCGAGGGTTCAAGTCCCTCTAGCCACCCCAGCGGACCTCCCAGGGCATGCCTCAATTCGCCCCCAAAGGCTCGCCGCCTGTGGGCGAGGAGGTGCTGTGGTATCCTCGGGGGGACCCAGGGTTCAGCTGGAGCCGGA
>JAJYXT010000065.1 GCA_021801645.1 bacterium
CCTAGCTGAGCTGTCCCAGCTCGCGAAGCTGTTCGAAGCGGTAGATGCCGGTGTCGTGGCCGTCCGCCCAGACCACCTTGAGCCCGTAGTTGCCCACCAGGGCGATGTCAGCGAGCTCGTCCTCCCCGGGGTGGAGCTCGGGATCCGTCTCGAAGCGTCCGGGGGCACCCAGCTCGCCGCGGCAGGAGGCGCAGGGGCAGGCGCGCCGCAGCTCGGCGAAGGCGATCCGCTGGCGCCCGCCGTCCCGCCACTCGACCAGGAGCGCGCGGGCCTTCTCGTCGTAGGCGAACCGGGTGGGGGTCGGCAGCTCTTTCACGCTCTCATGATGGCATCACCCCGCGCCGGCCCCCCAGCCGCTATCCTGGCCGCGCCGTGGCAAAGGATCCCCTGAGCGCCATCCACATCCTGACCACCGACCCGGGCAGCCCCACCGACCGCAACCTGGCCATGGACCTGGTCAGGGTGACCGAGGGGGCGGCGATGTCGGCAGCCCGTTTCATGGGCCGCGACGACAAGATCGCCGCGGACCGTGCCGCGGTGGAGTCGATGAGGCGCAGCCTCGCCTACGTTGACATGGCCGGGGTGGTGAAGATCGGCGAGGGGGAGAAGGACGAGGCCCCCATGCTCTACATCGGAGAGGAGGTGGGAAACGGCAACCCCCCGCTGGTCGACGTCGCCGTGGACCCCATCGACGGGACCCGCCTGGTGGCCCGCGGCCTGCCGGGCGGGATCGCCACCGTGGCCCTGTCGGAGCGCGACACTCTGCTCCGCACCCACTGCTTCTACATGGAGAAGTTGGTGGTCGGCCCCCGCGCCAAGGGAGCCATCGACCTCCGCCTCTCGGTGGCGGATAACCTGGCCCGGGTGGCCGAGGCGGAGGAGCGCCACCTGGAGGACCTCACCGTGGTGGTGCTGGACCGGCCCCGCCACGAGGGCCTCCTGGCTGAGGTCCGGGCGGCGGGGGCACGGGTCATGCTGATCAGCGACGGCGACGTCGCGGCGGGGATCATGGCGGCCCTGCCGGAGCGCACCGGGATCGACGTCCTGATGGGGGTGGGAGGGGCCACCGAGGCGGTGCTCACCGCCTGCGCGGTGCGCTGCATCGACGGGGACATGCAGTGCCGGCTCTGGCCCCGCAATGACGACGAACGCAGCCTGGTGCGGGCCGAGGGGTACGACGAGACCCATGTCTTCTCCGCCGCCGAGCTCGCCGGTGGCGACAACATCTTCTTCGCGGCCACCGGGATCACCGACGGGGAGATGCTGGGCGGCGTGCGCTTCGCCGGTGACAAGGTGACGACTCATTCGGTGGTGATGCGCTCCCAAAGCGGAACCATCCGCTGGGTGGACGCGGTCCACGATCTGCGCAAGCTGCTGCACCGCTCCCACCCCTGAGCGGTCACATGCCGTGCGGGGCGGTCTCCAGGGTGAACTCCCCGCGCCCGCAGGCCGGGCAGGCCGCCGGCGGCTGCAGGCCGCGCTGGGTGGCCCCGCAGGCGGAGCAGGCCCACTGATGCCGGGCGAAGAAGAGGACCAGGTCGGTGCGGGAGATGAGGCCCACCAACTTGCCATGACGGACCACGGGGAGCCTCCGGATCCGGCGGCCCATCAGGAGGTCCGCCACCTCATGGAGCGGGACTTCCTCCCCCACCGTGGCCGGCTCGGGGGTCATGATGTCCTTGACCAGCCGGCCGGACTTGGTGACCACGTCCATCTCGCTGACCACCCCGGCCACCCGCTGGTGGTCATCCACCACCGGCACACCGGTGATGTGGTGGCGGCTCAGGATCTCCGCCACCTCCTCGATGGTGGCCTCCGGCGTGGTGGTGATCACCGCCCGGGTCATGACCGCCCCCACCGTTGCCCCCACTCCATCCGCGGACGCTCGCGCCATCTGCACCTCCTGGGTCCTGCGTGGCAGCATCGTACACGGCGTCCCGGGCCGGGGAGAGCGGTCCTCGATCCGGAAACCCGGGCCGGCGGCCCGCTGCGGTAACCTGCCGGCCGAGAGTTCGAGCGGAGATGAGGAGGCGAATGCGCTCATGAGCCAGCTTGCCAGCCGGTACGTCCCCACCGCGAGGAAGGTGACCTACAACCCCCCCCAGGCGGAGCTGCGCCGGCTGACGGCGGCCATGCCCACCGCCCGGCTCACCGCCTACGACAACTACAACGTCCAGACCAAGGTGCTGGCCCGGAGCACCGAGTCCACCTACATCGTCTCCGACGATCCCTCGGTCACTTCCAGCAAGACCATCTCCCGGGCGGAGTGGGAGCGGGTCAGCGAGCTTCAGGAGAGCTACCTGCGCGACCGCGAGGTGCTGGTGATCGACGGCTACATCGGCAACGACGAGCAGTTCCGCTGCCCGGCCCGGTTGGTGATGGACCAGGCCTACGCCAACATCGCCGGGATGCAGGACCACCTCCTCTTCAAGGACGGTGAGCCCGGGGCGGACTTCGAGCCCTGGTTCACCCTGGTGTACACCCCGGCGCTGGAGGCGGATGGCTACCCCCAGAACCGGCTCATCGCCGTGGATCTGGAGAGCGGGCTGACCCGGGTCCTGAACTCCGACTACTTCGGGGAGTCCAAGAAGGGGCTGCTGCGCATGTGGAACCGGCTGGTCTACGAGCGCGGCGGACTGGCTCTCCACGCGGGCTGCAAGGTGATCCCCACCGCCGGGGGGGAGCGCACCCTGCTGATCGTGGGGCTCTCCGGGACGGGCAAGACCACCACCACCTTCACCCGCCAGAACGACAGCAAGCCGGTGCAGGACGACTTCGTCGCCCTGATGCCCGACGGGAGGGTCTACGGCACCGAGAACGGCTGCTTCGCCAAGACCTACGCCCTCTCAAAGGAGGACGAGCCCACCATCTACGGCGCCGTCACCTCCCCGGTGGCCTACCTGGAGAACGTCTCCCAGAAGGAGGTCGGGGGGCCGGTGGACTTCTTCGACGAGACCTACACCCAGAACGGGCGGGCGGTCTTCCCCATGTCCGCCCTGGGCTGGTCCCAGGACGCGCGCACGGCGCCTCCGGTCAGCAGCCTGCTGATCCTCAACCGCAACGACGGGATCATCCCGGCGGTGGCCCGCCTGCCCCTGGAGCAGGCCGCCGGCTACTTCATGCTCGGGGAGACCAAGGGAACCGCCGCCGGGGGGGCCGCGGAGGCCGGCCGGGCGCTGCGGGTGCCGGGAACCAACCCCTTCTTCCCCCTCCTGCACGCCCAGCAGGGCAACCGCTTCAAGGAGCTCCACGCCAGCGGCGGCTTCCAGGTGTACCTCCTCAACACCGGCTCGGTGGGAGGGGACGCGGGTCAGCCCGGAGCCAAGAAGGTGCGCATCCCCCACTCCTCCGCGGCGGTCAAGGCGATCGCCGAGGGGACCATCACCTGGGAGACCGACCCCGACTTCGGCTACGAGGTGGCGACCTCCGTGCCCGGCATCGACGACGAGGAGCTGCTCCAGCCCCGGCGGCTCTACCAGCGCCAGGGCCGGCTCGAGGAGTACCAGGCGATAGTCGAGAGGCTGCGCCGGGAGCGGCGGGAGTACCTTGGCGGATTCCCCGGGCTGGACCCGGAGCTCATCGCCGGCGTGGTCGGGAGGTAGGCCGGTGGAGGCGGAAGGGGCTGGCCGGGCCCTCGTAGTCATCGACGTCCAGGCGGGGTTCGACGACCCCAGCTGGGGCCGCCCTGGAAACCCGGAGATGGAGCGGAACATCGACCGGCTGCTGGGAGCCTGGAGGAGGCTGGCGCTGCCGGTGGTCTTCGTCCGCCACGACTCCGACGAGGAGGGCTCCCCGCTCGCCGCGGGGACTGAGGGAAACCGGCTGAAGGTGACCGGGGACCCCGACCTCCTGGTGACCAAGAAGGTCCACTCGGCGTTCTATGGCCGGCCCGACCTGGACGGCTGGCTGCAGGAGCGGGGGATCTCCCGCCTGGCCATCTGCGGGATCGCCACCGACCACTGCTGCGAGACCACCGCCCGGATGGCCGGTGACCTGGGGTACGAGGCCGACCTGGTGCTCGATGCCACCCGCGCCTTCGACCGCCGGACCCCCGATGGGGTCTCGGTCTCCGCCGAAGAGGTGGCCCAGCGCACCGCGGCCTCCCTGCACGAGGAGTTCTGCCGGGTGGTCTCCACTGATCAGCTCCTCGCCGAGCTCGACTGAGATGCGGGTCCGCCCGTCGCGGAGTGGCAGACGGACCCTGAGAGCCAGTCGAACCCCTGGTATCTGAGATGAGCTGGGACCCCCGGGACCGTCCCGACAAGCAGGAGTACTTCGCCCTCCTGGCCCTGGCGGCCAGGGCCCGAGCCGACTGCCTGGGGAGGCGGGTGGGTGCGGTGGTGGTCCGGGATGACCGGGTGCTGAGCACCGGGTACAACGGCACTCCCATCGGGATGCCCAACTGCTCGGAGGGCGGGTGCTACCGCTGCCTCCACCGGGACGAGCCCGAATTCGCCCCCGGGCGGGCCTACGACCTCTGCATCTGCGTGCACGCCGAGCAGAACGCGCTGCTGGCGGCGGCCCGTTTCGGGCAGCCCACCCTGGGGGCCAGCCTCTACACCACCATGCGGCCCTGCTTCGGCTGCCTCAAGGAGAGCCTGCAGGCGGGAGTGGTCGCGGTGCACTATCTGGAGGAGTGGGCGGCCGCAGGGTCGGAGGAGGACCCCGCGCTGGCCAGTCAGTACGCCAACCTGCGCTCCCGGTTCCAGGAGTTCTCCCACCTGAGCCTGAACTCCGACCGGCTGTCACGTATGCTGGCGGTGATGCGCGGCGAGGTGCCCGGGTGAGCAACCCCGACCGCTGCGAGCCCCCGCAGGTGGAGGGCAGGTGGCGGGTCGCCGTGCTCACCGTCAGCGACCTGGGGTCGCAGGGGCTGAGGGAGGACCGGAGCGGGGACTTCCTGGCCAGCCGGATCCGGGAGCTGCCGGGCGAGGTGGTGCTCCGGCACCTGCTTCCGGATGAGCCGGTGGAGATCGAGGGCTGGCTTCGTCAGGTGGTCCTGGAGAAGGCCCCGGCGCTCATCCTCTGCACCGGCGGCACCGGGCTCCATCCCCGGGACCGCACCCCTGAGGCGGTCCTGAGGGCGGGCGAGTACCAGGTGCCGGGGATGGCGGAGGCGATGCGCCGCGAGGGAGCGCGGCACACCCCCCACGCGATGCTCTCCCGCCAGGTGGCGGTCGTTCTCGGCCCCACCCTGATCCTCGCCCTCCCCGGCGCCCTCAAGGCTGCCCAGGAGAGTCTGGAGGCGGTCTGGCCGGCTCTCCCGCACGCCCTGGAGATGGTCGCGGGGCTGCCGTCGGCCAGCACTGATCTGGGTCACCGGGGAGGCACCGGCGCTCCCGGGTAGACTGGAGCCGTGCCGTACCGGGGCGTCATCTTCGATCTCTATGGCACGCTCATAGACGGCTGGACTTCGCAGGAGGCCGACCTCCGGGCGCGGGAGCTGGCCGAGGCGCTGGAGGCCCCCCTTGGGTCCTTCCTGGAGCTGATGGAGGCCACCTACACCGAGCGCGCCACGGGGCTGCTCGGCGACGTGGCCCCGATGCTCAGGGCCCTCTGCCTGCGGGTGGGCCATGACCCGTCGGCGCACGCCCTGGCCCAGGCTGCGGAGCTGCGGGTCGCCCAGTTCCGCGAGGTCCTGAGCCGCCCGCGCCCGGAGGTGCCGTCGCTGCTGGCCAGCCTGCGGGATCGCGGGGTCTCGGTGGGGATGATCACCGACTGCTCCGCCGAGACCCCGCGGCTCTGGCCGGAGCTGGGCTGGGGCCGGCCGGTCCAGTCGCCGCTGTTCTCCTGGGTGGAGGGGCGCCGGAAGCCGGACCCTGAGCTCTATCGCAAGGCGCTCTCCCTTCTGGGGCTGGAGGCGGAGGAGTGCCTTTACGTGGGCGACGGCGGCAGCCAGGAGCTGACCGGGGCGGAGGCGGTGGGGCTGTCCGCCCGGCGGATCCTGTACGGGAACCACCTGGCGCTGGAGCACATGCGCTACGACCCCGACCAGCTCTGGGAGGGGGAGTCGATCACCAGCCTCAGCGAGGTCCTCCCGCTCGTCCAGGGCTGACAGGTAGAGGCGTGGCCGGCCGGCACTTCCACCGGGTTGCTATCTTGGACTGCGATCCCCGCAGCGCCCAGGTGTACGAGTTCGGCTGGCAGTCCTGGAGCCCGGCCGCGCTCTACCGGGCCGGATCGCGGTCGTCCCGGCCCCGAAGCCCCCTCGCCCAGGTCATGAACTACCGCCCGGGCTGCCCCGCTCCCCGGGGGGGCTTCCAGGGGGAGGGGCTGCTGGCGGTGGCACGGGGCGGCGGGGAGCCGATCCTGATCTTCGCCGCCGAGGGGCCAGAACTGGTCCCCTCGATCCGCGCCCGGCTCCTGGGCGACCGGCTCCAGGTGAGCGCGAACGGGCCGGTGCGGATGTGGGCCGGCGAGAGGGGCGCGGGGATGGACGAGTCACTGGGAAGCTGGGCCGGCGCCTTCCCAGGAGCCAGGCAGGCCGCTGGGGAGCCGCTGCCAGCCGTCTGGTGCTCCTGGTATTGCCTCGGGGACCGGGTCACGGCGGCCACGGTCATCCGGGCGGCACGTTGCGCAGGGCGGCGCGGGCTGCCCATCTCGGTGTTCCAGGTGGACGACGGGTGGCAGAGCGCAACGGGGGACTGGTGGCCGGACCGGGGACGGTTCGGCGATCTCGGGGAGCTCGCCCGAGCGCTTTCACAGGAGGGGCTTGAGCTGGGGCTCTGGGTGGCCCCCTTCGTGGCTGCGGAGGGCAGCGAGACCGCCCGCCGCCATCCTGAGTGGTACCGGACCGACCTCGACGCGGGACGCAATTGGAACGGAAGAATTCTGGTTCTGGACCTGAGCCGGGAGGCGGCGCTGGCGCACCTGACCGGCCGGCTTCAAGGGCTCGCGGAGCTGGGCGTCTCCTACTTCAAGCTGGACTTCCTCTACGCCGGAGCCCTTGAGGGTCCCGGTTCCGGGATCGGCCCGTACCGGATGGCGATGGCTGCGATCCAGCGCGCCATCGGCAGCAGGGCGCGGCTGGTGGCCTGTGGCGCCCCCCTCCTGCCGACCGTGGGGCTGGCGGACGCGGTGCGGGTCGGTCCGGACACCGCCCCCGGCTGGGAGCCACCAGGCCGGGACCTGAGCCAGCCCTCCGGCAGGTCGGCGCACGTCGTCAGTCGGGCGCGGGCCTTCACCCATGGCAGGTGGTGGACAAACGACCCCGACTGCCTCCTGGCCAGGCCGGGGGTGGAGAGGCGGGGACTCAGGGCAAGGCAGCTCGGGGAGCTGGCGGGCCTGGCGTCCTCCGGGGACCTCCCGGACGACCTGGACCGCTGGGGCCTTCTTCGGACGAGACGGCTGATGCTCCCCTCAGCAGCCGGTCCCAGCCCGCCGCCCGGTCCGATGCCGGTGACCCGGGCCTGACCAGCTGGCCGTCCGGGCCGGCGTCAGCTGAAGTGGATCCGAACGGTGAAGGACCCGGTGACGGCCGGCAGGTCGATGGTCAGGAGGTGGGTCGCAAGGTCCAGGTGATAGGCCGGCGGGGAGCCCGCCAAGGAGCTGGTGACGGAGAAGTGAGTCAGGAAGTGCGGTACCTCGACCACCAGCGGGCGGCCGCCGGTCGGTCCCGCCACCCCCACCGCCAGCTGACCTGTGGACGGGTCGTAAGCCAGGGAGGTCAGCCTTCCGGGGGTGGTCCGGGGATAGGCGCGCGCCACCAGCCGGAGGCGGCTGGGGTGTTTGACGAAGGCCCAGCTGCCCCCCTCGTCCCAGTCCCAGTAGGCCCATCCCAAGCGGTATGAGTCCAGTTCGTCCATCTCCCGGGCTATCCAGGCGTTGCCGGACGCCCCGGGAGGGCCGCCCACCTCGCCCACCCAGGGGGCGGCGCCGGCTGTCCTGGCCTGTCCCTCGAGCAGCTTGAGCGGGGCGCCGTACTGGGGAACGGGGGCCTGCCAGGGAGGCTCGAGCAGAGTGGCGAAAACGTGGCTGGAGAAGATCTGGTCGGGATAGGGCAGCCGGCCCACATAGGTGGGGAGGCCGAAATCCAGGGTCTGCTCCTCCATGTACATCTGGCGGGGAGCCACCCGGGCCATCGCCGAGATCAGGCTGGCCTCGAAGGGAAGCAGGAACTTGGCCTCGAACACCCCCGGGGGATGGGGAAGGGGTGGGGCTCGTTCCAGAGGTCGAAGGCGGCCACCGCCGAGTCGTGGCTGAAGGCCCGGGCCACCACCGTCCAGGCCTGGATCGCGTCCTGCTGCCAGCCGCCGAGGTCTGCCCAGAAGATGCCGTAGCTGGCCAGAACCCCGGGAGCCAGGTGCCGGTTCCAGGGGCTGCCCGCCGGGAAGCTACGGGGAAGGAATCCGGCCGTGAGCCAGCTGGGGGCACCGTCTCCGCCGTAGTAGATGCTCCAGTCGATGTTGTGGAAGTCGATCACTGAGTAGATGCCTTCCCGGGCGGCCTCCCCCACCACCCTCTTGAGGAGGTCCAGGTACGACGTTGAGAACCTTCCCGGCCGGGGCTCGAGGAGCGACCAGCTGATGGGGATGCGGACGACGTCGAAGCCGTCCGCGGCCATCTCCGCGAAGTCCCTTGCGGTGGGAACCGGTCCCGGGCGCATGTCCTTGGCCTGGAGCAGCCCGGTGACGTTCATCCCCCGCAGCAGCACCTGATCACCGGCGCTGTCCAGGATCTCCTTGCCGTTGCTGTGCAGCCATGGGAGTTCAGGTGTCGAGGAACGGCCCGCCCGCGCCAGCGCCGCCCGGGCGCTGCTCGGGTAGACCGGATAGGAGTTGGGGATAACGGCGTAGGCGGCCAGGAGCAGCACCACCATCAGCACGGCGGTCCCCGCTCCAGCAAGGCAGCCGCAGCAACCCCGTCGGCATCCGCTGCGCCGGTCAGGCCAGGGTTGCGGAGGGGATCGGGATTCGTCCTCGTCGGGCAGCGGCAGGGGCGGGCTCGCCATCAGGTCGTGGACCGCATCCGGGCTGCTCCGCGCCACCTTCCCAGCTGGCCGCCGCCAGGGGCGGTCTCACTCGATGAGGGCCTTCCAGAAGCGTTCCCGCCCCGCGTACCGGTGCTCTGGCCGCGCGCCCGCTGGAGAAGGGGCAGCATTCGGGCAAGGTGGTGAGATCCCACTGGGGCTCCTCGGCGCGGCTGGCGGGCTAGATGATGGCCCGTGCGGCCGTGGTTGTCCAGCCCCAAGCTCCCGGGGGCGAGACGTGGGCGCGGCGGCCGCCGGCGCCCTGTCGGGACAGGGGGTTGATGCCCGCTACGAGAAGCTTCCCCGAGACCCCACGGGGCGGTGGCGCCCGGGCGCATCCTCACACTTGCTCCAAAAGAACGAGTCACCGCCGCCCCTACGGGTGGCACCCACCACGCCCCCCTAGGCGAGTCGATCCCAGGCGATGGCCAGGTTCGCTCTCCAGGACCGGGAGACCCCGGGCGAGAAGGCTGAAATTTGACATCCTGGCCGTCCGAACCGGGACCAGTTGCCAAGCCAATCGCGGTGGACCATACTTCGACCGGCAAGCTGCCCGACGCCCGCGGGGTCTGGCTTCTCACCAGGTTCGCCCACAGGGCTGGCCAGTTCGGCACCCGTCGCACGGAGGGTTCTCATGGGACAGACTCTGCGGGTCACGGTGAACGGGGAGGCGCGCAGCGACGAGGTCGAGCCGCGCCTGCTCCTGGTGCACTATCTGCGCGAGACGTGCGGGCTGACCGGCACCCACGTGGGCTGCGACACCAGCCAGTGCGGCGCCTGCACCGTGCTCCTGGACGGGGCTGCGGTCAAGTCCTGCAACATGCTGGCGCTGCAGGCGGACGGTGCCGAGATCACCACCATCGAGGGGCTGGCTCCGGAGGGAGGACTCCACCCGCTCCAGACCGCCTTCTGGGAGAACCATGGGTTGCAGTGCGGCTACTGCACCCCCGGGTTCATCATGGCGGCCGCCGCGCTCCTGGCCGAGAACCACGACCCCTCGGACGAGGAGATCGGGAGGGGGCTGGAGGGGAACCTCTGCCGGTGCACCGGCTACGTGAACATCCGCAAGGCGGTCAAGGCTGCGGCCCAGGCCATGCGTGAGGGGGCTGCGGCCCCAATCGGAGGGTAGGGAGATGGCGGTCACTCAGCTGATCGGAGCCCGGGTCCAGCGCCGGGAGGACCCGCGGCTGATCACCGGGCACGGACGCTTCATGGAGGACCACACCCTGCCCGGGCTGACCCACCTGGCGGTGGTGCGCAGCCCCCACCCCCACGCCCTCATCCTCGGCATCGACACCGCGGCGGCCCGCGCGCTTCCCGGGGTGCTGGCGGTCTTCACCGCCGCCGACTTCCACAAGGTGCTCAGCGGGAGCATGCCGGTCACGCCGTCCTTCGCCCCGGAGAAGAAGTACGTCCCGGAGCGTTTCCCGATCGCGGACCGCGAGGTCTGCTTCCAGGGGGAGCCGGTGGCCGTGGTGGTGGCCAACGACCGCTACCTGGCCGCGGACGCCGCCGACCTGGTCCATGTCACCTACGAGCCCCTGCCGGCGGTGGTGGACCCGGAGGGGGCGATGAATCCTGGCAGCCCCCTGGTCCACACCGACGGGCCGGACAACATCGGCTGGGACATGACCTACGCGGGAGGTGACATCGACGCCGCCTTCAGCCGGGCCGAGGTGGTGGTGAAGGAGCGCATCATCCAGCAGAGGCTGGCCCCCTCCGCCATGGAGACCCGGGGGGTGATGGCGAGCTACTCCCCCTACTCCGAGGACCTCACCCTCTGGCTCAGCAGCCAGAACCCCCACTTCATCCGCCTCTTCGTGTCCGGGGCCATGGGTATCCCGGAGAGCCGGGTCAGGGTGGTCTCACCCGACGTGGGTGGCGGCTTCGGCAGCAAGATCAGCCCCTACCCCGAGGACTACCTGGTGCCGGCCGCCTCCAAGCTCCTGGGTCGGCCGGTGCGCTGGATCGAGACCCGGACCGAGAGCGTGATGACCACCATCCACGGCCGGGGTCAGGTGTTCACCGCGGAGGCGGCGGCCCTCCGTGACGGGACCCTCCTGGGGCTCCGTCTCACCCAGGTGCTGGACCTCGGCGCCTACCACGGGACCTTCGGGGCCTTCCAGGCGTGTGCCTGCCTCATGGCGGGAGGGGTGTACCGCTGGGAGGCGATCTCCGCCCGCACCGTGGGGGTGCTCACCAACAAGGTGCCCACCGACCCGTACCGGGGGGCGGGCCGGCCCGAGGGCACCCACCTCTGCGAGAGGATGGTGGACCGGGTGGCCGATGAGTTGGGGATGGACCCCGCCGAGCTGCGGCGCAAGAACTTCGCCCGTGAGTTCCCCTTCGTCAACAACTTCGGCCTGACCTACGACTCCGGCAACTACGACGGCACCCTGGACCGGGCCATGGAGCTCTCCGACTACCAGGGCTGGCGGCAGCGCCAGGCGAGCGCCAGAGATGAGGGGCGGCTGATAGGCATCGGACTCTCAACCTGGGTGGAGATCTGCGGCTTGGGCCCCAGCGCCGCCACCGCCGGAGCCACCGGGGGGATCGCCCTGGTGGAGTCCGCCCAGATCCGCTTCCTCCCCTCCGGCTCGGTGGCCGCGTACGTGGGAACCCACGCCCACGGGCAGGGACATGACACCACCTTCTCCCAGCTGGTGGCGGAGACACTTGGGGTGCCGCTGGAGGCGGTCGACCTGCGTCACGGGGACACCGCCGAGGGCCCGGCGTTCGGCTACGGCACCTACGGCAGCCGCAGCCTTTCGGTGGGGGGGATGGCCCTCTACACCGCCTCCCAGGAGATCCTCGCCAAGGCGAGGAAGCTGGCGGCGCACCTTCTGGAGGCCTCTCCAGACGACCTGGAGTTCACCGCCGGCGCCTTCACCGTCCGGGGCAACCCCCAGGCCAAGAAGACGATCCAGGAGGTGGCCCTGGCCAGCTACGGCGGCAATCTCCCGGCGGGGATGGAGCAGGGGCTGGAGGCGGTGAGCCACTTCGACCCGCCCAACTTCGTCTGGCCTTTCGGGGCCCACGTCTGCGTCGCGGAGGTGGATCGCGAGACCGGGGCGGTGGAGATCCTCAGCTACACCGGGGTGGATGACTGTGGCAACGTCATCAACCCGATGATCGTCGAGGGTCAGGTCCAGGGCGGCATCGCCCAGAGCATCGCCCAGGCGCTCTTCGAGGAGGTGGTCTACGACGGCGAGTCAGGGCAGCTGGTGACCGGGACCATGCTGGACTACCTGGTCCCCACCATGAACGAGCTCCCGACCCCCCAGCTCGACCGGACCGTGACTCCCAGCCCCACCAACGCCCTGGGCGTGAAGGGGATCGGGGAGGCGGGGACGATCGCGGCCTCGGCGGCGGTGATCAATGCCGTCTGCGACGCCCTGAGGCCGCTGGGGATCCACCATGTGGACATGCCCGCCAGCCCGGACCGGCTCTGGCGGCTGATGCAGGAGGCAGGGCGGTGATTCCAGCAGCATTCCAGTACTCGAAGGCCGGCTCGGTGAGGGAGGCGGTGGCCCAGCTCCGGGAGGCCGGCCCGGAGGCCAAGGTGATCGCCGGGGGCCAGAGCCTGATCCCCCTCCTGCGGCTCCGGCTCTCCCAGCCGTCCCATCTGGTCGACGTCAACGGGGTTCGCGAGCTCGACTACGTCCACCCGGAGGGCGACCACCTGCGCGTGGGCGCCATGACCCGGCACTCCACCCTGGCCCGCTCCGAGCTGGTGCAGCGCCACCTCCCCCTGCTGGCGGAGATGGCCGCCCAGGTCGGCGATCCGCAGATCCGGGCCCGGGGCACCCTGGGTGGGGTCTTCGCCCACGCCGACGCCGCGGGGGACTACCCCACCCTGGCGGTGATGTTGGACGCCACCATCGTCACGGACCGGCGCCGGGTTGCCGCCCGGGACTTCTTCCAGCACCTCTTCACCACCGCGCTCGCCGAGGACGAGCTGGTCTGCGAGGTGGTCTTCCCCATGGCCCCCGGACCGCACCGCTACATCAAGTTCCGGCGCCGGCTCTACGACTGGGCCATCGTCGGGGCGGCCGTGCAGAAGATGGACTCCGGGTGGCGAGTGGGGCTGACGCACGTCGGCCCGACCGCGGTGAGAGCGGCCGCGGTGGAGAGCCGCCTGCAGGCCGGGGCCTCCTTCACGGAGGCGGCCAGCGCCGCCGCGGACGGCCTGGAGCCCCCCAGCGACGTGCGCGCCTCGGCGGACTACCGGCGGCATCTGGCCCAGGTCCTCACCCGCAGGGCCCTGGAACAGGCGGCCTGAGGGCGGTCTCGGCTGGTGGGCCGGGGCGCGGAAGGGGCGCCGGAGGAGGTCGGCTGGCCGGGGGCTGAGGGCCTCGAATCGGTCGAGGAGATGCGGTCTCGGCTGGCCGCCGCCAGCTACCTCGCCGACCCCGCGCTGGCCACCGTTGCCTACCTGGGGCTAAGGCTGGAGCGGCCGGTGCTGCTGGAGGGCGAGGCGGGGGTGGGGAAGACCGAGCTGGCCAAGGCGCTCTCCAGGGTGCTGGGCGCCCCGCTGGTGCGGCTGCAGTGCTACGAGGGCATCGACGTGAGCCAGGCGCTGTACGAGTGGAACCATGCCCGCCAGCTGCTGGCGATCCGGCAGCACGAGGGGGGAGGGCCGGACCTCGACCTCTACGCCGACCGCTTCCTCATCCGCCGCCCCCTCCTGGAGGCTCTCGCTCCGGCGGACGGGCGGCGCCGGGTGCTGCTCATCGACGAGGTCGACCGCAGCGACGACGAGTTTGAGGCGTTCCTCCTGGAGATGCTGTCTGACTGGCAGGTGACCATCCCCGAACGCGGCACCATCAGCTGCGCGAGTCCCCCACTGGTGCTCCTGACCTCCAATCGGACCCGCGAGCTTCACGACGCCCTGAAGCGGCGCTGCCTCTACCACTGGATCGACTACCCGGGGTTTGCCGAGGAGCTGGCGATCGTGCGCCTGCGCCTCCCTGAGGTCCCGGGCCAGCTGGCCCGCCAGGTGGTGGCTTTCGTGCAGCAGCTGCGCTCCCTGCAGCTGTATAAGCTGCCCGGGGTGGCCGAGACCCTAGACTGGGCCGCCGCCCTGATGGCGCTGGAGCGCCACCGGCTGGACCCCGAGCTGGTGGCCGCCACCCTGGGCAGCCTGCTCAAGTACCAGGAGGACCTGGCGGCGGTGTCCGGAACCAGGCTTCCCGAACTCCTGGCCGAGGCCGGTGTTGGGGTCTGAGGTCAGAGCGGAGACGGCAGGGTTCGTGCCCACCCTGGTCGGGCTGGCCCGACGGCTTCGGCGCGAGGGGCTGCGGGTGGGCACCTCCGAGCTGCTGCTGGGGCTGAGAGCAGCGGCGCTGGTGGGTGTGGAGGACCGGGCCCGGCTCCGGCTGGCGCTGCGCTGCTGCTGGTGCCACCGGCAGGGCGACCTCGCCGTCTTCGACCGGGCCTTCCTGGAGGAGCTGGGCTGGCCGCGACGGGAGCCCTCGCGGCTGGCCCGCCCGGTGGCCCAGGTCACGGTGCGCGCCGAGACCCCGGGCGCGGCCTCCGAGACCACCGGGCCGTGGTCGAAGGGGCAGCCGCGGGGGACCGCCAGCCTGGACGAGCGGCTGCGCCGGCTGGACTTCGCCGCCTGCACCAGCGAGGAACTGGCCGACCTGGAGCGGGCGGTGGCCGAGCTGGCGGCGCGTCCGGCGCTGCGGCGCTCCCGACGCTACCGGCCCGCCCGCCGGGGCCGGCAGCTCGATTGGCGTCGCACCAGCGCCGCGGCGCTGCGTTCCGGAGGCGAGCCGTTGCGCTTGCGCCGGCGCCGCCGCGGGGAGCGGCCGGTGCAGCTCCTGCTCATCTGCGACGTCAGCGGCTCGATGGAGCGCTACGCTCGCCTGATGGTGCGCTTCCTGCATGCCCTCGAGAGGACCTCCCCGGGCGCTGAGGCCTTCATCTTCGGCACCCGCCTCACCCGGGTCACCCGGGAGCTCCGGCAGGCGGATCCTGCCGCGGCGCTGAGAGCGGTGGGCGCCGCGGTCCCGGACTGGTCTGGGGGGACGCGCATCGGTGACTGTCTCCACGAGCTGCTCACCAGGTGGGGCGGGCGGGCGCTGAGCCGCGGGCCGGTGACCATCCTGCTCAGCGACGGCTGGGAGACCGGGGACGTCTCCAGGCTGGCGGAGGCGGCCGCCCGGCTGCGGCGGGGCAGCCGCCTCTTCATCTGGTGCAACCCCCGCATGGGGGATCCGGAATTCCGTCCCGAGGCGGCGGGGATGCGGGCGGCGCTGCCCCACCTGGACCGCCTTCAGCCGGTGCACAACTACGCGAGCCTGCTGGAGCTGAGCCGGGTCCTCCGGCTCGACGAGGGCGGGGGGCGGAGCCGGGCCCGTAGGGGTGGGACGAGCCTTGCTTGAGCTGATACCGACCCTGGACGACTGGGCGCCCCAGTACCCCGAGGTGGCGGTGGCGACGGTGGTGCGCACCTGGGGCTCGACCCCTCGCCCTCCCGGCGCCCGGCTGGCGATCGCCCCGGACGGGAGGATGGCGGGGTCGGTCAGCGGGGGATGCCTGGAGGCGGAGGTGGTGGAGCAGGGGCTCCGGACCCTCTCCGGGGAAGCTCCCCGGGTCCTTCACTACGGGATCGCGGACGAGCTGGGCTGGACGGTGGGGCTGGCGTGCGGGGGGGAGGTGGACATCTTCGTGGAGCGTCTCCGCTGGGACTCGGGGGACCCCCTGGTGGCCGAGCTCAAGGAGGCGGCCCGGAGCGGAGTGGACGCCGTCCTCTGCACCTGGCTGAGCGGCGCTGAGGTGGGCCGGCGGGCGCTCCTGGTGGGCGAGCGATTGGTGGGGGGTGGCACGCCCTCCGAGCGGGCGGCTCTCATCGCGGCAGCCTCCCCGCACCAGCGCAGCGGTCGCGCCGGGGTCGAGGCGGTCCTCGGCACCGAGGTTCTGCTGGAGCCGCTGGGCACCGCCCCGGAGATGGTGATCGTGGGCGCCGTGGACACCGGGTCCGCCCTCTGCCGGCTGGCCCAGGAGGTGGGTTACCGGGTGCTGGTGGTGGACCCCCGAGAGCGGTTTCTGACCCGCGAGCGCTTCCCCAGCGCGGACGAGCTGATCCAGGAGTGGCCCCAGAGCGCACTGGCCCGCCTCCGGCTCGGGTCCCGGGATGCGGCGGTCTGCCTGACCCACGATCCCAAGTTCGATGACCCCACCCTGCTGGCCCTACTGCGGAGCAGGGTCGGCTACATCGGGGCCATCGGCAGCCGGAAGACCCAGGAGGCAAGGCGGCAGCGGCTCATCGGGTTGGGGGCGGACCCGCAGTCCCTCCCTCGCATCCACGGCCCGGTGGGGCTGGACCTGGGCGGCGCCACACCGGCCGAGCAGGCGCTCGCCATCCTGGCGGAGGCGGTGGCCGTCCGCTACGGGCGCAGCGGGCTGCCACTCCAGGCCGGATGAAGCCTGTGAGCCAGCCCTTCGTGGTGCTGGCGGCCGGCGCCAGCTCTCGCATGGGCCGGACCAAGCCGCTGCTGGAGCTCGGGGGGCGGACCCTTCTGGCCCTGGCACTCTGGGCCGCCCACGAGGGGGGCGCGGATCCGCTCCTGGTCGTCGCCAGGGACCCCGAGGAGCTCAGGTTGAGGGCGGGCGCCCTGCCGGGAGCGGAGTGGGTGGCGAGCCCGGAGGCCGCCCGGGGTCAGTCGTACTCGCTCCGGGTGGGGCTGCGCGCGGCAGCGCGCCATCAGCCCAAGGCGGTCCTGGTGGGGCTGGCCGATCAGGTCGGCCTCCGGCCGGAGGCTGTGGCCGCGGTGCTGGAAGCGGTGGCCGAGGGCGGCTCCGCAGCCTGGAGCGTGGCGTACGGGGGGGATCGCGCCTGCCCCGGCCACCCGGTGGCGCTGGGCCCGGCCACCTGGCCCCTGGTGGAACGGCTCCGGGGAGACCGGGGAGCTGGGCCGATCCTGGCCGGGCTGGGCGAGGAGCTGAGGTGGGTCGACCTGCCCTCCAGCTGGCGGCCGGTGGACTGCGACACCGAGGAGGACTACCAGGCACTGGTCGCCGCCGATCTCGCCGGGATCCGGACCCCAACGGGCAATGCGGGCTGAGTCCATTCCGGCGGACGGCTGGCGGGGCTCTCCGGAGCGCTGGCTGGGAGGGGTGCTCTGCCAGGACCTGAGAGCCGGCGACGGCACCCGGCTGCTGGCCAAGGGCCATCGGCTGGAGCGCGCCGACGACCTGCTCCTGGAGGCGGCGGCCCCGGGCGACCTCCACCTGGTATTCCTGGAGCCGGGGGACGTGGATGAGGACTCGGCGGCGGTGCGGCTGGTGGCGCGGGTGGCCGGCGAGGGGTTGCTGGCCGGTCGGCCGGTCGAGTCCCAGGTGACCTGCCGGGCGCGCTGGCGGGGGTTGGTCCACGTGGCCTCTGAGCGCCTGCTGGCCCTCAACGCGCTGGATGGGGTCACTGTCTTCACCCTCCCCGACGGGATGCCGGTGGAGGCGGGGCGCTCGGTGGCCGGGGTCAAGGTGACCGGGCTGGGCATCCCGTCGGAGGCGCTGGAGGAGGCCGAGGCCCGGGCGGGGACCGGCGGCTTGGTGGACGTCCACCCCTTCCTGCCCCGCCGGGTGAGCGCCCTGGTGCTGGAGGGGCTCAGCCAGACCCGCCGGGCCCGGTTCGAGGAGGCGCTCCGGCTCAAGGTGGAATGGCTGCAGGGATCGGTGCGCGAGGTCAGGTACCTTCCCGATCGCGGCGCGGTGGACTGGGAGGTGATGAGTTCCATGGTGGCCACCTCCGACCTGCTGCTGGTGGCCGGCGTTGCCTCGATCGACCCTCTGGACCGCCCCTGGCGAGCGCTTCTCGAAGCCGGAGCACTCGCGGTGCGCCGGGGCCTTCCCGTGCATCCCGGGAGCAGCTACTGGGTGGCCCGGTTGGGATCGTGTGAGGTGGTGGGGGTGGCGTCCTGCGGGATGTTCTCCCGCCGGACGGCCCTTGACCTCCTCCTCTGCCGGAGCTTCTCCGGCGGCTCGCTCACGCCGGAATACCTCGCCTCGCTCGGGGAGGGGGGTCTCCTGGCGAGGGAGCTCCAGCACCGCTTTCCCGACTACCGGGGCGAGGGGGCGGGGATCCTCGAGCCCGACTGAGCGGCCGGGTCCGCTCAGCGGCTGCGGACGCCGTACCGGACCGGCCACCTGGCGCCTGCCCAACCCGAGATATACGAGCGGCGGCCATCGGTCCGGCGGGGTCCCAGCCAGCCGGTGCTGCGCAGCCCCAGACGGAGCTGAGGAACGCATGTGCGATGGAGCGCACTGAGCTGCGGAGTGGCGGCTGGCCCTAAGCGCCCCTACTTGCGGCGCATTTTCCCTCGGTCCTGTGCCTGGGGGAGGCGGACCGGGAACATGAACGTTATGAGCTCCACCGGGACCGTGCCTCCGGGCCGCTTTGCGGGGTCGAGGCGGGGCAGGAATTCCCCCAGCAGGGCATGCAGCCGGCGCTTGAGCTCCTCTACCTCTTCCAGGGTCGCGAAGAGGAGGAACTGATTGGTCTCGGCCGCCGCCTGCCATTCCTCCGGATAGGTGGACCCGGTCGCCTCCCACAGCTCCAAGTGCTCGATCAGACGGCGGCGGAAGATGCTCCCCAGCACCTCCGCCTCGACCGTGGCCGCCGCGTCCTCACCCACTCGGGGGACGGTGTTGGCTCGAGCGACCATGCGCCAGGGTCGGCGCCGCCCCGGTCCACGCTCGCCCTCCTCGATGAAGCCGTAACGGGCCAGCTGGCGGAGGTGGAAGGAGCAGGTGGTCGGGCTCTCCCCCACCCGCTCGGACACCTCGGTGGCGGTCAGCGGGCCGTCCACCGCCAGGGCCTCCAGCAGGGCGATGCGGAGGGGATGGGCCAGCGCCCTGAGAGTCCTGGCGTCCTCGAGCCGGCGATAGGACCGGCGCGGGTCCGCGGTGTCCGGTGGGGCTGCCTCAGGCTCCCCGGCTTCGGAGGCGCTCAACGGGCCTGACCCCAACCGCCGGCGGCCGACCGGAGGCAGTCCTCCACACCCTCGTTGCGTCGCGGCGATTCGGCCACCACTTCCTCATGTTCGCAGAGTGGGCAGGCGGGCCCCGGTCAGGCACGGCCAAGGGTGCGGGCTTGCAGCGCCACCTGCAGGACCACCCGGGTCTCGGGGTCGTCCAGGGAGAGCTGGAGCAACGCCTCGAGGCGCTGCACCCGGTAGGTGAGGGTGTTGATGTGCACCTTGAGCCGGCGCGCTGCGGCCCGCTGGTTCCAGCCCTCCCCGGCCAACGCCTCCAGAGTCGGCAGAAGTGGGGTCGTGCGCCTCCGTGAGTACTCCAGGACGGGCCCCAGGGTCTCGCCCACGAAGCGGTCCACCGCCGCCGGGTCGCGCACCTCCAGCAGGAGGCGCAGTGCCCCCAACGAGCGATAGGAAGCCACCAGCCGGCTCCGCCCTCCCCGGCGCGAAAGGCGCAGCGCCTGCCTCGCCTCCTCGTATCCCCGCGGCAGCTCGTCGGCCCCGTTGGCCAGGTTGCCGATGCCCACCGAGACGCTGAGCCGGCGGTCCAGACCGCTCACCAGCCGCGAGACCTCTCGGCCGAGCTCCTCCACCTCGGGGAGCGAGGGGCGGGCGGCATCACGGCCCGGGGCCTCGGCCGGCACCAGCAACAGGGTGGCGGCTCCCCGGGAGGCCACCACGGCCCCGGGGTGGCGGGGCCGGCAGAACTCGACGAGGTCACGGGAGAGACGCTCCTGGAGGGGCCCGGACTGGAGGGCGGTGGCGGAGCGCTCGTCATCCGGCTCTAGGAGCAGCAGCCAGGCCTGGGCCGGGATCCGGAAGCCCAGCCGCTCGGCCCGCTGGGCCAGCCGCCGCGCCTCCTCGGGGTCCCCTCCGGCGGTGATCAGCCCCTCGATCAGGTCGCCCCGCAGCCGACGCTCCACCTCGGCAGCCGCCCGCTCCTTGAGGAGCTCCAGCGCCACTACGGTGGCGCCCTGCTCCAGGGCCCGCCGGCGGGAGGCGGAGCCACCGAGGTCGCCCTCAAGGGCGAGGACCGCGACCAGCTCGGAGCCGGCCCGGACCGGGGTCAGTGTGAGCTGCTGGGGTGGTCTCCCGTGGTGGACCGCCACCGGCCCCTCGGCCCCAGCCGTCAGCTGCGCCGGGAGCTGGAGCCGGCGGGGGCCCGGCCCCCGCCCCAGCCCGTGCTCCAGCCGGAACCCCAGGGGGTCATAGACGCCCACCGCACCCCCGGCCAGCCCCGAAATGGCCTCCACGATCCGGGCCAGACCCGCCCCGGTGAGGACCAGCTCGGTGAACCGCTCGTGGGTCAGCTGCGCTAGGCGGACCTCCTCCAGCTGCTCCTCGAGGCGGTGCTGGAGCTCGCTGCGCTCCAGGACCCCGGCGATCGCCCCGGCGATCGCCGACAGGAAGGCCACCTCCTCGGGTCGGAACTCCCGTCGCACCACGGTCTGCACGTTCAGGACGCCGACCATGCGGGGCCCCGCCTCGATCGGGACCGAGAGCATGGAGGTGAACCGCGCCTCGTCCACCCCCTCCACCCACTTGAAGCGGGGGTCCCGGGCCACCTCGGAGACTGCCAGTGGCTGCCGCGAGGCGGCCACGGCGCCGGTTATCCCCTCCCCCAGGGGCATCACCACCCGTCCCAGCGCCGCTTGGTTCAGTCCGTTGGTGGCGGTGAGGACCAGCCCGCCGCGAGCCTCGTCCTGCAGGTACAGCGCGCAGACGTCCGCATCCATCGCGCCGGTGGTCTGGCCGATCACCAGCTCCAGCAGGCGGTCCCGGGACATGGTGGAGGCGGCGGCCAGCGCCAGCTGTTGGAGGAAGAGCAGCTCGCGCAGCTCGCGGTCGTCCCGCGGAGGGTCAGCCGGCGTCGCCGTCCTCCGGCCTGGTCACCGCCCCAGACCGCCCCCCGCTCTTGGCCACCAGCTGCACCCCGTCCACCCGCGCCCACGGATCCACGCTCTTCAGCATGTCGATCACGGTGAGCGCGGCCACGGCGACGGCGGTGAGGGCCTCCATCTCCACCCCGGTCGCGTCCTCGCAGCGGGCCTGAGCCCGGAGCCGGATGGCCGGCGCGTCCCGGTCGAGCTCGGCCTCCACATCCACATGCCGAAGCGCCACCGGGTGGCAGAGCGGGATCAGCTCCGGAGTCCTCTTGGCCGCCATGATCCCCGCCAGTCGGGCCACCGCCAGCACGTCCCCCTTGGTCAGCTGGCCCGTTGCCACCGCCTCGGCGGCCTCGGCGCTGATGCGCACCATCCCTTCGGCTGTCGCCTCCCGGCGGGAGACCGGGCGGTCACCGACATCGACCATGCGGGCCCGGCCCCGTTCGTCCAGGTGGGTGAGCCGGTGGCCTCCCTCGGCGGCCATCAGCGCGCCCCCTGGCAGTACGCGGCGGCTGGTGGATGGGAGGAGCTGTAGTACACGCCGACCACCACCCGGCCCGGGGGAGCGGCGGCACAGGCGAAGGAGACCTCGCGTCCCTGGGCGACCAGCGCGAGGTTGAACTGGGGGCTGAGCCCGTGGGTGAGCAGCTCCGGGAGCAGCTTGGGTAGGCCCAGCTGCCCGATCGATAGGCCCTTGAAGGACATGGAGACCACCGTACCCCCTCCAGATCGAAGCTCAACGGGCCCGCTCACGACGATGGTGTGGCCCAGGATCGCGGTGTCCCCGCTCACCACGATCTGCCCCCCGACGGAGTGGACCTCAAGGTTCCCCAGGCCCACGTACCCGGGCAGGCTCTGCTGAAGCAGGCTGGTCGCCTCGGAGTCGGTGAGCTGGATCAATGCCACCGGCTGCTGGGCCGCCAGCGCCGACTCCACCCCGCTGGCCACGGCCAGCTGGACCGCCGCCGGGCCCGCCGGCTCCACGGGGGCGAAGGCCGGCGCCGCCAACATCTGGTGGACGCCGTACAGGAAGATGGCCGCCACCACCAGCAGAGGCAGGAGGCATCCCAGGCAACCCCCGAGGCAGCTGCGCCGTATGAAGGAGAACACCTCAGCCGCCCTGAGCCCGCCAGCCGGCCAGCGCCTCGCGGTGGGCGGAGAAGCCCAGCACCGGTGACCTGGCGGGGTCGACCAGCGCCAGCTCCAGCGCCTCCGGGGTGGTCCGCCCCTGGCCTCCGCTGAGCCGGCCCACGTAGGCGAGGACCAGCAGCCCACCGCCGTCCCCCACCGGAACGTGGTGCACCCCCTCCAGCCGCTCCACCTCCAGCTCCAGCCCCGTCTCCTCGAGCAGCTCGCGGCGGGCGGCCTCCGAGGGGGTCTCCTGGGCGTCCACGTAGCCACCGGGGAGCGCCCACTCGCCCTGCGCTGGGGGCGTGCCCCTGCGGATGAGGAGGAGCTGACCTCGGGCATCGTGGGCGAGCACCGCCACCGCCACCTTGGGGTCCGGCCAGGCCACGAAGTCACATGCCGGGCAGCCCGGAAGGGACCGCCCCTCCACCTCGCGCGGCAGGAGGCGGGATCCACAGGCCGGGCAGAAGCGGTAGTCCACCCTCATGGGTTCCAGACGATGCCGACCACGGTCAGCTCGCTGTCCTCTCGCCGCAGGGACCGGACCCTGGCCGCCACGTACCGGCCGTCCCCCGGGAGCAGTGTCAGGGGGTGGTCCCGGGCGGGGCGAGGCACGGTCACCGGCTCGAGCAGCCGGGAGCGGAGGTACTCGGCCAGCGAGGGGTCGTCCGAGCGCACCTCACCGTCCTCGCGCACGATGGCCAGCCGGCCCCCGCGCTCGATCTCCCAGCCCAGGATGTCGGTCTTGGAATTCAACCGCCCGATGATAAGCCGGGTCACCGTTCCGGCAGAGGCTGGGAGCCGAGCTCTCGCAGGTGGTCCCGGTTCCAGTCCGACACCCGTCCCAGCTCCCCGACCCCCCGGGTGATCACCTCGGCCCCGAACTGCGAACGCAGCCGGTCCAGGGCCTGGTCCAGCCGCGCCGCTCGAGACTCGTCCGTCGGGAAGAGCCCGTTCTCCTCCCCCTCCTGGAGCCGCCCTGCCCCAACGCCAAGGAGCCGGATGCCGGGCTCGTACACCGCCTCCAGCAGCTCCCGGGCGGACCGGGAGAGCTGCAGGTCCAGGTTAGTGGGGGCGGAGAGCGCTTGTTGGCGGGTGACGGTCCGGAAGTCCTGGAAGCGGACCTTGAGGACGACCGTCCCAGCCAGCAAGCCCTGGGCGCGGAGACGTCCCGCCACGGCGAAGGCCATCTGCCGCACCATCCGCTGGGCCTCGTCGGCCGAGGTGAGGTCCACCTCGAAGGTCCGCTCCCGGCTGATCGACCTAGGCAGTCCTGGGGGAACCACCGGGCTGGGGTCGTGGCCCCGGGCTCGGGCCTGGAGCGGCGCCCCCTGGGAGCCCAGGGCGGCGAGCAGTGAGGTGCGGTCCAGCCCGGCCAGCTCCCCGATCGTCCTCGCGCCCAGGAGCCTCAGCCTCTCCACGGTCTTGGGCCCGGCGCCCGGCAGTCGCTCCAAAGGGAGGGGGGCGAGGAACTCCGCCTCCCCCCCGGGCGGGACCACCACCAGCCCCCTCGGCTTGCGCAGATCGGACGCCACCTTGGCCACGGTCTTGCAGGTGGCCACGCCCACCGAGCAGGGGAGCCCGAGCTCGGAGCCGAGCCGCCTCTGGATGGTGGTGGCGATGGCGGGGCCGTCGCCGGCCAGGAGCCCGGACCCGGTCACGTCCAGGTAGGCCTCGTCGAGAGAGCCAGGCTCCACCAGGGGGGTGTAGTCGCGGAAGACAGCGAAGACCTGCTTGGAGAGCGCCGCGTAGTGGGCGATGTCCACCGGGAGGACCACCAGCTGGGGACACTGGCGCAACGCCACCGAGAGGGGGAGCGCCGACCGGACCCCGAACGACCGGGCCTCGTAGGATGCTGCGCTCACCACCGCCCGGCCCGGACGATGCGGTTCCCCGGGATGGAATTCGGCGCCCCCGGCCACCACCACCGGGCGGCCGGTCAGCTCCGGTCGGCGAAGCAGCTCGCAGGAGACGAAGAAGGCGTCCAGATCGACGTGGAGGATGCTCCGGTCCGTGCCCACGCCGCCCTCCCTTCGCTCAGCCGGCGGGGCCGAAGGTGCGCTCGGCGAGCTCCTCAACTCCCGCCATCCGTTCCTTCACGTAGTCGTCGAGCTCGCGCCAGAGAGCGGCCAGCTCCGCCTGCACCGCGCTCTCGGCACCGGCGAGGGGGACGTCCCGGGGCTCGCCCAGCCGGCGCTTCAGCTCCACCGCCTCACGTTGCAACGTCCTCGGCGAGACGGTGACCCGGAGGGGCATCCCGCGCAGGTCGGAGTCCGCGAACTTTATCCCGGCGCTCACGTCCCGGTCGTCGTAGAGGGTCTCGACCCCGGCCCGCTCCAGTTCGTGGTAGAGACGCTGCGCCGCCTCGGTGACCCTGGGCTCGGCGCCCACCTGGACCAGCGCCACCTGGAAGGGTGCTATGGAGACCGGCAGGGCCAGGCCGCGCTCGTCGTGGTGCTCCTCAGCCACACAGGCCAGGAGGCGACCCAGGCCAATGCCGTACGAGCCCATGACCACCGGTCGCTGGTGCCCCTCCTCGTCCGTGTACGTCGCCCCCAGCGCCTCGCTGTACCGGGTGCCGAGCTGGAAGATGTTGCCGTACTCGATGCCGCGCCGGAGGTCCAGCGGCCCGCCGCAGCTGGGGCAGGGGTCACCGCCCACGGCGGCCGCCAGCGGCAGCTCCTGGTCCACCTGGCCATCCCGCTCCAGGTTGAAGTTGCGCAGGTGCCATCCCTCCCGGTTGGCTCCCGCCACCAGGTTGCGGCGGCCGCGGAGGCTGGAGTCGGCCACCACCGTGACCGCGGCCCGGTCCAGGCCGCGCGGCGACATGTAGCCGGCCACCGCGCCCACCTGTGCCAGCTCCTCGGCGGTCGCCGGCCGGAGCTCCACCGCCGAGGTGGCCTGACGAAGGCGGGCGAGGTTCACCTCCCGGTCCCCGGGGACCACCGCCAGCACCACCCGTCCCTCCCCCCCGCGCTCCATCTCGGCGACGTAGCCCACCGCCTTCGCCACCCGGGACAGGTCAACTCCGAGGGCGGCCGCAACCTCGGCCACGGTGGTGCACCCTGGCGTTGCCACCTCCTCGAGGGGCAGCTCCGGGGAGTCCTCGGGCGGCGCCGTGAGCCGCTCCGCCACCTCCTGATTGGCGGCGTACCCGCAGCGGGGACAGATCAGAAGGGTGTCCTCCCCCTGGTCTGAGAGGTACATGAACTCATGGGCGACCTTGCCGCCCATCATCCCCACGTCGCTGAGCACCGCCGCCACCGGGAGGCCCGCCCGCGCCGCGATGCGGAAGTAGGCGTGGAAGTGCTTGCGGTAGGCGGCGCGCAGCCCCTCAGAATCCCGGTCCAGGGAGTAGGAGTCCTTCATCCAGAACTCCCGGGTGCGGATCAGCCCGGCCCGCGGGCGGGGCTCGTCCCGGAACTTGGTCTGGATCTGGTAGACGATGCGGGGCAGGTCCCGGTAGGAGCTGACCTGGCTGGCCGTGAGGTCGGCCACCACCTCCTCGTGGGTCATGGCCACCACCATCTCCCGGCCGCGCCGGTCCTGGAAGCGGACCAGCGTCTCGTCGACCCCCTGCCACCGTCCCGAGCGCTGCCAGAGGTCCGCGGGCTGGACCACGGGCATGGAGACCTCCTGTCCTCCGATGGCGTCCAGCTCCTCGCGCAGGATCCGCCGGATCCGCTCCTGGGAGCGCGCCCCCAGGGGGAGGAGGCTGAAGATCCCGGCCGCCAGCTGCTGCAGGTAGCCGGCGCGCAGGAGCAGCTGATGGGAGAAGAGCTCGTCTGAGGGCGCCGCTCTCAGGGTCGCGCCGAAGAGCTGGCTAACCCGCATTTGCCGCCAGTTTACCGGCAGCGGGAGCGGGGACCCCGGTGGTCAGGCCCCTACACTGCCGGCGTGGAGCCTCGGATCTCGCTGATCGCGCTGGGCGTCTCCGACCTGGCGCGCTCCTTCCGCTTCTACCGGGACGGGCTGGGGCTCCCGACCACCGGGAAGCCCGGGGACGGGATCGTCTTCTTTCAGACCTCAGGCGTGACTCTTGAGCTCTTTCCGTACTCCGAGCTGGCTGCGGACGTCGGTCCGGGTTGGGACGTTCCCCGCTCCAAGTTCACCGGCATCACGCTCGCCCACAACGTGCGCCAGCGCCACCAGGTGGACGAGCTGCTCCAGCGGGCCCAGGAGGCGGGCGGTCAGATCGTGAAACCGGCGGCCGACACCGACTGGGGCGGCTACAGCGGCTACTTCTCGGACCCGGACGGCTATCTCTGGGAGGTGGCCTTCGGCGCCTTCGACTTCAACGAGGACGGCTCCCTCCGGGTCCCCTGAGCGGTCTGGCGAAACACGCCAGGCCTGTTCGAACCCGCGCGGGAGCGCAGCTGGGCCAGGGCCCGAGTGCCTTCTTCCTGAACCGCGCGGCGGGATCTTGCTGCCCCGCTCCGTCAGTCGCCCTCCCCCGGGGGGGAGTGGATGAGCTCGCCCAGCTCCTCGAAGGACCGGAGCCGGCGCACGGCAGGGTCTGGTATTGGTGGGGCCCCGGGGGCCAGCAGGGGGACCATCCCGGCTCGGCTGGCACCCTGGATATCGGCCCTCCACTCGTCGCCCACGAACCACGTGTCGGCCGCCTCCAGCCCCAGCCCGTCGAGGAGGAGCTGGAAGACGGCGGGAGACGGCTTGCGGAGTCCGACTTCGCTGCTGAACATGGCGACGTCGAGCAGGGGCGCGAGCCGTAGCCGGCGGAGGATCTGGTGGAGCACCATCGGAGGGTAGGGGGCGTTGGAGAGAAGGCCAACTCTGAGGCCATCCGCCCGCAGTCCGGCCAGCGAGTCAAGGACCCCCGGCCGCACCGACACCACCTCCTCCCAGGGGGGTTGGAGCACCTCGCACGCGACCGTGCCCGCCTCGGCCGGGAGCCGGCGGTGAAGGACGTGACCCAGCGCCCGGTGGTACATGACCTCGATCTCGACCTCGCGGAGGGGTCGGCGCCGATGGGCGGCGGCGATCAGGTGGTCTACCCTGGCGTCAACCGCGGGTCCCATTTCCTCCGCCGGCAGAGGAAGGCGGCCCAGCTTGAGCCGGTCAGTCAGCTCCAGCCCTGCGGCGCGCAGGCCAGCCGCGGGGTAGCCGATCTCCACCAGCGTGTTGCCGAAGTCGAAGGCCACGGCGCGAGGCCGCCGGCGCCTCATCCTCCGCCCGGAGTGGTTCCTCCCGCCGTGCCACCGCCGCCGCCGCCCCCCCGGCGCCGGCGCCGGCGCCGGCGAGGAGCTCCTCCCGCCGGAGAGCTCGCGGCCCCCGCGGGCGTGCCGGCAGGGCGCGGAGGGCGGGAGCGGGACTGTCGAGCCGGATTCGGACCGGCCGCCGGGCTCGGCGCCGGCGCGCGGCCGGCCGGGCGGCGGCGGCGGCGCGACTTGTGGCGGGGCTCGGCGGGCCGAGGATCGAACCGCGCCAGCAGCCGCTGGTTGCGGCCCGGCTCCCAGACCGGCTCCCCCACCGGGCCAGTCTCCTGCAGTCGCTGCTCGAACTCTAGGAGGAACTCCTCAAGCGGCCGTTTGTCCTTGGAGGCGTTGAAGATCTGCTTGTCCGCCCAGGGCTGGTAGTGCTCCGACTCGGGGTTCATGAACTCCGGGAGCCGCTCCTCCTGCGGGCTCGGCTGCTCTGGGTTCTCCGGACCGCGGTCTTCCACGGAGCCGAGTATAGGCAGGGGCTCAGGCGGGATCGGGAAGGCTGGCCGGGCGGAAGATGACGCTCTGGTAGACGAGGAACTTGGCCACCCAGAGCAGCCCGTAGGTGGCCAGGTAGGCCGCGGCCGCCTCCGCGACCCGGGCCGCGTGGGCACCGGTGGCGTGGTCGGAGGCGAGGCCGGTGGCCGCCGCCGCCAGCAGCATCCCCGCCACCGTGACGGCCCAGTAGAGCGCCAGCTGCAGTCCGGCGCGGCGGCGGTCGGCGTCCGCCCATATCCAGTAGCGGCTGAGGACATACGAGATCATGCCGCCAGTGACGGTTGCGGCCATCGCGGCCGCCGGTGCCGGGAGCAGCCGGATCGCCAGGACGGCGATCAGGGTGGCCTCGGAGACCGCCGTGGATACCCCGGAGGTGAGGAAGTAGCGCGAGATTCGCCGGACCCCAGGGGGCAGCCGGTGCGCTCTCACGGGCCGGGCGCTCGGGGACGCCTGCGGCCGCTCAGCGATGGCGGGGCGCGGCGGGGCGGCCAGCGCGCTCACTCCGCTTGGCCCCCGTTGCTCTGGTTGTTCCTGATGCGCAGGCGACCCTTCTCCATGACCGCGGTCCGCGGGGCCCTGCGTGCGACCTGGCTGTCGTGGGTGGCGACGATGAGGGTGAGTCCGCGCGAGCTTCGGAGCCCCTCCAGGAGCGCGACAACCTCGTCCCTGGTCCCCTCGTCCAGGTTGCCTGTGGGCTCGTCGGCCAGCAGCACCCTTGGCTCCTTGACCAGGGCCCGGGCGATCGCCACCCGCTGCTGCTCTCCGCCGGAGAGCTCAAGGGGGTAGAAACCCGCCCGCTCGCCCAGGCCGACGTCGTCCAGCGCCGCCCGGGCCCTCCGGCGGGCCTCGTTCGGCGGCACGCCGAGGGGAACCAGGGCCGCCTGGACGTTCTCCGCGGCGGTGAGGGTGGGCATCAGGTTGTAGTTCTGGAAGACGAAGCCCAGGGTCCGGGCCCGGGTATCGGTCAGCTGCCCGGAGCGGAGCTGGGAGAGGTCCTTGCCGTCCAGCAGGATCGAGCCAGAAGAGGGCCGGTCCAGCGCCCCCAAGAGCAGCATGAGGGTGGTCTTGCCACTGCCGGTTGGACCCTGGATCGAGAGGAACTCCCCATCGGCGACCTCAAGGTCCACCCGGGCCAGGGCGGCCACCTCCTTCCTGCCCTTTCTGTACAGCTTGGTGACCTGCCTCAGCTCATACATCCCCAACTCCCGTGGACCTGGGCATCAGCCCACCTGCCTCAGCGCCTCGGCGGGCTGGAGCCGGGCGACCCGCCAGCCCCCGATGCCACCTGCCAGCAGCCCGCCGGCCACCGCCAGGCCGACCGCAAGCCCCAGCGTGGCCAGCCCCACGGTCCCGTTGAGATGGACCGTCACGGTGTGGCCGCCGCCGCCCAGGGCGGCGCCCGGCCGGAACCGGCCAGCGGCGGCGGCAAGCGCGCCTCCAGCCCGGGGGAAGGTGCTACTGCCTACCACCGTCTTCACCGTGCCTCCGATTCGGCCCACGAGGTACGCGCCGAGGAAACCCAGCCCCACCCCGAGAGTCGCTCCCACTACCCCCTCGGCCAGCCCCTCGCCCAGGATCTGCCCCACCACCCGGCGGGTACGCCACCCCAGTGCCTTGAGCGTGCCGAACTCGCGCACCCGGGCGCTCACCGAGGAGAGGCTGAGCATGGCCGCCAGGGCGAAGGCGACGATCAGGACGATGACGGCGAGCCAGGTGCCCAGCGAACCGGCGAGGCCAGAAGTGGCGCCGAGGGAGCTGGAGACCTGCGACGCGAGCGTCGCGGCGGTGGTGACCGTTGCCGAGGGGAGCAGCCCGCTGACCTCTCGGCTCACGGCGGACACTCCGGAGCTGCTCTGAGCCTCCACGTAGATGGTGTTCACCTGGTTCGCCGCCGAACCCAGCGCCTGGGCTCGCTCAAGGGGGATGTAGACGTCTGAACCCGTGCCCCCACTTGGGGGAGACACCACTCCCAGCACCCGGTAGGACGACCCGCCGAGCGTCACCGTCGAGCCTGCCTTGAGCCCCTGCTGCTTGGCGTACGAGGCGTCCAGCAGCGCCACCTGGGCGTCCTGATCGGAGCTGGCGAAGTAGTGCCCGGACAGGAGGGTGGTGCCGCTGAGCGGCCCGACCGCCGGGTTGTTGATGTCAACACCCACGATCGAGACGGTGTTGGCGGAGAACGATGGTGGCCCCGTTGTCGAGGAGGGCGGGCCCGAACCCGGAGTGAACTGCCCCGAGAAGGTGATGGAGATGAGCGAAAGGCCCCCGACGGCGCTGCGGACCCCGGACAGCGCAGCCACCTTGGTCACGTCCGTGTTCGACAGCAGGGCCAGGCCGGGGCTGGAGCCGATGTGCGAGCCACTGAAGGATCGCGGTGCCGAACCGGCGGCGCCCCCGAAGTGGAAGCCGCCGCCGGAGCCGGCGGTCGGCGCCTTGGTCACGGTGAGGTCGGTCCCGACGCCGTAGAGCGAGTGAAGCACCTGGTCCTGGGCGGAGCTCGCGGCCGATGAGGCTGCCCCGACGGTCACGACCAGCCCCACGCCCACCGCCAGCCCGAGAGACACCAGCGCCGCCTGGCGCCGCCGGCGCCGCAGCTCGCGCAACAGGTAGGTGAAGAACACGCCCCTCTCCTGGGTCGACTTCGATCGATTCCACGATGGCGGAAGGGGCTTGGGCGAGGCTGGGCTGAAGCTGGGCGAAAACTTAGAGGCACCGGCTGTCAGCACTAGACTCGGGAGAAGTCCTAAGAGTCCGCCGGAGACGGTTGGGGGAGATGCCATGGACCACGTTTTGGCGCCGGGGGTGCTGGAGATCGACACCGAGCTCGGCGGGTGGCCCGAGCTGAACGCCGTGTTCCTCATCGACGCCGAACGGCCCTGCCTGGTAGAGACCGGGCCCCAACTGGATGCCCCCAGGGTTCTTGCTGCCCTGGACCGTCACGGGCTCGGCCCCGACCAGCTGGCCTACGTGATCCTCACCCACATTCACCTGGACCACGGGGGGGCGGTGGGGGAGTTCGCCCGCCACTTCCCCAAGGCTGAGGTGATCTGCCACCCCCGCGGGCTGCGCCACCTGGCCGACCCCACACGGCTGGTGGCGGCGGCGGCCAACGTGTACGGGGCGCGCCTGGACACGCTGTACGGGCGGATGACCCCCGTTGAGGCGGCCCGCCTCCGTGCCGCCGAGGACATGGAGAAGCTGGACCTGGGGGCCGGCCGCTCGGTCACCCTGGTCCACTCCCCGGGGCACGCCAAGCATCACATCGCGATCCTGGATGACACCAGTGGGGTGCTCCTGGTGGGCGACGCCGCCGGGGTGAAGGTGCCCGGCGGCGGCCCTCTGCGCCCCGCCACCCCTCCAGACGACTTCGACCTGGAGCTGGCCGCCACCTCACTGCACAAGCTGGCCGCTCTCCGGCCGACCCAGCTGGTGCTCACCCACTTCGGGCCGGCGGGAGATCCCCAGGAAGTGCTCGCCGAGGCGGAGGAGACGATGCGCCACTGGTGCCGGGTGGCAGAGGAGGCTTGGAGCGAGGGGAACTCCCTCGACCACATCGAGCGGGCGCTGTTGGAGAGGGCCTACGAGCCTGCACCGGACCCGAGCCGCCAGCCGGTGGTGGACGCCCTCAACGGGATCGCGTCCAACGCCGCCGGCATTCTGGGCTGGTTGAGACGGAGGGGGGCCGGGACCGAGGCGGGCTAGCCGATCCGCACCGCTGCCGCCGTGGCCGCGACCTGGCGGCGGTGGGAACGCTCGTGTCCGGCGAGCCACCGGCCGTAGGAGAGGACCGAGCGTTGGAGCGGGCGGCCCGCGCCGGTGACCACAACCGTCCGCTCCCACTCGACCGGCGGCAGCCGGCTGAGCAAGGGGAGGAGAGCATGCCGCTGCTCCGTGTACGCCTGGAGCGAGACGTCGAAGGGCAGGGTGCGATAGTTGGTTCGCTCCACCCAGGTGAGGGGGTTCACCGCGCGGAGCGGCCCCCGCTCCCCCTCGGCGATGGCCGCCATCGCCCCGCCCCACACATCCGCGCAGGACCTGAGGTGGGCCAGGACCTGGACCAGGGACCACTGCCCCGGCCCGGGTGCCGCCGCCGAATCGCCTGGCGCCAAACCCCGGGTTTCGGCCGCGATCTGGGCCGGAGCGCCCGCCAGGAGCGCCAGGATCTCGTCCGGGCGGAGAGAGTTGCGGACCATTGGCACACCTCCCCGAAGCGCGATTCGCGATCCCTTTCCGAGCTGGAGGTGACCTCCTTGGACCCTCGGCGGGCGGCTGGGCCCATCGTACGGCGGCCCCGGTGAGCAGATCAAGGGGGGTGGTCACGGCCGCGACCCAGGCCCCAACTTGCGATCGGCGAGATCGACCCATACAATGCGGCTCATTCGCCCGACTTCGGGCATCCAGTCCAGCGGAGGGGCACCCACATGGCCGTCACCGGTTTCTGCATGAAGTGCAAGACCAGCCGCGAGATCAAAGACCCCCAGCCCACCACCCTCAAGAACGGCAAGCCGGCCGTGACGGGCACCTGCCCCGTCTGCGGGACCAAGATCTTCAAGATCGGGAAGGCGGCCTGATCACCGGCGCCGCCGTGCGGGACCCCCGCGGATGCGGGGGTGCCCGCCGGTGACCGGCGGAGCAGGGGGCCGGGAGGCTCGGCTCAGCGGGCGCCAGCGCCCGTTGGTGGACACGCTTTCGCGCTGGGTGGGGATACCCTCTGTAAGCACCGACCCCGAGCACGCGAAGGATGTGGCCGCGTCGGCGCGGTTCCTTCGGGATCACGCTCTGAGCTCGGGCATGACGAGGGCCGAGGTCTGGGAGACGGCGGGCCATCCGGCGGTCTTCGCCGAGCGGATCGAGGACCCGACCCTCCCCACGGTCCTGGTCTACGGCCACCACGACGTCCAGCCGGTGGACCCGGTGGAGGAGTGGGATGCCGCTCCTTTCGTGCCGCTGGAGCGGGATGGGCAGCTCCTGGGCCGGGGGACCGCGGACGACAAGGGCCACATGGTGATGCACCTCGAGGTCGTCCGGGGGATCCTGGACGCTGCCGGACGCCTCCCCATCAACCTCAAGATGATTGTGGAGGGAGAGGAGGAGGACGGTTCGGAGCACTTCGACCAGCTGGTGGCCGAGCACCGCGGCGACCTGGCCGCGGACGTGTGCGTGGTCAGTGACACCGGGATGCTGGCCGAGGACCAACCGGCGCTCACGGTTGGCCTGAGAGGCCTCGCCTATTGGGAGATCGAGGTCCGGGCCGCCAGGACCGACCTGCACTCGGGCGTGTATGGAGGGGCCGTCCTCAACCCGCTCGCGGTCCTGGCCGACCTCCTGGCCGGGCTCCACGACCGCCAAGGCCGGATCACGGTGGAGGGCTTCTACGATCAGGTCACCGAACTCACCGCTGAGGAGCGCTCCCAGCTGGCCGCGGTTCCCTTCGACGAGGCCGGCTTTCTCGCCGATGTGGGAGCGGTCAAGGGTGGCGAAGCCGGCTACACCACCATGGAGCGCCGCACGGTGCGGCCCACCCTGGAGATCTGCGGCGCCTGGGGCGGCTACCAGGGGGAGGGGGCCAAGACGGTGATCCCGGCGCGGGCCGGGGCCAAACTCTCCTCGCGCCTGGTCCCTCACCAGCGGGCCACCCAGGTCACGGAGGTGGTGGAGCGCCATCTCCGTCGCGCTGTGCCCCCGGGTGTGGAGCTGGACTTTCGCCTGATCCACGATGGGCCTTTCGTCCTCACTCCCACCGACCACCCCGCGGTCCAGCTGGCGGCCACGGCCGTGGAGACCGTCTGGGGACGGCCGCCGGCGTACATCCGAGAGGGAGGGAGCATCCCTCCCGTGGCCACCCTGGCCGGCGAGCTTCAGCTCCCCTGTGTGCTCTTCGGGGTCGGCCTTCCCGGCGACCGGATCCACGCCCCCAACGAGCGGGTGGTGCTCAGCCAGCTCTTCCGGGGGATGGAGGCGGTGGCCGAGATGTGGCGGCTCTTCGCGGAGGCGGGCCGGAGCGGCCTCAGCCGCTGACCCGGGCCGCCTCGGCCAGCGGCTGGATGGTGAGGTCCGGAAGGGGCCTGTTGGTGTAGAGGACCAGCTGGTCCCCCACCTCCAGCACCGAGTCCAGGGGGATCTCCTTCCCCTGGCGCAACAGGAGCAGCAGCCGTTCCTCGCGGAGCTCGGGGGTCTCGGCGGCCCGCCGACCGTGCCCACCCGGGGGGATGGAGAGCCGCACCACCCCGGCCTGGGTTCCCTCTAGGGGAAGCCGCTGGGCGTCACTGTGGGTGGCGAGGGCGCTGTCGATCTCGTTGAGGATCAGCTCGGTGGCGGAGACGGCCACGTCCACCCCCAGCCGCTGAAACAGCTGGACGTTGCTGGGGTTGTTCACCCGGGCCACGGTGTGCGGCACCTTGAACTGCCGCTTGGCCAGCTGGCAGGCCACCAGGTTGTCCTCGTCGTCGCCGGTCACGGCGGCCACCACGTCGGCCCGCTCGATCCCACTGGTGGCCAGGAAGGCCATCTCATCTCCGTCGCCCACCAGGCAGGCGCAGCTTCCCAGCTGGGCGGAGATCGACGCCGCCCGGGTGCGGTCCTTCTCGATCAGGGCCACCTCGTACCCCGCCCCCAGCAGCCGGTGGGCCAGGTAGTACCCCACCTTGCCGCCGCCGATCACGATCACGTAGGCGGGACGGTCAGCCAAGGCTTGCCACCAGCGATCCGGTGAGCTCGGAGCGGGCCTGGTCGGCCGCCTCCGGACCCTGCTCGAAGTAGGTCCGCGCGATCGCAGCGCCCACCAGCGTGGGGCAGTAGGTGTACAGCCCCATCTCCCGATAGACCGCCTCCCGGATGGGGTCGTAGATCCGGGTCATGACCCGGGGGATCTTGAAGATCTCCTTGGCGATCTGGGCCGACATGATGTTGCGGTTGTCTCCGTTGGTGACCGAGACGAACCAGTCCGCCGCGGGGGCACCGGCCTCTTCGAGCACATGCTGGTCGATGCCGTTGCCCAGGACCATCCGGCCGGGAAAGTGGCTGCCCAGGCGGTCGAACGAGGCCCTGGAGGTGTCCACCACCGTGACGTCGTGCCCCGCGGCCGCCAACTCCCGGGCGAGCACCGACCCCACCCGGCCACACCCCACGATCACCGCCTTCACGACGAGGTGAGTATAGCCCGGCTCCTGGAGCACCCCGCCGGACGGTCCGAGCGGGCACAATGGGTGGCCGTGGCATCGAGATTCTTCCGCCCCGGGGCGGCCGCCGAGTCGGAGCGCACCGGGGTGCTGGGCCCGCGCCGGATCGTGGTCCCGGTCCAGGGGGTGCTGGTGGATGAGGATGCGCTGCGCGCCGCCTGCCGGCTGGCCCGGCCCGCCCGGGCCCAGGTCCTGGTGCTGACCGTCCTGGAGGTGCCCCGGCACCTGCCGCTCTCGGCCAGCCTCGGCGAGGAGCTGGGAGTGGCCGAGGAGATGCTGGCGCGGATGGAGGAGCTGGCGGCGAAGCTGGGGACCAAGGTGGAGACCGAGGTCCTGCAGGCCCGGGACGCCGGCCCGGCCATCGTCGACGAGGCCCGGCGCTGGGGGGCGGACCTGGTGGTGGTGGGGCTGGGCGCCCCGGCCCAGTTCGGTGAGTTCACCCTGGACCGCACCGGCCAGGAGCTGCTCAACCGGGTGCACTGCCGCCTGGTGATGATCCGGGAGGAGCTGGAGGCGGAGGCGCAGATGCGGGCGGTGGCCGTCCGCGAGGGCCCGGACTGAGCTCCAGCCCTCAGCCCCGCGCGGCGCGGCGCCGGCGCACCACCACCCATCCCAGGTAGGCGAGGAGGCCCACCAGGACCAGCCCGCCGGCGATCAGCAGCCCCCGGCTGCCCAGGTGGAGGATCGCCTGGTAGTGGCTTCCCAGCGCGTCCCCCACCGAGGTCACGGTGGTGCACCAGACCAGGGCGCCCAGGAGCATGGCCGGGTAGAAGACCCTGGGGGGGATGGCGGCGATCCCGGCGGCGTAGGAGGCGAGGTTGCGGGCGAAGGGGATCACCCGGGTGAGGAAGACCCCAATCCCGCCCCGGCGCCGGACCCAGATGGCGGCGTGGTCGAGGCGCTCCGCTGAGATCCCGACCCGGCCGGCGATCCTGATGACCACCGGCCTTCCCAGGGCATAGCCGATCTGGTAGGAGACCGCTGCCCCAATCGCCGAGCCCAGGGTGGCACACAGGATGAGGGGGACCAGGGACACCGATCCCCGGTGGGCCAGGAAGCCCAACGTCAGCAGCACCGCCTCATCAGGGAGGGGCAGGCCGACCGACTCCCCGGCCAGCCAGAGGAGGACGAAGGCGTACACCCCGAGCGGTGGGAGGTGGGTGAGCTGGGAGAGTATCTGGCTCACCGGCAGCTCAGCCCCGCGGGGCGGAGGCGGCCGCCGACTACGCCTCCTCGAGGTCGCCGGGCGGTGCCACCCCAGCGATGGAGCCGACCAGGTCGGAGTCCTCCAGCCGCATCAGGATCACCCCCCTGGTCTGGCGGCCGGAGATCCTGATCCCCTCGAGGGGGATGCGGATGATCTGCCCCTTGGTGCTGATCAGCATCAGCTCCTCGGAGAGGTCCTCCACCATGCGGGTCCCGACGATCTCGCCCACCTTGGAGATGGCGTGCTGGTCGAGGGTGTACACCCCCTGGATGGCCCGGTTCTTGACAGGGTAGTCGGCGACCGGGGTGAGCTTGCCGTACCCCCGCTCGGTCACCACCAGCACATGTCCTCCGGGCCGGATCAGGTCCATGCCGGCCAGCAGGTCGCCGGCCTGGAGGCGCACCCCGGTCACCCCCTGGGTGTCCCGCCCCATGGGCCGAACCTGCCGCTCTGAGAACCGCAGCGCCTTGCCCCGGCGGGTCACCAGCAGGATCTCGTCGCTGCCGTTGCTGACCGCCACCCAGTTGAGCTCGTCGCCCTCGCTGAGGTTCATGGCGATCAGCCCGTTGCGGCGCACCGCCGCATAGGCCGCCGCGGGGGTCTTCTTGATGTGGCCCCGGAGGGTGGCCATGACCATGAAGGTCTCCTCGGAGTAGCCGTCCACCGAGAGCATGGAGGTGACTCGCTCCCCCTGGTCCATCTCCAGGAGGTTGATCACCGCCGTTCCCTTGGCCTGGCGGCTCACGTCCGGGATCTCATGGGTGCGCAGCCGGAAGACCCGGCCACGGTTGGTGAAGAAGAGCATGTCGGAGTGGGTGGAGGCCACCTGCAGGAACTCCACGTAGTCCTCGTCGCCCACCCGCTTGGCGCCCACCACCCCCTTGCCCCCCCGGCGCTGGGAGCGGTAGTCGGTGGCCGGAGTCCGCTTGATGTAGCCCCGGCGGGTGAGGGTCACCACCACCTGCTCGCGGGGGATGAGGTCCTCCTCGTTGAGCTCGATGTCCCCGTGGCTGATCTCGGTCCGGCGGGCGTCACCGTACTTGCGGCGCAGGGTGAGCAGCTCCGCCCGGACCACCGCCATCAGGTTCGCCCGGCTGGAGAGGATCTCCTCCAGCTCGGCGATCCGCTCCATCAACTCTCGGTGCTCCTGCTCCAGCCGCTCCCGCTCCAGGCGGGTGAGGCGGCCCAGGCGCATGTCCACGATGGCCTTGCTCTGGCGGTCGGTAAGCCCGAAGCGCTCCTCCATCTGGCGTTGGGCGGTGGCCTCGTCCGGGGCGGCGCGGATCAGGCGGATCACCTCGTCCAGGTTCTGCAGGCAGATCCGCAGCCCCTCCACGATGTGGGCCCGCTCCCGCGCCCGCTCCAGCTCGTGCTGGGTCCGCCGCTCCACCACCTCCCGGCGATGCTCCAGGTAGTGCTGCAGCAGGGAACGCAGCGAGAGCACCTGGGGCCGCCCGTCCACCAGGGCCAGCAGGATGCAGGTGAACGAGGACTGCAGCTGCGTGTGCTTGTAGAGGTTGTTGAGGACGGTGTAGGGGCGGGCGTCCCGCTTCAGCTCGATCACCAGCCGGGTGCCCTCCCGCCGCCCCGTCTCGTTGCGCAGGTCGGCGATCCCCTCCAGCTTGCGCTCGTTGACCAGCTCGGCGATGGTCTGGAGCACCCGGCTGGGGTTCACCTGGTAGGGGAGCTCGGTGACGATGATCTGCTCCCGCCCGCTCTTGGACTCCTCGAAGGTGACCCGGGCGCGCTGGACCACCCGGCCGTGGCCGGTGCCGTACACCTGGGGGAGATCCTTGCCGTAGATGATGCCGCCGGTGGGGAAGTCGGGTCCCGGGATGAGCCGCATCAGCTCCTCGGTCGAGGCCTCGGGGTTGTCGATCAGCCGCACCAGCCCATCGCAGACCTCGGAGAGGTTGTGGGGAGGGATGCTGGTCGCCATTCCCACGGCGATCCCGGCCGCGCCGTTGACCAGGAGGTTGGGCAGGGCAGAGGGCAGGACCGCCGGCTCCTGCTTGGTGGCCGAGTAGTTGTCCACGAAGTCCACGGTCTGCTTGTCGATGTCGGCCACCATCTCGGCGGCGATGGGGGCCATCCGCGCCTCCGTGTACCGGTAGGCGGCGGCCGGGTCCCCCTCGGGGGAGCCGAAGTTACCCTGGCCGTCGACCAGGGGATAGCGCATCACCCAGGGCTGGGCCAGCCGGACCAGGGTGTCGTAGACCGAGATGTCGCCGTGGGGGTGGTAGTTCTTCAGCACCTCGCCGACGATGGCGGCGCACTTCTGGTGCGAGGCGCCGGGGGTCATCCCCTGCTCCTGCATGGCGTAGAGGATCCGGCGCTGCACCGGCTTGAGGCCATCCCGGACGTCGGGCAGGGCCCGGGCCACGATCACGCTCATGGCGTAGACGAGGTACGACTCCCGCATCTCGCTGACCAGCTCCACCCCGCGGAGCTGGCCGGCGCCGCCTCCCTGGCCCTCAGCCATAACGACCTCCCCTACGACCCAAGCGGGGCGGGCTCAGCGCGGCGCAGCCCGGTCATGCCGGCCAGAGCCCCGGAGCGCACCGCCCGTGCCGCCGCCGCCACCGCCGCCGCCACCGCCGCCCGGTCGGAGCGCCCATGCCCGATGTAGACCAGCCCCCGGACCCCCAGCAGCGGCGCTCCGCCCACCGCCCGCCAGTCCAGCCGGCGGCGCATCCTGCCCAGCCCGGGGAGCAACAGCAGGGCGCCCAGCCTGGCCAGCGGGCCCCGCGACAGCTCGGCGCGCAGCGCTCCCACCACCTGCTCCGCCACGCCCTCAGCGGTCTTGAGGGCGACATTGCCGACCAAGCCGTCACACACCACGATGTCCAGCTCGCCGGAGAGCAGCTGGGTGCCCTCCACCGGCCCCACGTAGTTGAGCTCCAGCTCGCTCAGGAGCCGGTGCGCCTCCTGGACCACCTGGTTGCCCTTGGTGGGCTCGGTGCCGTTGCTGAGCAGCCCGATCCTCGGCCTGGGCTTCCCCTCGGCCAGCTCCACGTAGCGGCACCCCAGCTGGGCGAACTGGGCGAGCCACTCGGGCTTGCAGTCCACCTGGGCGCCGGCATCCACCAGCCAGGTGACCCCCTGAGGGCCGGGGAGGGGGGTGGCGATCGCCGGACGGGAGATCCCAGGGAGCCGGCCCAGCCCCACCAGCGAGGCGGCCATGGCGGCCCCGGAGTGTCCGGCGGTGAAGAGGGCGTCCGCCTGCCCATCGTGGACCAGGGCCACGCCCACCCCCACGCTGGAGCGGGGCTGGGCCCGCACCGCCTGGGCCGGGTGGGCGTCCATGGGGATGGCCCCCTCGGAGGGAGCCAGCTGGAGGCGGGGCAGGGAGCGTCCGGCCAGGACCGCAGCCAGCTCGGGCTCCTGCCCCACCAGGGTCAGATTGAGGCCAGGGTCCCGCGAGAGCGCCAGCAGGCTGCCCTCCACGAGCTCCAGGGGGGCGTGGTCACCGCCCATCGCGTCCACCGCCACCACCGGCTCCCCGGCGCTCAAATGTCCAGGTTCCGCACGGTCTTGGCGTGGGCCTGGATGAAGCGCTTGCGGGGCTCCACGGCCACCCCCATGAGCCGGTCGAAGATGTCGTCGGCGCGGATCGCGTCCTCGACCTCGACCTTCAGCAGAACCCGCTTCTCGGGGTCCAGGGTGGTGTCCCAGAGCTGCTCGGCGGTCATCTCGCCCAGCCCCTTGTAGCGCTGCACCCGGGACTTCTCCCCCATCTCCTTGACGGCGGCTCGGAACTCCTCCTCGCTGTAGCACCAGCGCACCTGCTTGCCCCGCTCGACCCGGAAGAGGGGCGGCTGGGCGATGAACAGGTGCCCGTCCAAGATCACCGACTGGAGGTGGCGCCAGAAGAAGGTCAGCAGCAGCGTGCGGATGTGCGAGCCGTCCTCATCGGCGTCGGCCATCAGGACCACCCGGTTGTAGCGCAGCTTGCTGAGATCGAAACGCTCCCCCACCCCGGTGCCCAGGGCGGTGATCAGGTTGCGGATCTCCTCGTGCTGGAGGATCTTGTCCTCCCGGGCCTTCTCCACGTTGAGGATCTTGCCCCTCAGCGGGAGGATCGCCTGGTAGCGGCGATCCCTCCCCCCCTTGGCGGTGCCGCCGGCCGAGTCCCCCTCCACGATGAAGATCTCGCAGAGGTCGGGGTCGCGCTCCGAGCAGTCGGCCAGCTTGCCCGGCAGGGTGGCGGACTCCAGCAGCGACTTGCGCTGGACCAGCTCCCGGGCCCGGACCGCAGCCGCCCGGGCCCGGGCTGCGGTCAGCGACTTCTCCACGATCCGCTTGGCGTCGGCGGGGTTCTCCTCCAGGTACTGGCCCAGCGCCTCGCTGACCACCGCGGAAACCTGCCCGGCCATCTCCGAGTTCCCCAGCTTGGTCTTGGTCTGGCCCTCGAACTGGGGCTCCTGGAGCTTCACCGACAGCACCGCGGTCAGCCCCTCCCGGACATCCTCTCCGCTGAGGTTCTGGTCGTTCTCCTTGAGGATTCCGGCCTTGCGGGCGTAGCGGTTGAGGCTGGCGGTGAGCGCCGCCCGGAATCCGGTGAGGTGGCTGCCCCCCTCCACCGTGTTGATGTTGTTGGCGTACGCCAGGACATGCTCGGTGAAGGTGTCGTTGTACTGCACGGCCAGCTCCACCGAGTTGCCCTCGACCTCCCGCTCCACGTACATCGGCCGGCCCTGGACCACCCCCCGGCCGCGGTTGAGGAAGCGCACGAAGGCCTCGATCCCGCCCTCGAAGTAGAAGTTGGACTCCTGGGCCGGCTGCTGGCGCTCATCCAGCAGGCGGAAGTGCACCCGCTTGTTGAGGAAGGCCAGCTCCCGGAGCCGGTTGGCCACGGTCTCGGCCCGGAACACCAGGGAGTTCTTGAAGATGAGGGGGTCGGGCCAGAAGCGGACCATGGTTCCCCGCCGGTCCGCGACCGGGTCGCGCTCCGACTTCAGCTCCGTCGCTGGGAGCCCGCGGCGGTACTCCTGGTGGTGGACCCGGCCATCCCGGTAAACCTCGACCTGCACCCGCTCTGAGAGGGCGTTCACCACCGACAGGCCCACCCCGTGCAGGCCCCCGGAGACCTTGTAGCCGCCTCCCCCGAACTTCCCGCCGGCGTGCAGCTTGGTCATCACCACCTCGAGGGCCGGCCGGCCGGTCTGCTGGTGGATGTCGACGGGGATGCCCCGGCCGTTGTCGATGACCTGGCAGGAGCCGTCTGCCCCCAGGGTCACCTCGATCTCGTTGCACTCTCCCGCCAGCGCCTCGTCGACGCTGTTGTCGATGATCTCGTACACCAGGTGATGGAGCCCGGCCACGTCGGTGTCGCCGATGTACATGCCCGGGCGCCTCCGGACCGGCTCCAGCCCCTCCAGCACCTGGATCTGGTCGGCCGAGTACCCGTCACCGTCCGAGCTCGGTCGCGCCCTCCGGCCGCCCCGCCGAGGCGGCCGTGGCGGCTCCCCCGCCGCTCCCGGGGCCGGCTCGATGGGCAGCCAAAGTTCGCTCTCGGGATTCTCGGGATCTGTCACCTTCCCTCCTTGAGGGACAACGGGCCGGCCACTTGGGGCGCCGCCCACGGGTCGCGACGCTGCCTGGAAAGGCCGTCAGACCCAGCGGAGACCACGCCTAATTCTACCAGTCCGAACTCGCCTGCCACGGTGGCCGCGACCGCCGGAGACGGCGCGGGGGATAAGCTCACGACACCATGGAGGAGCACTCGCACCTGGCCAAGGCGGCCCTCTTTGACGCCATCGCCGAGGTGGCCGCGGCGCTGGCCGCCGGCCGGCGCGCCGAGATCGTCGACGTCCTGGCCCAGGGCGAGCGCATGGTCGAGCAGGTGGCCCAGGAGCTGCAGCAATCCGTGGCCAACACCTCGCACCACCTCCGGGCGCTGCACCGGGCCGGCCTGGTGTCCCGCCGACGCCAGGGAGCGCGGGTCCTCTACCGACTGGCGGGCCCTGAAGTGGAGGAGCTGTGGATATCCCTCCGGGACGTCGCCGCCGCTCTCAGGGACGACTTCGCCCGCCTGGCCTCCGCCTATTTGGGGGAGCTGGATGCGCTCGACGTTGTGAGCCGCCGCGAGCTTCTGCAACTCCAGGCTGAGGGCCAGGTCACCATCATCGACGTCCGGCCGCGGGAGGAGTACCAGCAGGGGCACGTGTCCGGGGCCATTTCGGTGCCGCTCTCGGAACTTCATCGGTTCCCTCCCCCGGAGGGGCGGGTGCTGGTGGCGTACTGCCGTGGCCCGTACTGCGCCTTCGCCCCTGCCGCTGTCCGCCAGCTCCGCGCGCGAGGGTTCGTTGCCCGCAGGCTCGAGGAGGGGTTTCCCGAGTGGCGCCGGGCCGGCCTGGCGGTGGCGCTCGGCGATGAGGTGGGGGTTCCCCCGCCGGCCTGAACCTCCGGAGGCCGGCCCCTCCTATATGATCAAACAATCACTTGATTGTTTGAGGTATAAGTGCCCGACAACGCCCCCCGGCTGGGACTCAGGGCCAACTGGCGGCAGTTCGCCGTCTTCACGGTCCTCACCCTCCTGGTCGGGATGACCATCGGGGTCGAGCGGGTGGCGGTGCCGCCCCTGGCACGTTCGGCCTTCGGGGTCACCGGCCTGCTCTACACCGTCTCCTTCGTCTCCGCCTTCGGCGCGGTCAAGGCGCTCATGAACCTGCTGGCGGGCCGGCTCTCCGACCGCCACGGCCGCCGCCCCTGGCTGCTGCTGGGGTGGGCTTTCGCGGTCCCCTACACGGTCCTCATCATCTTTGCCCAGGCTTGGTGGTGGGTGGTGGCGGCCAACCTCTTCCTGGGGGTGAACCAGGCGCTCACCTGGACCATGTCGGTCACCGCCAAGATCGATCTCGTGGGGCCGGTCAACCGCGGGCTGGCGGTGGGCATCGACGAGGCCGCCGGGTACGTGGGCACAGGCCTTGGGGGGCTGGCGGCTGGGCTGCTGGCGGCATCCTTAGGGCTGCGTCCCGCGCCGTACCTGCTCGCACTCGGCGTGATCGCGACGGGGGCCGCCCTGACCTGGCTGGGGGCCAAGGAGACCCTCCCCTTCGCGCGGGCGGAGGGGAGGGGGCAGCCCACCTCGCGAGCACCCGGCCTCCGCCGGCTGTTCACCTACATGTTGTGGCAGGACCGGACCATGCTGGCCGCCTGTCAGGCGGGGCTGGTGAACAAGATCGCCGATAGCCTGGTGATCGCCTTCTTCCCCCTCTACTTCCTCAGCCACGGCCTCAGCCTGGCCACGGTGGGGCTGCTGGTCGGTGAGTACGCCCTGGTGTGGGGGATCGGGCAGGTGGGAAGCGGCTGGCTCGCCGACCGCCTCGGGCGCAAGCCCCTGATCGTGTCCGGGACCCTCCTGCTGGCGGGGGGCGTCATGGCGGCCCTCGTCGGTGGCGGCGGGGGGCTCAGCTTCGGCGGTGCGGGCGCCATGGGTGTGGGCATGGCCCTGGCCTACCCCAACCTGCTCACCTTGGTCGGAGACACGGCGAGGCCTTTGTGGAGGGGCGGGGCGCTGGGCGTCTACCGGCTCTGCCGGGACTCCGGCTACGCGCTGGGGCCGCTCCTGCTGGCCCTGGCCGGAATCCGGGCGGCGTTCTGGCTGGCGGCCGCGCTGCTCGCCCTCTCGGGCGTTTTCAGCGCCGCTCTGCTTCAGGAGACGCTCCCCCGCCACCGGACGAGAGAGCCCGCCTGGACCCAGTACCCCGACCTCAACGGGTAGCCGGCCGGAGGCCTCCCCCCACGGCGCGCCGATTCGCGGTATGGTTGGCACGACAAGCGGCCCGCCGGTTGCGGCTGGGCCCGCGGCTCACCCGACCGGACCGCCGGCCGGGAGCCACCAAATTCAAGCCTTGGCAATTTCAAGCCATCGGTCCGCTGCGGAGGAAGTGGCGCCCTGACGCCCCCCAATCTGACCCTGGAGCGCCTGCACCTGGTGGTCCCAGAGAAGTCGCAGGCCATGTCCTTCCTTGAGGCCCTGAACGGCCACGGCGAGGGTGATGCCCGGCTTCACTTCGCCGAGCAGCTCGCCGACGTCGGTGAGTTCGCGGTCGTCACGACGGGCACCGACGCCAGCGGGGTCACCCTCCTGCTGCCCGGCCTGGACGTGAGCTGCGTCCCGGTGCACCGAGCCCGCACCGCTCCCGAGAAGGAGGCGCTCAAGGTGGAGTCCGTCCGTCCGGCGCCCCCGGACCGGGACGGGCCGGGACGGGCGGCCATCATGATCCGCTGCTCCAGCGCCCTGGTCTCGGCCAAGGAGGGGGAGCCCAGCGACACCTTCCACCTGCTGCGCCTGGCCCGCCTCGCCCACCGCTCCAAGGAGCCCGACCCGATCCTGCTCCAGACCCTGGCGCTGGTCGACGGGCTGGAGGCCGCCGAACGGGGGCGGGCGGCCACCCAGCGGACACCCTTCGAGGCGGTCACCGAGCTGTGGCGCTGCCGCCAGTGCCGGGGCCTGTGGCGCCCGGACCGGGACGAGCGCTGTCCCTCCTGCGGCCGTGAGATCCAGGAGCAGGACCGCCGCCGCCCCGAGCCGGGGCGGCTGGAGTTCCAGGTCCCCAAGGACCACCCCATCGCCCTCACCGTGGACGCGGCGGTGATGGTGGAGCCCGAGGACGAGCCTCACTACCTCGGCCGGGTGACCCGGATCGATCACCGCCGCCACCTGGTGGAGGTGGCCTGCAAGGCCTATGAGGCACCCGGCGAGGTCGGCTGGATCACCCCCTCCTTCAACAAGCAGCTCTACCAGGCCAAGCGCGCCACCCTGGCCTCGATCGCCGCCGGGGATTCCCGCAGCCTGCTCCTGGCCCAGCTCCTCATCGACCCGAAGTCGGTCTACGCTCCCGCCGCCCCGCCGCGCCCCGACTGGGTCACCCCCTCGATGCACAGCAACCCCGCCCAGGACCGGGCCATCGGGATCATGGTGGCGCTGGACGCCGGGCAGGCCGCCCTGATCCAGGGGCCCCCCGGCACGGGCAAGACCACGGTGATCGTGGAGGCCATCAAGCACCGGCTCCGGGAGCGCCCGGATGAGCGGATCATGGTGTGCTCGCACAGCAACCTGGCGGTGGACAACGCCCTGGAGCGGCTGGCCGGGACACCGGGGCTGAGAGCGGTCCGGGTGGCCAAGGCCGAGCGGGTGAGTTCCACCGTGGACGCCTTCCGGGTCGAGGACGAGGACGACGAGAGGCTGGTGTCCGCCAACGTGGTCTTCGCCACCTGCGCCACGGCGGCCACCTCGGCCATCACCGCCGACGAGACCTTCGACCTGGTGATCCTCGACGAGGCCAACAAGGCCCGCATCGACGAGGCCCTGCCCTGCCTACGGCTGGGGGCGTCCCTGGTGCTGGTGGGGGACCACAAGCAGCTGCCGCCGGTTGAGGACGACGCCATCTACCAGATCGTGGAGGACCGGCCCGACCTCGAGGCCATAGTCGACACCAGCCTCTTCGAGCGCTGCTGGGACGGCGGTGTCCCGGACCGGGCCCGTTGCCTGCTGGTGGAGCAGCACCGGATGCACCCGGAGATCGCGCAGTACATCAGCTCGGCCAGCTACGACGACCTTCTGGAGAACGCTCCCGAGGTCCTGGAGTACCCCTACCTCACCCGCCGCCCCTTCCCGGTGGCCCTGCACATGGTGGACACGGCCGGCCTCCGGGGCGGCCGCGAGCGCCGGGGGGCCGGGGGCGCCCTCCGCAACGACGCGGAGGTCAGGGTGTGCGCCCAGGTGGTGCGCCTCCTGGACGAGCGGGTGGACCCCCAGCTCTCCCTGGCGGTGATCGCCATGTACGCCGACCAGGTCGACCGGCTCCGCCAGTCGCTGAGCCGGCGCCACTTCCGCCGTCCGGTGAAGATCGACACGGTGGACTCCTTCGAGGGCCGGGAGGAGGACATGGTGGTGATCTCCCTGGTGCGCAGCAACGAGCGCGGGCGCATCGGCTTCCTCCGCGTCCCCAACCGGCTCAACGTGGCCATCTCGAGGGCCCGCCGGCTGGTGGTCTGCGTCGGCGACGCCGACACCCTGCGGGCTGGCGAGGAGAGCATGTACGGGCGGCTGGTGGAGGCGGCTAGGGCCTGCGGCGGGTACCTGCGCGCCACCGAACTCCTCGGGCCCCGGGCCCGCCCGGGGCGGCCGGTGGTCCGGTGCCCCGAAGGGGCGGAGGCCGGGCAGCCGACCGGGCCCAGGCGGCACCGGCGGCGGCGGCGGCGGCCGGTGGTCCCTGGGGAGGCTGTGGCCACCCAAGTGCCCGGGGAGGCGCCCCCAGCCGGAGTGCACAAGCGGCGCCGGAGGAGGCGGCGGCCCGCAGTCGGGCCGGACGGCCAGCCGGTGGTCAGCTCCACCGCGCAGCCCGGAGGGGCGCCCCCATCGACCCGCCGGCGCCGACGCCGGCGCCGGGGCGGTGGGGCGGGCGGGCCGGGCCCCGCGGCGCCGGGGGGGGGTTCTACAGAGGGAGGTGCGTCATGACCGAGTCGCAGATCAGTTCCCTGTTCGTGGCGGGTGCGGGCCTGATGGGAGCGGGCATCGCCCAGACCGCCGCCCAGCAGGGCCTTGAGGTCCAGCTCTACGATGCCCTTCCCGGAGCGGCGGGGCGGGCGGTGGAGCAGATCCGCCAGCGGCTGGAGCGGGCGGAGCAGCAGGGCAAGGCACCCTCGGGGGCCGCAGCTTCGTGCCTGTCGCACCTCCACCCCGCTGAGGCTGCGACACCGGAGGCAGGCACCCAGGTGGTGATCGAGGCGATCACCGAGAAGCTGGACCTCAAGCTCCAGTTCTGGACGGAGATGGGCCGGAGCTGCGGCCCGGAGGCGCTCTTCGCCAGCAACACCAGCTCCATCCCCATCACCCGCCTGGCGGCCGCCAGCGGCCGACCGGAGAGGTTCATCGGGATGCACTTCTACAGCCCGGTGCCGGTCATGGAGCTGGTGGAGCTGGTGCCCGGCCTGCTGACCTCGACCGAAACCTACTCCACCATCGAGGCGCTGGGCAGGCGGTTGGGCAAGCGGCCGGTGCGCTCGGCCGACGCCCCCGGCTTCATCGGGAACCGCGTCCTCATCCCCTTCCTCAACGAGGCGATGCGCGCGCTGCAGGAGGGAGTGGGCAGTGCCGAGGACATCGACCAGGTGGCCAAGCTGGGGTTCCGCCACCCCATGGGCCCGCTGGAGCTGGCCGACTTCATCGGGCTGGACGTTGTCCTGGGCATCTGCCGGGTGATGCAGGAGGGACTGCACGATCAACGGTATGCCCCCCTGCCGATCCTGGAGCGCATGGTGGAGGCGGGGCGCCTAGGGCGCAAGAGCGGGCGGGGTTTCTACGACTACAGCGGCTGAGCGTCGCGGGGCTTCCCGCGGCCCGGGCAGCCCGCCCTAGGGGGCGAGCCGCTCCGCCAGGAAGCGGATCCCCATGGGGTAGCGGTACTCGATGCCGCCATGGCCTCCGTCGAAGAGCTCGAGCCGCACGTCCCCCACCCCCGCGCGCCGCAGCTCGGAGGCAACCGCCGTCGCCCCCACCTCGAGGCTGTACTCGTCATGTCGCCCCCCATCCAGGTAGGCGGCCGTGAGGCCCGCGGCCCTCCCGGGGTTGGCGGCGACCATGCGGACGGGATCCTTCTCCAGCCACCTCGCCCACACCTCCGGGCGCATGGTCCCGGTGCTCAGGTCAAAGGGCAGCTCCGGCGTTCCATCGGGGGCCGCCGAGTAGCAGGCCGCCATGCAGTAGGAGTTGATCAGCACCCCGTCCTCGGCCCGGCTGGTCCCCTCCCGCGCCCGGAAGTCGCTCCAGAACGCCTCGAAGGAGCCCTGATAGCTGTCGCGAAGGGCACGCACCACCTGGGGGAACTCAGGGAGGTAGCAGTACTCGAAAAGGGCATCCCCAGCATGGCTGGCGAAGGCGCTGAATAGGTCGGGGCGCAGAAGTGGGGTGATCATCGCCCCATAGCCGCCACTCGACTTGCCCGCCACCCCCCGATGCTCGCGGGCGGCCAGGGTCCTGAACTCCCGGTCCACCAGCGGCACCACCTCGTCGCAGAGGTAGGTGTGGTACCTTCCGGTGCCCGCTGAGTCCAGGAACTGGCTGCCTCCGAGAGAGGTCCAGCAGTCCACGAACACCAAGAGGCAGGGTGGAGTGGCCGGGTCGCTGAGCAGCTCGTCGTACAGCTCCGGCGGGGTGCGGCGGAAGGCCGTGCGGTTGCGCCACATGTCGATCTGCCCGGTCATTCCCTGGAGGAGGTAGACGACCGGGAAGCGCCGCCCGGGGTCCTCCCGGTAGGCAGGTGGGAGATATACCCACAGGGGCCGCCGAGAGGGGTCCTGCAGGTGATTGCCCTCCAGTGCCCGGCTGGTCACGACCATCTCCACCAGCTCTCCACGGAGCGGTCGGGCCCACGGCGGACCCTCGTAGCGCCCCCTCTCCAGGAGCGGAGGCCGCTCCGCGTCGCCAGGGCGGGCTAGGTCATGGACCACCCCACGAGGATACGGCGTGACGGGTGCCCCGGGCGCGGGCCTCCGGTGAGAGCCGGCCGGCCTATTCCATCCTGGTGAGCGCCTGGCGAAGCCGGTCCACGGTGGACGATCCGAGCAGCCCGCTGAGCCGGACATCCTGAGCCTGGACCGCAAGCCGAACCAGGGCAGCCGCCTCCCGGCCCCGGGGGGTGAGCTGGAGCAGGACGCGGCGCCCGTCGCCAGGATCAGGGACTCGGGACGCGTACCCGCGATCCACCAGCGTCTGGGTCAGCCGACTCAACCCCTGCTTGCTGGCTCCCAACCTTCGGGCCAGCTCCTGCGCACCGAGTTCGCCCTCAGCTAGTGCACCGAGGACCCAGCTCCCGCTCCGGGGCAGGTCGGACATGCCTTGGGCTGCCAGCTGCCTCCTGATCTCCCTCCCGTACAGCCGAAGCGCCCGCTGGATCAGCACGACGAGCGGAGTCTCTCTCCCAGTGTTGGTCACCGGCGTCCCCTTACGCAGATAGTCATCATTGTGTACTATATGCCTCCGCGCTGGAACCCGAGCGGTCGGAAAAGGGAGACTTGGAAATGAGCCGCGAGGAGGTGGACCGAGGTCCTCACCCGGCCCGCCGCTGGGCCGGCCTGGCCGCGGCCGGAGTTGTCACCTACGTGCTGGTGGACGTCGCCCTGGCGCTTCTCCGCCCCGGCGTGAGCCTGGTGCACAACCCTGAGAGCGACTACGGGGTGGGGCCGTTCTCGTGGCTCATGGACCTGAATTTCCTGCTGCGCGGCACCCTCACCGCCTGCCTGCTGGTGGCTATCGTCAGGTGCTGGCGGCCGTCGTCAACAGCCCGTCTGGGAGTCGTCCTGCTGGCGGTGTGGGCTGCCTTCTCAGCCCTTCTCGCGGCCTTCCCGGACGATCCGCTGGGGACGCCCGCCACGGTCAGCGGTGCCATCCATCTGCTGCTGGCCCTGGTCGCCTTCCTGGGCGCACTGGTGGGCACCATCCTCCTCTCGCTGGCGGCGGGCCGCGTGCCCGCACTGCAGCGCGTGCGCGGAGGGCTGCTGGCTCTCGCCGTGCTCGCCGCCGTGCCCTTCCTGGCTCTCCTGCGGGCGGGCTTTCGCGCCGACAGCCCAGGTGGTCTCTACGAGCGCCTCTTCCTCGCCCTGGAGCTGGCTTGGATCCTGGTCGCCGCCTTGAGCTTGGTCCGGGAGCACGGACCGGCGCTGGCGGAGGGCGTCAGCTCCGCCCTCTGAGGCACGCGGCCCTCCACGGCGCCGGGCCAGAACCCATTCCCGGGGGGCGGGGGCCGAAGTGAGGAGCGCCGCGGCGCCTGACGCGGAGTGCGGCCAGGCGCCGCGGGCCGCTCAATCACTCTGCGGGGACGGCCCCCGGTCGAGATCAGCCGGGTGTGGGCAGGGAGGTGGGCCGGCCCTTCCCGGAGGGCGTCGGCAGGGAGCTTGGGCGCCCCTTGCCGGGCGGAGTGGGAAGGGAAGTGGGGCGGCCGTGCCCCTTGGGGCTGGGCATCGGATTCGGCGTGCCCGACGGGTTGGCGTGGGCCGCGCGCTGCTGCTCGCCGTGGGTCTTGGCGTAGGCGCTGATGCAGCGGCCCACGTTGTGCCGGCCCTCCGACCCCGGGGTCGTCGCGGTGGCCGACGGCAGATACTGCGCCTTGCACCCCTGAAGGGCGTTCACCACGTCCTGCCCCCAGGTCACGGGGCTGACGCTGTGGGTGACCACGGTGGCGGCGGCTCCGCCCCCTACCGCGGCCGCGGCCAGGGTGATCCCCGCCGCCGCTTTCATCGTGAGGCCGGCCAGGAACTGGGGCAGCATCGACATGTGTGGTCCTCCTTGCAGCGCCAGGGCGCGATACCGGGGCGCGGGCGGCGCCAGCCGCCCGACGTTCGCCTGCTGCTGGTGGAGCTCCTGTTCCAGCAGCCGGTCGAGGTCCGGAACGCTACTTCCCTGGGGCATCTTCACCAGAGGAAACGCCCTTGGTCGGTGAATCAACCATCCCCTCTCCGTACTCACTTCCCAGCCGGGCCCGGAGCCGGTTCTTGGCCGCCGCCAGCCTTGATGCCACCGTCTGCTCCGGGACCCTGAGGGCGACCGCGATCTCCCGGTTGGAGTAGCCGTGGAGGTGACGCAGGACGATCACCGCCGCCTGCTTTGGCGGCAGGGCAGCCAGCTCCCTCGTGAGCACCGAACCCTCGGCAGCCGCGGGGTCGGGACCGGGCGCCGGTTGGCCCAGCCGCCGCACCAGCTCACCCACCTGGCGCAACCGCTCGCGGCGGCGGTGGGAGACGGCCACATTGATGGCGATCCGGTGGAGCCAGGCCTCCGCCGGGGCCACCTCCCGCCACCTGGGCCAGGCCCGGTAGGCCCGGACGAAGGCCTCCTGAGCGCAATCCTCGGCGGCCTCGCGGTCGTGCAGCATCCCCAACAGGGTCGCCATGATGCGGGGATACGCCACCCGGTAGAGGCGGTCGAAGTCCTCGGCGTTCCCGGGCCGGTAGGGCGCGGCCCCGGGCTCCCCGGACGGCGGGTCGGACTGGGCCGGTGGGGTGGTCAACGCGCACGGGCCATCGCCAAAGAAACGCTCCAGCGGCCCTGATCACCCAGGAGCGGTCAGCTGAGAAGTGGGACAAAGCGGCAGAGCCCCAGCCCCTCCCGCTGCCACTCCCCCCCGACACCACGGCGGAGACGCACCAGGTCCTGCTCCTCCGGAGCCCCCAGCGGAGCCAGGATGGTGCCCCCCTCCGCCACCTGCCCCAGTAGCTCTTCCGGCACCATTTCGGTGGCGGCGGAGATCACCACCGCCTGGAAGGGAGCGCGGTCTGGGGCTCCCCGGCGGCCATCCTGGCAGCGGACCTCAACGTTCCCCACCCCGGCCCGGCTCAGATTGTGCCGGGCGGTCGCGGCCAGCTCAGGGATCAGCTCCAGGGTCACCACCTCAAGGGCTCCTGCGGCTCGCAGCACCGCGGCCATGTAGCCGCTGCCGGCCCCCACCTCCAGGACCCTCGCCCCAGAAAGGGGAAGCAGCGCGGCCACCATGGCCCCCACCATCTCTGGCTGAGAGCAGGTCTGCCCGAAGCCTATGGCCAGAGGCCGGTTCTGATAGGCGAGCGGGCGCAGAGGGAGCGGCAGGAAGAGCTCCCTCGGGACCCGCCGGAGCGCCGCCGATGCCGCCGGGGCGAGGGCCGGCGCGAGCCCTGCCCAGAGCTCTTCCCGCTCCTCCCTCAGCCGGCGCTCAGGATCTGGAGGCAGTGGTTGACGTCCTCGCTGTACAGGTCGGTCGGCACCCGGGCCGGGACGGCGCCCCGGCCTACGGGCATGAAGAAACCGTACTGGGGGGAGGGGTTGACCAGCGCCAGTGGGATCCCCTGCCGCACCGGAGGGAAGACCGCCAGCAACCAGACCGCGGCCCCGGGGTTCACGTCCGCCGAGCAGAGATCCAGCCGGTTGCTGGAGAGGACCAGGATGGGCCGGATCGGATCGTAGTAGCTGAGCTGCACCTGGCTCTGCGCCCCGGGGGGGACGAGGTGGGCCGTGCCACCATTGGCGGCGGTGGTCTCCAGCACCGTCTGGGTGAGGCCCACGCCGCAGGTGGACGCCCCTGGGTTCCGGGCCAGAGCCACCACCTCCAGGAGTGGTCCCAACCCCGCCAGCTGGCGAGCGTCCCGGGCCTCCGACCCGGAGAGGAGCGGGAGGATGTCCGCCAGCGGCACCTGGCGGCTGTAGTAGAAGGCGATGCTGCTGTGATCCACATAGAAGCCGCCGTCCGGGCTGCAGGCGGCGCTACCCTGGCTCACCGGCCGCGCGTGGGAGCTGACTGGGAGCTGGCGGGTGAGAGCCCGCTGTGCGTCGGCGGCGCTGGTCACCCCGGCTCCGCACGCCGAGAGGGCGAGGGCCAGCAGCGCCAGCGCCCCGACCGCCTTTCGGGGCAAGGGCACGGCTACCTCCCGGGATCCGGGGAGAGAGAGCCGGCGAGAAGCTCCGAACGGGTGAAGATGGCTCGCAGCCGGTGTCCGGCGGCCTCCACCCGCTCCCGGCCCCCCTCCTCTCGGTCCAGCAGGGTGTAGAGGCACACCACCCGGGCGCCGGCGGCCTGCACCCGCTCCGCCGCGGCGAGGAGCGAGCCTCCACTGGTGAGGGCGTCGTCTACCACGGCCACCGGCTGGCCCGGGGTGGGGGGAGGGCCGGCGAACTCCCCGCCCACCCCGTGCTCCTTGGTGCCCTTGCGGACGATGAAGGCCCCCACCCGGGGTCCCTGGTCCAGGGCGCTGCAGAGGGCCACCGCGGTGACCATGGGGTCGGCTCCCAGGGTTGGCCCGCAGACCGCCTCGGCTCCATCCTCGCGGGCGAACTCCAGGAGCGCGCGCCCCACCAGGAGGGACCCCATCGGGTCCAGGGTCACCAGCCGGCCATCGAAGTAGTAGGGGCTGCGACGGCCGCTGGTCAGAAGGAAGTCGCCCACCTTGAAGGCTCGGTCCAGCATCAGCCGGAGGAGGGTCTCCCGCTCCCCCTCGCTGAGCGGCATCAGCCGCCGGTCTGGGGCCGCCAGCGCAGCACCAGCTGGCGCGCCGCCCGCACCTCGTCCACCCGCCCCACCGGCGCCTGGTGGGGCGCCGAGAGCAGGACCTCGGGGTCGCGTCCCCCCTCCTCCACGATCAGGCGCACGATCTCCGCCAGGTCGTCCAGGGAGCGCTTGGACTCGGTCTCGGTGACCTCGAACATCATCGCCTCGGGGACGGTGATGGGGAAGTAAACGGTGGGCGGATGGACCCCGTAGTCGATCATCCGCTTGGCGATGTCCAGGGCCCTCAGCGCCGGGTGGGCCGAGCGCTTGGGGGTGGCCACGAACTCGTGGAAGGTGTCGGTCTCCAGCTGGGTGGGCAGCACCTGGCGAAGTCGGGCGCGCAGGTAGCGGCTGTTGAGCACCGCATCCCGGGCGACCTCCCCGATCTCGTTCCCATAGGCGAGGATGTAGGCGTAGGCGCGGACCAGCATGCCGAAGTTCCCGAAGTAGGAGCGGACCTTGCCCACGCTCTGGGGGAGGTCGGAATCGAGGAGGTAGCCGTCATCCTGGCGGCGGATCCGGGGGACGGGGAGATACGGCTCCAGCTCGGCCCTCACCCCCACCGGACCGGCGCCGGGCCCGCCCCCCCCGTGGGGGGTGGAGAAGGTCTTGTGGAGGTTCAGGTGGACCACGTCGAAGCCCATGTCCCCAGGCCGGGCCACCCCCACCAGGGCGTTCAGGTTGGCGCCGTCGTAGTAGACGAGGGCTCCCGCACGGTGAGCCATCCCCGCCATCTCCTCGATCGAGCGCTCGAAGATCCCAAGGGTGTTGGGGTTGGTGAGCATCACCGCCGCCACGTCGGGGCCGAGCTTGGCCCGTAGGTCCGTGAGGTCCACCGTGCCGTCGGCTGAGCTGGCCACCGTCTCCACCTGGAAGCCGAGCTGGGCGGCGCTCGCCGGGTTGGTGCCATGGGCGGTGTCCGGCACGATCACCTTGGTCCGGGAGTGGTCTCCCCGACTGCGGTGGTGCGCCTGGATCATGCGGAGTCCGGTCCACTCGCCATGGGCCCCGGCGGCTGGCTGTAGCGAGACTGCGTCCATCCCGGTGATCTCGCAGAGGAGTCGCTCCAGCTCCCACATCAGCTCAAGTGCCCCCTGGATCGACTCCACCGGCTGCCAGGGATGCAGGTCGGCGAACCCCGGGAGTGCCGCCACCCGCTCGTTGATGGCGGGGTTGTACTTCATGGTGCAGGACCCCAGCGGGTAGCCGCCCTCCTGCAGGTTGTGGTTGCGCCGTGCCAGCCGGCCGAAGTGACGAGCCAGGTCGGGCTCGCTCACCTGGGGGATGCGGGCGGGGACTCGGCGGCGCCAGCGGTCCGGGATGCCCTCCTCCACCGCCGGGCCGGGCACCCCGGCCGAGGGCAGCCTGGGTCCGGAGCCGGCCTCCTTGGCGATCTCGAAAACCAGGGGCTCCTCTCCCGCCCACGCCGGCTGAGGGCTGCTCACGCCATCACCTCGGCCGGACGGGCCTCCTGGACCACGCCGAGCAGCGCGGTCCGGTAGCGATCGATGGCTCCCGGCGGGGACATCTCGGTGGCGCAGACCAGGATCCGGTTCCCCCCCAGGGGATGTCCGGCGAGGATGCCCTCCTCCGCGAGCCGGCGGCAGACCTCCTCCCCGGGAAGCGGCGTCTCCAGGACGAACTCCCAGAGGAACTCTCCGGGGAGAGGCAGCCGGCAGCCCGGAAGCTCGGAGAGCAGCTGGGCCAGCCGGTGGGCCCGCCGGTAGGAGATGTCGGCCACCTGGCGGAGGCCGGCCGAGCCCATCTTGGCGAGATACGCGGTCGCCGCCAGGGCCATGAGCGCGTGGTTGGTGCAGATGTTGGAGGTGGCCCGCTCCCTCCGGATGTGCTGCTCGCGAGTCTGCAGCGTGAGGGTGTAGGCCCGGCCACCGCGGCTGTCCACGGTGAGGCCGACGAGCCGCCCCGGCATCCGCCGCACCAGCTCCTGACGGCAGGCCAGCAGCCCGACGGTCGGCCCTCCCAGCTGCGGGGGGATCCCCAGCTGCTGCCCGTCCCCGGCGGCCAGGTCCGCGCCCTCGGCGCCGGGAGGCTGGACCACGGCGGCGGCCACCGGGTCCGCGGCAACCAGGCCGAGGGCGCCCTTGGCATGGGCCAGCTCCATCAGCTCCGCCACCGGCTCCAGCTGTCCGAAGAAATTGGGTTGGGGGACCGCCAGCACCGCCGCCGGCGAGGCGGCGAGTGCGGCCTCGGCCGCGGCAAGGTCGGTCGTGCCCCGGGCGGAGGCGGGAAGCAGCTCCAGCTCCGCACCTCGGCCGTCCGCGTATGTCTGCAGCACCCGAAGGGTCTCCGGGTGCAGCGTCGAGGCGGCCAGGATCCTAGCCCTCCCGGTGTGGGCCACCGCCAGCAGAGCACCCTCGGCCACCGCCGTGGCGCCGTCGTACATGGAGGCGTTGGCCACATCCAGGTCGTACAGCTCCGCCACCATCGACTGGAACTCGAAGATGGTCTGCAGGTACCCCTGGCTGGCCTCCGCCTGGTAGGGCGTGTAGGCGGTGTAAAACTCCGGTCGGGCGATGGTGGCCAGCACGACCGCCGGGATGAAGCGGGAGTAGATCCCGGCGCCCAGGAAGCAATCCCACCTCGCCAGCTCTCGGTTGCGGCGCGCCAGCCGCTCCAACTCGGCGGCCAGCTCCGGCTCGCTCAGCGGCTCAGGCAGGTCGAGGCGGCGGCCCAGGAGGTGGCGCGGAACTTCGCGGAACAACTCGTCCACCGACCGGGCGCCGATCTCGGCAAGCATCTCGGCGCGCTCAGTCTCGGTGTTGGGCAGGTAGGCCATGACCGTTCCTCAGAACTTCAAGCTTCGGATGGCGGCGCTCAGTGGGAGTCGCTCTCCGCGAACGCATCGTACGCCTGAGGATCGAGAAGGCCGGTCGGGATCTCGCCCTCCAGCCGCACACGGAGAAGCCAGCCGGCGCCCTGGGCGTCCTGGTTGACCACCTCCGGAGCGGAGACCGCCGCCTGGTTCACCTCGACGACCTCGCCACTCACCGGCGAGTAGAGGTCGCTGGCGGCCTTGACTGACTCGACCGCACCGAAGCGCTGGCCGGCGGTGAGATGCGCCCCGGCCGACGGGAGCTCGAGGAATATGACGTCGCCGAGCTGGGCCTGCGCATGGTCACTGATGCCGATCACCGCCTCTCCCGCCCCCTCGGGGCGCACCCACTCGTGGGTCTTGGTGAAGCGGACAAGGCTGGGGTCAGACACGGGGGCACCTCCTCTCGACTGCGGGACGCTGGACGCTCACGTGGGCCGGCGATAGAACGGCAGCGCCACCACCTGTGCCCGGCCCCTCTCGGCCGGGTCGGCACGCAGCGCCACCTCGACCTCGCTTCCTTTGGGAGCCGAGCCGGGCCGGACGTAGCCCATGGCGATCCCGGCTCCCACTGAGAAGCCGTAGCTGCCGCTGGTCACCTCACCAATGGGCTGGCCGGCTGCCAGGATCGCCTGGTGGGGTCGGGGGATCCCCCGCCCGAGGAGGCGCAGGCCGATGAACGAGAGCTGGGGTTCGGCCTTGGCCCGGACCAACGCCTCCCGGCCGACGAACTCCCCCTTGTCCAGCTTCACGACCCAGCCCAGCCCTGCGCTGATCGGTTCTCGCTCCAGGGTGATGTCCTGACCGTACAGCCGAAAGCCGGCCTCCAGACGGAGGGTGTCCCGGGCTCCCAACCCGGCGGGCAGCAACCCATGGCTCCGGCCGTGATCAAGGATGCCTTGGAAGAGCCCCTCGGCCGCCTCCCGGTCGCAGTACAGCTCAAAGCCGTCCTCTCCGGTGTAGCCGGTGCGGGAGAGCCGCACCGGCACCCCGAGCACGCGTCCAGGCTGATGGTGGTAGTAGGAGATCGCACCCAGGTCGGCCCCGTCGGCGAGCGGGGCGAGGATCTGGAGCGAGAGCGGGCCCTGCAGCGCCAGCAGGCAGGTCTGGTCCGACTGGTCTTCCAACTCGACCCCAGAGGGCGGCAGCTGCCGTCCCATCCACTCCAGATCGTCATCGTGGCGTGCCGCGTTGACCACACACATGTAGTCGTCGGGGTCGCGGTACACCAGCAGGTCGTCGACGATCCCGCCGTCCTCCCGGCACATCACCGTGTAGAGCGCCTGGCCGACCGCGAGCTTGCCGACGTCGTTGGTCACCAGCCGCTGGAGGTAGGCCTGGGCGCCCGGGCCGCCGACCCGGACCTCGCCCATGTGGGAGACGTCGAAGAGCCCGGCGCGCTCCCGAACCGCCTGGTGCTCATCCCTGATGCTGCTGTACTGGAGAGGCATCTGGTAGCCGGCGAACGGCACCATCCTGGCTCCCAGCCGGCGATGCAGGGCACCCAGTGGCACCTCCCTTTCGCTCACTCTGGATCCTCCAAGGCGCCGAGGACTTCCGCCATCTCCCGATCGTACTGAAGGCGGGCCTCGTCCACCGCCCTCCGGAGCTGGGCAGTTCGGTCCACCGTCCAGCCCAGGTGCGCGGCGAGCTCCAGGTCGGAGGCCGGGCGGCCCAGCTCCGCCTCCAAGGCCACCGCCGCCAGCGCCAACCGCTCTCCGTCCTCGGCCCAACGGCGGTCCGCCTCCCTGGCAGCCTGCGCTTCCAGGAGCGCCCCGCGCACGGTGTCGTCGACGGCCTGCCGGACCGCCTCCTGGAACTCCCGAGGCGTGATCTGCGGATGAGGCGCCAGGCCCTGGACCACCTTCAGCAGGGCGGTGGTCCCGTCCTGGAAGAGGTCGCCGGCGTCCTGCCCCTCGTCCCGCCGAGCCACCTCCTCGAGGACCAGCCAGAGGTGGTGTTGGGCGAGGAGCCGACGGGGGCGGGCGTCCAGCCCCTGCTCGGAGACCTCCGCCAAGAGCGCCGCCACCTCCGCGTCCGGCAGCCTCGGATGCTCGGCCACCAGCTCGCGCAACCGGACCAGCTCCCGGTCCGGCCCCTCCTCCGACGGCTCCCCCGAGGAAGGCGCTCCCACGTCCTGGAGTATAGGCGCGGCCCGGCCTTCCCCCGGCCTCGGTACACTCGGGCGGTGCCCCCCGAGACGCTGCGGGTCCCCCCCGACCAGGATCTGGTGGTCTTCGGAGCCACTGGGGACCTCGCCCGCCGCAAATTGCTTCCGGCGCTTTACGAGCTGAGCTCGCAGGGGTTGCTGCCACGGCATGGGGACGTGGTGGGGACCGCCACCACCGACCTGGACGAGGCGGGCTTCCGGGAGCTGGCCCGGGGGGCGGTGGTGGAGTTCGGTCGCAGCCAGCTCGATGAGACATCCTTCGCCGCCTTCGCCGCGCGCCTGCGCTACATCCCGGCGGTCACGGACCCCGGCCCCAAGCTGGCCAAGGTTCTGAAGCGGCCCCGCCGGATCATCTACCTGGCGGTCCCCCCGTCCGCCTTCGACCCCATCCTCCAGGAGCTGCGCTCTGCGGGGCTGGCCCGGGGCTCCTCCATCATCATCGAGAAGCCGTTCGGCCACGACCTGGCCTCGGCCCGGGAGCTGAACTCCGCGCTGCACCGCATCGTGCCCGAGGAGCGGATCTACCGCATCGACCACTACCTGGGCAAGGAGACGGTGCAGAACCTCCTGGTCTTCCGATTCGCCAACACCCTGGTGGAGCGCATCTGGAACCGGGACGTGGTGGCCTCGGTGCAGCTCACCGTGGCCGAGGACATCGGGGTGGAGAACCGGGGCCGGCTGTACGAGGAGACCGGGGCGCTCCGGGACATCGTCCAGAACCACATGTTCCAGCTCCTGGCGCTGACCTGCATGTCCCCGCCTAGCTCCTTCGACCCGGAGGCGCTGCGGGATGAGAAGGTCAAGGTGCTCCACTCCATCCGCCCGGTGGCGCCGGCGGACGTGGTCCGGGGTCAGTACACCAGGGGTTCGGTCAACGGCAAGATCATGCCCGGCTACCGGGAGCTGGACGGGGTCTCCCCCGACTCCACCACCGAGACCTACATCGCCATGCGGCTGGCGGTGGACTCCTGGGAGTGGGCGGGCGTGCCCTTCTACCTGCGCTGCGGCAAGGCGCTGACCACCCGCCGGACCGAGATCATGCTCTTCTGCCGAGACGTGCCACTGCACCTCTTCGAGGGCACCGGGATCGAGCAGCTGCAACCCAACCGGATCACCCTCCGGATCCAGCCGGAGGAGGGCATCTCCTTCTCCTTCGAGGCGAAGCAGCCGGGGCCGACGGTGCTGGAGCAGGGCGTGCGCATGGATTTCTCCTATGGCCAGTCGTTCAAGACCCAGCCCGCGGAGGCGTACGAGCGGCTCCTCCACGACGCCCTACTCGGGGACCACACCCTCTTCATCCGCCAGGACGAGACGGAGGCGGCCTGGAAGGCCCTTCAACCGGTCCTGGACGATACCCCGCCCATCAACCTGTACGCGGCGGGCAGCCAGGGGCCGACCGAGGCCGAGTCGCTGCTTCGAGGTGGGCGCTGGCACGACCTCTCGCACCACGTGGGCGACTGAGGCCGGGAGCTACCTCGGCTCCGGCGCCAGGTCGGGGACCAGCTGGTCCGCCTCGATCCAGCCCTCCTCCGACTCCTCGCCTGCCAGGGCCCGAACCCGCACCCAGCGGCCCCTCTGCTCCAGGGACTGCAGGGGGGAGGCGGGCCGGACCGCCCGGCCTCTCTCGGACAGAAGGTCGGGCTCACGGTACAGGGGATAGCCGGTGCCGGCCCAGCTCTGCACCAGGGTGCACCCGCCCGGGGGGATCGCCCGGAACCGGTAGACCGTCGCCCGGTCCCTCTCCCCCAGGGTGAGCAGCCGGATGAGGTTGCTCGCCCTCAGAAGGGCACTTCGATCTCCCACCGCCGTCATCCGCACCTCGGTGCCGGCATCTGTGGGCCGGCACTCGATGCGCACCCGGTTCTTCGGATAGGGGATCTGCCGCCACTGACCGAAAAAGCCGTTCATGCGGTCCTGCACCACCTCGGCGGTGTGGTCATCGACCACCCTGAAGGTGTAGGGGGGCAGGGCGGCCACCTGTTCGGCGGTGGCGAACACCTCGCGCGGGGCGGCGAACACGGTCGCCGTCCAGGAGTCCTTGCGTTTGCGGCCGAGGATCTGCACGTCTCAGATTCTAGGGGGCGGCCACCGCCGCGAACGGAGAGCGGGCGCCCCAGGCGGTTGCCTACGGGGACTGATGCGTGCAACGCCGGGGTATCGAAAGGATCTCAACAACCCGGACCTGTACCTCTCGGCGGACCGGTATCATCGGGCCGAATGCCGTCTTTTGATCTGATAAACCGGGAGCAATGACGAGTCAGGTGAGGAGCGGCCGCCGGGCCAGGAGGATCCGCTCCAGGCCGGCCAGGGGGCGGTCCAGGGGTCCGAGCCAGGGGGCCCCCTGAAGGCCGGAATGCTCCTCCAGGCGCCCACCCCACCTGGTCTTGAAGACCGCATACCCAGGTCCCGGATCCCCCGGAGAGAACCGGCTCGGCACCCCCCACATGTCGTACAGGCTGCACCCGCGCTCCCGTCCCCAGCGGATGGCCGCCCAGTGGACGGCGTACATGGCGCGGTGCGGCCCGGGTTCGCTGCCCCCGTACAGGTACGCCAGCCGGGGGCCGCAGGCGGCGACGACCGCCGCCGCCAGGGGTCGCCCCTCCTGAGTGGCCAGCACCACGCAGGCGTCCAGGCCGGCCACGACGGCCTGGTAGTAGGCCAGGGGCCGCGTCTGGAAGCGCTGGCGCGCTACCGTCGCCAGGTGGAGGCCGTAGAAGGTCTCCACGCCCTCCCCGGCCACGCTCGCCACGGTGACCCCGGCCCTTTCCGCCAGCGCGATGTTCCGGCGAGTGGACGGCGGGAGGCGGCGCCGGACCTCATCGTCGCTGCCACTGATGTCCACCAGCCAGGTCCGGCGGTGCTGGATGTCGAAGGGCATGTTGCGGAGCCTCAGCCGGCGCCGGAGATCGTTGCCGGCCGCGGGCCACTCCGGGTCCAGCCGGAGAACGACGACTCCGCGGCGCACGAGGCGCGAACGCGCACCGCGGAGAAGCGCGAGCGCCGCCAGGTCATCATCGAGGCTGGCCAGGGCCGGACCCCGCGGGGCGTATCCCCAACGAATATGGGGGGGGCCAACCGGCCGGTGGAGAAGCTGGAGGACACCCCGCCAGCCGGGGTCGCCCGGTTCCTGGGCCACCAGGCGGGTCACCTCCCATCCGAACTGACGGCGGATCTCACCCCACCCCCAGCTCTGGAGCAGTACTCCGCCGCAGCCCTCGCCCACGAAGCGATCCCATTCGTTGCGGTCGGCCGGGCTCGCCTCCCGGACCCGGAGCGGGGCGGACGGAGGGGCGTGCACACGGGGGATTATCCGGGCGGAGCGCCAGCCCGGGGCGGTGTAAGATGAGGTAGGCCATGCGCCGCTCTTCAGTCGCCGGGGCGATCTGCGGGGCGGGAGTTGGGGGGCTCCTTGCCCATTCCACGGTGCTGGCGGCCAGCCCGGCGCGGGCCAGTCATCTGCTTCCCACGCAGCTCAGTGTGCTCGCCGACCCCACCCTGGCGTTCGGACTTCTGCTGCTGGCGCTGCTGGGGCTCGGATTGGAAGCCATGCATCCCGGCGCGATCGTCCCCGGGACCGTGGGCATACTGTCCGGAGTGTTGGCGGCGGCCGCGCTCCTCGATCTCCCCCTCAACCTTCTGGGGCTGGTCCTCGTGGCTGTCGCGGCCGGACTCTTCGTACTGGACCTCGGGGCGCAGAGCCACGGGGTGCTGAGCGTGGCGGGGATGGCCGCCGCCGGTGCCGGGGGCTGGCTACTCTTCCGGGGACCTGGGGTCGACCCGGTGGCGCTGGTGGCACTCCCGGTTGCACTAGGCGCGATCTGGCTCTGGCTGAGCGCCCGCGCCATGGAGGTCCGCCGGCGCACCTACCCGGCGGTACCCCAGGAGCTGCTGGGGCACCTCGGGCTGGTCGTCGAACAGCGAGACGGAGGGGCCGTGGCCAGGGTGGACGGCGAGCTCTGGCGGGTGGTGGAGCGAAGTGGACATCCCCTGGGGGTGGGTGACGAGGTTGAGGTGCTTGCCCAGGACGGGCTGACATTGATCGTGCGCCAGACGGCGGCGGGTGAGGGGCCTCAGCCCTCCCGGGACCGGCGGCTGGGAGCTGAGGCGACTAGCTCGCATAGGAGTAGGACATGAGCGGAGCGCTGGCCGCCCTGGTGGTGGTCCTGATCGTGGTGGTCTTCTTCGTGCTGCTGGCATTCGCCACCGGCTTCCGGGTGATCAATGAGTACGAGCGAGGGGTAGTCCTCCGACTCGGGCGGCTGATCGACGTCAAAGGACCGGGACCGCGCCTGATCATCCCCTTCGGCATCGACCGCATGATCAAGGTCGACCTGCGGACGGTGGTGCATGAGGTCCCGGCACAGGACGTCATCACCAGCGACAACGTGACGGTCCGGGTCACGGCGGTGGTCTTCTTCCGGGTGGTCGATGCCCGGGACTCCTTCGTGAAGGTGCGGGACTACATGGGGACGATCTCCAAGACCGCCCAGACGACCCTGCGCTCGATCCTGGGGCAGTCCACCCTGGACGAGCTGCTGAGCCGGCGGGACAAGGTGAACGCGGAGCTCCAGGCGGTGATCGATGAGCAGACCGAGCCCTGGGGGGTGAAGGTGACCGCGGTCGAGGTGAAGGACGTCGACCTTCCCCAGTCGATGCAGCGGGCCATGGCTCTTCAGGCGGAGGCGGAGCGCGAGAAGCGGGCCAAGGTGATCCGCGCCCAGGGAGAGCTGCAGGCGGCGCAGACCTTGGCGGACGCCGCCACGGTGATCGCCTCCCAGCCGGCCACCCTCCAGCTGCGCTACCTCCAGACCCTCTCGGAGATCGGCGCCGACCAGAACACGACCGTGGTGTTCCCACTGCCCCTGGATCTCATCGAGCCGTTCTTCAAGCTGCGGGCCGGGGCGGGGTCCGTCAACGGCCATGTCAAGGTGGCGCTGCCCGCCGAGGACCTGGTCGGAGCGGGGGAGCCCGAGGCGGGCCCGGAGGGCTGAGCCCGCCCCCCTCCGCCGCGCGCCGCTTCCTTCTGCTGGGCTCAGGTGAATTCGAACCCTGGGCCGAGGAAGTGGAACGCCAAGCGCTCGATGGAGCCGGCGGTGACGGCACCGTGGTGGTGCTGGCCACCGCCAGCGCTCCCGAGGGGGAGGCGGTCTTCTCCCGATGGGGGCGGGCGGGAGTGCAGCACTTCGAGGGGCTGGGGCTTCCGACCCGGGCCCTTTCGGTGCGCGCTCGCGAGGATGCCCAGCGCCGCGAGATCGCGGACGCGGTGGCCCGCTGCAGCCTGGTCTTCTTCTCGGGCGGAGACCCGGGTCACCTGAATCGGACTCTCGCCGGGAGCCTGTTGCTCTCCGCCATCAGCGATCTGCTGGAGGCCGGCGGGGTGTACGGCGGCTGCAGCGCGGGCGCCATGGTGGTGGGGGAGCCGGGGCAGTCTGGCGGCCGCTTCTCGTTCGGTTCGGGGCTCGGCCTGCTTCGCCGGGAAGTCTTCGGGGTCCATTGGGACGCCACCTTCGCCGCGCCCTGGAGAGCGATCCTGAGATCACGGATCCCCTCGGGTTGCCGGCTGATCGGAATCGCCGAGCGCAGCGCCGTGCTCGGCGGAGAGGGCGGCTGGAGGGTTCACGGGAGCGGGCGGGTCGAGGTGCGGGACGGGGCGGGGGCGAGGTGGTTCTCGGCGGGGGAGGACATCCCAGGCCACCCGGGCTGAGCCCGCGGTGTTTCACGTGAAACAGACCCCCGCCTATACTGCCCCCATGTCCCGCCCTCGCATCATCACCGTGTGCAACCAGAAGGGTGGGGTGGGGAAGACCACCACCGCCATCAACCTGGGGGCAGCCCTGGCGGAGCGGGGAATGCGGGTCATGCTGGTGGACAGCGACCCCCAGGCCAACGCCACCTCGGGCCTGGGGGTGAGCCCGAGTTCGCTCTCGGCGTCCGTGTACGACGTGGTGGTCATGGGGCGGCCGCTCAGGGAGGTGGCCGTCCCCCTGGAGCATGTTCCGGGCATGACCCTCGTTCCGGCCTCCGTGGAGCTGGCCGGGGCGGAGCTGGAGCTGGCGGATCTCCCTCTTCGCGAGTCCCGTCTTCGACTCGCTCTCGACGGGCTGGACGAGTTCGATTATGTCTTGGTCGACACCCCGCCATCTCTCGGGCTGCTCACCGTGAACTGCCTGGTGGCGGCCGACCGGATGCTGATCCCGCTGCAGTGCGAGTACTTCGCACTTGAGGGGCTCACCCTCCTGACTCGCACCCAGGCCATGGTGCGGCAGTCGCTCAATCCCTCCCTCTCCCTCGCCGGAATCGTGCTCACCCTCTTCGACCCCCGCACGGTACTCAGTGCCCAGGTGGTGGCGGAGGTGCGCCGCCAGTTCGGGGAGCAGGCGTTCGCGACGGTGATCCCCCGCTCGGTCCGGCTCTCCGAGGCCCCCAGCCATGGGCTGCCGATCACCCAGTACGAGCCGTCGGGACGAGGCGCCACCGCCTACCGCGCCCTGGCGGAGGAGCTGGTAATGCGAAGCAGCCGGGTGGCGGCGTGAGCAAGCGCCGGGGCCTCGGCCGGGGGCTGGAGCAGCTGATTCCCACCGGCTCACCCGGGCTGGGAGGGGGGGGAGCCTCCTCCCCCACCAGGGAGATACCCATCTCCGAGATCGCGCCCAACCCCCTGCAGCCGCGCAGCACCTTCGACCCCGCGACCCTGGAGGCGCTGGCGGAGTCCATCCGGGAATACGGCGTCCTCCAGCCGCTGGTGGTGGAGGCCGCGGATGGAGCCTACCGGCTGGTCGCCGGTGAGCGACGCCTCCGGGCCTCCCAGCTCGCCGGACTTGAGACGGTCCCGGTGGTCGTGCGTCCTGTGGGGCCAGAGCGCTCCCGGCTGGAGATGGCGCTGGTCGAGAACCTGCAGCGCAGCGACATCTCCGCTCTGGATGAGGCTCGGGCGTTCACCCGCCTCTGCGACGAGTTCGGCCTCACCCAGGAGGACGTGGCCCAGCGGCTGGGACGGAGCCGGTCCGCGGTGGCCAACACCATGCGCCTGCTCCAGGCCAGCCCCGAGGTGCAGCGCGCTCTGGAGCGGGAGCAGATCTCGCCCGCCCACGCGCGGGCCCTGCTGGCGGTCACCGACCCGGCCCTCCAGGCCAAGACCCTGCTCCACGTCATCGCCCGCCGGCTCTCGGTCCGGGAGACGGAGAGGCTGGTGGGACGGCTCGGGCAGCGGCGCGAGCCGCCGCAAAAGCCGGGAAAGGCGGCGCAGGAGTCCGAGCTCCGAGCGCTCGAGACCGCCATCGCCCGAAGGTTGGGAACCAGGGTGCGCCTCACCCAGGGAGCGCGCGGCCGTGGCCGGATTCTCATCGAGTACTTCTCCTCCGAGGAGCTTTCTGGCATATGCGAGGCGCTGGGGGTCGAGCTCTAGCCCCGTAGAACAAACGTTTGTTCGCTGGGCCACTCCCTTTCTCGCGAACCCCTCATGCCGCTCCGTGGCGGGAAGGCCGCCCCCGCAGGGGCTCTGCCTCAGCGTCCCGCTGGATCGGCAGTACGCGCCCCTGGAGGGGGGCTGGAACACGGTGACCGTCCTCCCCGCCCCAGATCAGTCCGGCGCCTGCGAGGGCGGTTCGTATACTGCCGGGGTGCTTCAGGGACCCGGCAACACGCCCACGCCGGTCCCCGCCCAGGCCCCCTCCCGGGGTCGGGGATCGCTCCTTCGCGACCTGATCGAAGTGGTGGCGCTGGCGGCGGTGATCTACCTCCTGATCGCCTTCGCCGTCCGCCCGGTCCATGTCGAGGGAACCAGCATGTACCCCGGGCTGCACAACAACGACCTCCTCCTCACCGAGGAGATCTCGCTCTACTTCAGCGGCCCAAGTCGGGGCCAGGTGGTGATCATCACCCCCCCCATAGCCTCATCCAATGACTTCATCAAGCGGGTGATCGGTCTGCCCGGGCAGTGGATTCGGATCGCCCCCGACAGCCAGGGTGTGGGGCATGTCTACATCTCCAACTCCCGCCCCACCTCGCCCGGAGGCGGGACCCAGCTGGTCGAGCCCTACATCAACGGGGTGTGGACCCAGGAGGTGCTCTGCTGCACCAACCAGGGAACGGCCTCGCCCCTGCTCCCGCCGACCGGGAGGTGGGCCCACATCCCGGCCCACGATTACTTCGTGATGGGGGACAACCGCAACGTGTCCGAGGACTCCCGGACCTTCGGCTGGGAGCCTCGGTCCGGCATCCAGGGGATCGCCGTGCTCCGCTTCTGGCCGCTCACCCGCCTGGGTGGCATCCCGGCCCAGGAGCCCACGCTCGCCGCCGTTCTGACCCTCGGGGCCGTGGCGCCGATGGGGGCCCGCAGGCGGCTCAGGGATAGATCCAGGAGCCGCCCGCGCGCTCCCAGCTGACCAGCTCAGAGGGCTGGAAGAAGAGCGACACCTCCACCTCAGCTCGGGCCGGGCTGTCCGACCCGTGGACCACGTTCTGCCCTATGTCCACTCCGAGGTCTCCACGGATGGTTCCCGGAGCCGCGGTCGCCGGGTTGGTCGGGCCCATCATCGAGCGCACCAGGCTCACCACGTTGGGCCCCTCCCAGACCATGGCCACCACGGGGGACGAGGAGATGAAATCGATCACCGCCCCGAAGAAGGGACGCTCGCGATGCTCGGCGTAGTGGCGCTCGGCCAGCTCCCGCTCCACCGCCATCAGCTTCAGCCCCACCAGATGGAGGCCGCGGCGCTCCAGCCTCCCGATCACCTCACCCACCAGCCCGCGCTGCACCCCGTCCGGCTTGATCAGCACAAGGGTCCGTTCCACCTCATCTCCTCCTGAACTCGTGATCATTCCTGCACCGCCGCCTCGAGGCCCTCGCGATCTCGGATCGGGCCCACCGCCGCCAGGCGCCAGCTGGAGTGCGCGGGCAACAGCTCTCGCGCCAGCCCCAACACCTGATCCTCCCCCACGTCGCGGATCCGTTCCACGACCTCCTCGGGGCTGAGGAGGCCGCCCGTGAGCAGGGCCTCGTGCCCCAGGAACTCGCTGAGCCCGCCCGAGCCCTCGGTCTGAAGGGCGAGCCGCCCCTCCATCTGAGCCTTGGCACGATCCAGCTCGTGGGGCTCGAGCCCGCGGTCCGCCAGCCGCCGCAGCTCGGCGAGCGCCGCCCGGGCCCCGGTCGCCGCCTGGTCGGGCCGGGTGGCCAGGTAGATGGCGAAGGCCCCGGAGTCCCGATGCCTGGAGGTGAAGGAGTGGACGTCATAGGCCAGCCCCTGGTTCTCCCTGAGCTCGAGAAAGAGGCGACTGCTCATTCCCTCTCCGAGAACGGTGTTGAGCAGGTCCAGCGCCCAGCGGTCCGGGGCCGCGTACGGCGAGCAGCGCGTCCCGAGGAGCAGATGCACCTGCTCGCCGTGGCGCGCGATCAGGCGGGACTGAGAAGGCCAGCTAAGCGGTGGGGGCGGCCCCCCGTCCCCGCCTGAATTCTCGGGCTCATCCGCCGGCCGGGGAAGCCTGGACTCCAAGCGCCGAAGCACCTCCCGGCGCGCCCGGGCCGGGGAGATGGCCCCGGCGATCACGACCACCAGCCTGACCGGCCGATAGTTGGCGGCCCGGTAGCCCTCCAGCTCCGGGGCCGCGATCCGCCGCAGGGAGCGGCGGTTGCCGGCGGGGTCTCGGGCCAGGGGGTGGCCCTCCCAGATCGCCTCGTCGAAGGCCATCTGCACCAGGTCCGCCGGCTGGTCCAGATACATCTTCAGCTCCTCGAAGACCACCTCGCGCTCTCGCTCCACCTCCGCGGGATCGATCCGCGGGGCCAGCGCCAGCTCGGAGAGCACGTCCAGGGCGGTTGACAGGTGGCGCCCCGCCACCCTGGCCCAGAAGACCGTCATCTCCTTCTCCGTGCTGGCGTTCATCACCCCGCCCAGCCCCTCTATGGCCGTGGAGACCGCCCGGCTGTCCCGGTAGCGGGCGGTTCCCTTGAAGACGATGTGCTCCAGGAAGTGGGAAACGCCGGCCAGCCGGAGGGGCTCGAAGCGCGACCCCACCCCGAAGAGAAGGGAAACGGAGACCGAGCTCCTGCCGGGAAGCGGGGCCAGGATCAGCCGCGCCCCGCTGGGCAGCGTCTCCTCCTCCACCCGCAGGGCCTGGGGTGCCAACTCAGCTGGCCCTCAGCCGTCGCTCGGCGATCTGCGCCAGCTGGACCGCGTACTGCACGTCCATGGTGGCGGCGTTGCCGGCGGCCAGCACCACGCCCACGGCGTTGTCCTGGCGCCAGAGAACCACGAAGGAGTCGTACGCCACCCCGTTCAGCTGCTTTTGGATCACGTATCCCAGCACCTCCTGGCCCACCTGGCCCGTGGAGATGGGGGTCCCGCCGGCGCGGACCAGCCCCTGCCCGAGGAGCGCTAGGCCCTCAGCGGCGCCGGTGGCGGTTCGGAAGAGGGAGGCGGAGCTCTCGATGACCACCGGCCCCACCGCCTGGACCGGGCTGGCTGCCCGGGAGAAGTCCCTCTCGTACCCGCTGAGGCGCCCAGCTCGGTGGAGGGCGGAAAGGGTGGCGGCGTCCCCGGCCGCGAGGCGGGAGTTGCTGTAGTAACCGGCCGACGGCGAGTTGGCCTCGACCTCGAAACCCGGGAAGGGGATCTCCTGCACCGTGAGGGGCAGGTCCTCCACCGGGGTGCGGATCGTCGCCGGAGCCGCTGCGCAGCCCGCCACCGCGCCCGCGGCCAGGCAGCCCAGGAGGGCGAGCACCGCCGCCCGGAGGGGGAGTTGGCCCCTCAGCTCCACCCGCCCTCGGTGGGCTCTGCCCCTTCGCGGGGGACGGGCCGGATCACCACGTGGCGCTCGCCGTCCGCACCTTCGCTCTCCGTCGCCACCCCGGGCAGGCCCGCCAGCGCCAGGTGCACCGCCCGTCGCTCGTATGGGGGCATGGGGTTCAGGCGTTGAGCCCGTCCGGTGCGCACCACGGTCTCGGCGACCCGCTCCGCCATCCGGCTCACCACCTGCTCCCGCCTCTCCCGGTAGTGGGCGATGTCCACGATCACCCGCGAGCGACCCGGCTCCGCACCCAGCATCAGGTTGAGCACCGTCTGCAGCGCCCGCAGCGACTCCCCCCTCCAGCCGATGAGCACCCCCAGGTCGTCACCCTCGACCTCGAGCACGGTGGGTGGCAGCTCACCGTCCTCGCCGGCGGCCCGCGCCAGTCGAGCCTCGACCCGGGCCTCGATCCCCATGAGCTCGAGGAGCCGTTGGAGCTTCTCGCGGGCCCCTCGCGCCTCCTGGGGCAGGGGGGTCACCCTCACCCGGGCCATCGCCCCGGTGAGCCGCTCCCCGGCGATCACCGGGGCCCCCGCGCTCACCACCTCGACCGCCGCCTCGTCCTCCTCGAGCCCGGCCTCGGCAAGTGCGCGGGCCAGCGCCTCCTCCACGGTGGCGCCGCTGGCCTCATGGGCGGGCTGGTTCATCGGCGCCCCACCCGGCGGGCCGGGCGCCCGGACCTGCTGGTCCCAGCCGAGGGACGACGCACCGCGGCTCCCCCGGACGGCTGCTCTGGCTTCCGGGGGCGGCGGGCCAGGGTGCCGCCGCTGGCACCCGCGTCCCCGGGCCCCCCGCCCCGAGGCAGCTCTCCGAATTCCGCGGCCAGCTTGGCCCTTGGTGAGTTCGCGGGGTACCAGCCGGCGCCCGGGACCCAGGAGGGCACCTTAAGCCCGCCCCATCCCATCATGGTGAACACCTGCAAAACCATCACCAGGCTCTGGGTGATCCAGTAAAGGCCGATGCCCTGGTAGAAGTTGAGGGCGAAGAAGGCGATCATCACCGGCATGAGGTAGGTGGTCTGGGACATCACCCGGTACATCTGCCGTTCCGACTCGCTCATGTCCGGGCGCGCCGGCTGCATCATCATCTTGGACTGCATGTAGGTGAGGATCCCGGCCAGAATCGGGACCACCAGCAGCAGGGGGTCGCCGACGATCCCGCCTTTCACCTTGAGGGCCACGTCGTTGAGGTTGGAGATCCAGAGGAAGCTGGCGGCGTGGCCGTGCAGCCCCTTGGAGAGCTTCTCGATGACCAGGTAGAGGGCGTAGATGAACGGCATCTGGATGAGGAGGGGCAGGCAGCCTGAGAGCTGGCTGAAGGGGCTGAGGCCATGGCGGCGGTACAGCGCCATGGTCTCCTCGTTGAGCCGCTGACGGTCCTTCTTGTACTTCTGCTGCAGCTCCTTGAGCTCGGGCCCCAGCCGCCGCTGGTCCGCCTGGATCTTCCACTGGGTGCCGATCTGCCAGCGGAAGAGCGGGAAGAGAGCGCCCCGGATGATCAGGGTGAGGGCGATGATGGCCAGCCCGAACGCCCCCACAGCATTGGTGGGGCCGAAGTTGCGGAAGCCCTGGTCGAGGAGGTAGAGGATGAAGCCGACTGGGGTCAGGAGGACGTAGAAGAGCACCGCCAGGAAGGGGTTGGTGGGCGGCGGCGACATCGGGTTGATGAGGGCGACCATCTCAGGTGCCATGCGGCACCTCCTCCTGGGGTAGCGGCACCGGGTCGTAGCCCCCAGCGTGGAAGGGGTTGCAGCGCAGAATCCGCCGCACCCCCATCAGCCAGCCCCGTCCGAAGCCGTACAGCTGAATAGCCTCATACGTGTAGTGGGAGCAGGTCGGCTCGTACCGGCAGCCCCCCACCAACCCGAGCACCGGGCTCAGCGAGACCTGGTAGAAGGTGATCAGCCAGAGGGACAGCTTCTTCAAAGCGCTCCTGCCCGGGCCAGCACCCGGTGCAACGCCTCCCGGAGCTCCGGGAAGGTTGCCGGGAGCGCCGCCGCGGTGGGGATCACCACCACATCCACCGGCCCCATGGAGGGGAGCTCCCGATCACAGAGGGCGCGCAGCCGGCGGCGGGTCCGGTTGCGGGCCACGGCTCCCCCAACGCGCCGGGAGACGGCGAACCCGATCCTGGGATGGCCGTCCGGGCGCGGGCGCACCTGAACGCGAACGAGAGGGTCCCCGGCGCCGCGCCGCTCAGCCCGCACTGCCGCGAAATCCCTGGAGCTGCGGAGGCGGTTACGCCGTCTCACCGCACCCGGGCGGGCGTCAGCCGGCGCCGGCCCTTGAGGCGCCGCCGCTTGAGGACGCGCACTCCCCCCGGGGTCGACATCCGGGCGCGAAACCCGTGCACCTTCCTCCGATACCGCTTCTTGGGCTGGTAGGTTCGCTTGATGACCGGTCTCCTCTAGGCCGCCAGCCCCCGCGGGACGCGGCACCCTTCCACCTCGCACTGGGCGCGGACGTGAGGAAGGATACCAGAGGCTGTAGAGACCCTCCCCGGGGGATTCGAGGCGGCGTGAACTAGGGGCAGCTCCAGCTGCCATCGACTGAGCCGGAGTTGGTCCCAAACGTGGTGGTGTTCCCCGAGGACTGGACCGAGGGCTCCTGCCCTACGGGGGGGCCGAACTGGATGCTCACCGTCCCACTTCGCCCGCTGCGCCCCACCTTGAGGGTCCCGACCCCCTCATAGTTGCCGTCCTGGAACCCGGCCTCGTACTCCGTCGGGGACAGGCTCCCCGGGCCGCGCACCTTCATGGTCACCGAGTCGGAGAAACCTCCCTCTAAGGGCGGGTCGTAGAGGTTCTGCCCCGGCCGAAGATGGGTGAGCGCGACGACGACCGTCTTCCCCTGGACCTGGCCACTAACCCGCACAGTACTTCCACCGGCGGAGCAGGAGACATGGGCGCCGCGAGCTGGGAGGAGCCCAAAGAGGTTCTCGCCCTCGATCAGGAAGGAGTTGGCCGCCAGGCCGTTCCCGCTGGCGCCCGGACTGGGCCGCTGCCTGACCTGGAGGCTCCCGGAGGGCCCCAAGCCGCAGCCACCAAGGAAGAGCGCCACCGCCAGGGCGGCCAGCGCCCTCGCTGCCCAGGACCACATCCGGCGGAATCGTAGCGCCCCCCCGCCGGCTCGGAGGACAACGCTCCCCCGGGGCCGCGCCGGTCGAGAGGTGGGGCAGCCCGAGCTGGCCTCCCGGGGCAGTCCCTGGGCGTCGACTGTGGGCTGGCGGAGGCGTTTCCTCTTGCTTCGAATTTGCACTTCGCGGCGCGGCCCAGAGCCCTCCCCGCGCCGGCGCCCAAGGGCTCTTGTCCTCGCGTAGACTGCCCCCGTGGCGAAGGTCTGCCCCGGCTGTGGCTGCCGGCTCGAGGGTGGTCTGAGCCTGGCTGCCTGCGGCCGCCCCGATTGCTGTTGCCGGCAGGTCGCCACCCGGGCGGGGCTAGAGCGGATGGCGGGCGAGGTGCGGGCCTCCCTGAAGCCCCGTGACCTGGAGGCGTTTGGGGCGCTGCTGGCCGATGACGTCCGGTGGGGGGACGACGTTGTGCCCAATCGCTGCCGAAACCGCTCCCAGGTTATCGACACCTTTCGCCGCCAGCTCGCGGGCGGCTTTCAGGGCAGGGTCTCCTCCCTGGAGATCGGGCGGGCAGGCATCCTCTGCCGCCTCACCGTGACTTTTCCGGCGGAGAAGGACGGAGGCCGGACCAGGGAGCTGTTCCACCTCTACCACGTGAGCGGGGAGAGGATCACCGAGATCGAGCCGTTCGTGGATCGGCGCCCGGCGCTCGCGGCGCTGGGCGCCGGGCCGGCAGCCTGACCGGCCCGCGTCAGACCAAGCGGATCTCCGGTCCGACCGCCCTGAGCGTGACCGCATCCGGGCCCAGGTTCAGGAAGACGTCCACCACCACCTGGTACATCCCCAGGGGGAGCACCCCCCCGGGCACGATCGGGGTGGTGCCAACGATGGCGCTGATCGAGATGGGATGTTCGGGGTCAAGGGTTGCCCACCGCCCCACGCCCGCGACGCGGCCCGAGAACCACCCACTGGGGTCCACGGCCCCCGGCTGGCGGATTCCCCCCGTAACGGGCGCACCCCACTCGGCCTTTCGTGGGCTGCTGCCCACCGCGGCTCGCACCACCACGGTCGCCGGCACGAAGTCCCCCCTGGCCACCTCGGCGGCTACCAGGTGGACCACGGCCCGCAGCCCGAGTCGCTCCTCCCCTCCCCGCTCCACGGGCCTGCTCATCGTCCGGCCCGGTGGCACGGGCCACTCCGGGGTTCCGCGCGCCGCCCCAGGCAGGTGCCCCGGAAGGCTTGAGACTTGTGGGCGTGCCTGGCAGCAAGAGGACGGCCCGTGAGTGAGAGCGGCGCGGGTGGAGGCGCACTGCTCAGCCCCCATCGGCTGGAGGCCTTCAGCGACGGAGTCATGGCGGTGATCATCACCGTCATGGCCCTCAGCGTCTCTGCAACTCTAAGCGACTCTGAGCGGGACGTGGCCGAGCGCCCTGGGGCCGAAGTCGCCACGAGGGACGACCGCGGTGGCATGGGCGTTGCGGTGGAAGCCGCGCCCGAGGGACACCCATCTGGGCCGGTGCCCAGGTGAGGCCGAGCAGGGTTGCGCA
>JAJYXT010000066.1 GCA_021801645.1 bacterium
CCCAAGCCAGGTTGGAAACGGCGGTGGGGAGGAGGTCACGGGCGCCGGCCCGGCGGCAGAGGTTGGTGGCAGCCTCGAAGTGCCCCACGGCGCCGGGACGGTCGTACTGCGCCTCAAGGTCGCCAACATTCATGGTCACCCGGGCCTGTTCGCGCAGTGTGCCGTTGGCGGTAATCAGCCGGGCGCACCACTCCAGGTGCAACAGTGCCTCCTCGACCCGACCCTGTACCGCCAACCCCCAACCCTTCGCCTCGGCTCCCCGGGCCACGGCATGCGGAACCTGGTACGCCTGGCCCTGGGCGAGGGCCAGCTCCGCCTCGGCATCGGCGGACTCCAGCTCGCCGGCCGTGAAGAGAAGCGATGCCAACTCACCGTGCAGACGTGCGGACTGTTCGTCGGGGCCGAGACCGTCTCTCGCCTCCAGAGCGTTCCGGAGCTCCACGACCGCCTCGTCGGTTCGGCCCTGGCGGGTTAGGGCGCGGCTCCTAAGAATGGCCAGGCTCGTGCTCTCAGGTGAGGTGGGGTCGAGCACTGACACCGGGCTGGCCGCCTCTTCAAGTGCGGCATCGTAGTCTCCAGCGTCGGCGGCGGCGTCCGCCGCCTGGATCTGCCAGGCGATCGCGTCTGGGCTCTCGGGGGCCAGCCGCCGCGCCCTGGTGTAGGAGCGCTGGGAGGACGCGGGCGCACCCACGGCGCGGGCCCGGGCCCCCGCCCGCGCAAACGCCTCGGCCGCGGACGCCCGCAGAGAGGCGGCATCGTCGCCCGAAGCCGTGGCCTCGAGCGCGGCCTCAAGGTGCATCGCCACCGCCTCGGCCACTTCGAGGCCGGAGTCCGGAAGGGAGCTCTGCAGGTACCCTGCAGCCTCCAGGTGCGCCGTCCGGCGCTCCGCTCGGCTCAGCCGATCGTAGGCGGCCGACCGCAGCAGACCCTGAGTGAAGACGAACTGCCCCCGGTCGGCGGCCAGCGCATCGGTCCGGACCGCCAGCACCTCCGCCCTACGGAGTTCGGCCAGGCTCGCCTCCGTCTCCGCCTCCGGCATGCCCGCCACCGCTCGCGCCGCCGCCGGGGGGATCGCCCCGGCGAACACGGAGAGCCTGCTTGCCAGGGCCCGCGACCTCGGGCTCAGGGTGTCCAGGCGGGCAGCCAGGAGCGCGGTGAGGGAGGCGGGCACCGGCAGCTCCTCGACCTCCCCAATCAGAGCGTAGCGCTCGCCGCGGCGGGCGAGGCTGCCGCGCTCGGCCAGCGCGCGGACGAGCTCCACGGCATACAGGGGGATGCCCTCGGCCGCCCCCACGATCCGGGCAACAGTTGGGGCGGGCAGCCCCGGCACCAGGCCCTCGAGCAGCTCCGACATCTCTTGGGGGGCCAGCGGCTCGAGCGCCAGCGCGGTGGCTGTGGGCCGCCCCGTCCCCCACCCCGGGTGACGTTCAGCGAGCTCGGGGCGGGCCAGGGTGATTATCAGCAGCGGAGCGTTGGCTGACCAGTCCAGGAGGGACTCCACGAAGTCGAGGAGTCCGCTGTCCGCCCACTGACAGTCGTCGATGACCATGACCACCGTGCCGCGCTCGCCCAGCAGCTCGAAGATCCGCCGCCAGCTCGCGAACAGCTGGGCGCGCTCCATCCCGGCCCCTTCCAGCCCCAGAAGGACGGCGAGCGCCTCCTTCAGCTCGGGGAGCTCGCTGGGCGGAAGGTCCAGGGCAGCCAGCCCGCGCTCCATCCGGACTTCCAGCCCCTCCTTGGAGGAGGTCTCCTCGTCCTGGAGGCCGAGACGGGTGCGCATCATCTCGGCCAGCGGCCAAAACGCCACGCCGTCGCCGTATGCCAGGCAGCGTCCCCGGTGCCAGAAGGTGTCGGACTGGAGTCCATCTAGATACTTCTCCAACTCCCAGGTGAGCCGCGACTTGCCCACCCCGGCCTGTCCGGTGATCGAGAGCAGCCGTGCCCGCCGACGGTCGGAGACGTCGTGGAACAGGTCCTTGCACCAGGCCAGCTCGCGTGCCCGGCCCACGAAGGGAGCCTCCCAGCTACCGGAGCGCCCGGCTCCGCGGCGGCGCGCCAAAACCCTTACCGCCCGCCAAAGATCGACCGGCTCAGAGATCCCCTTCAGCACGTGCGTTCCGGCGGCCAGGTATTCGAGGCCCGCCTGGCTTGCCTCCCGGGTGGCTCCGTCCACCAGCACCGTCCCGGGGTCGGCCGCAGCCTGAACCCGGCTGGCCAGATTCACCCGGTCTCCAACCACCAGCCCCTCCCCCGGCCGAGACCAGGTGGCCACCGCTCCGGTCACCACTCCGATTCTGGTGCTCAGCCCTGGTCGCCCGCGCTGCTCCCCGTATGCGGCCACCTCCGTCACCAGCTCCAGCCCGGCGCGGACGGCCTGTTCGGCGTCGTCCTGCTGGGCGGTGGTGGCACCCCACACGGCCATCACGGCATCACCGATGAACTTCTCGACCACTCCCCCGGTCCGGGTGATCACCGTCCGGGCCAGATCGAAGTAACCGCTGAGGAACTCCCGCATCACCTCTGGGTCCTCGCCCTCGGAGAGCGGGGTGAATCCCACCAGATCGGCGAAGAGCACGGTGACGACCCGTCGGCCCGCTCCCTCCGGCTCTTGCGAGGGCGGGCTGACTGCCTCCTCCTGGGCCGGGGGCGCTCCGGCGGTGAGCAGAGCGCCGCAGTAGCTGCAGAAGCGGGCCTGAGTGCCGGCCGGCTCTCCGCAGGCTGGACAGGTTCTTCCCAGTTCCACCCCGCATTGCGGGCAGAAGCGGCTGCTCGCGGGTATGTCAGCCCCGCAGGATTCGCACAAGGTCCGGCTCGGTCTGCCCCCTGACCCGGGATTCGCGACACTCACTGCCGCGAACGGTATCACCGGCTCGAGTGATCACGCCAGTTCAGCGCCGAACTCAAGACCGGCACCGCATGAGCTGTCGCGGAGGAGACCCA
>JAJYXT010000008.1 GCA_021801645.1 bacterium
TCTGGGGCCTCAGCGGGCGCCATCCAGCGGGTGCGCTGCATCACGGCGTGGAGGTGCTCTCAGTTCTGGTACCGGCCGCTCGACGCCTGCGCGACCTCAGTGAGGGCATGAGGAGCAGCTGGAAGTCGAGGGGGTTGAACCAGTTCGCGGCGAGCCTCAGTCAGGACCTCGACGACGCTTACCTTGAACGGGTCAGTGCGCTGCTAAGGGCCCTGCGGCTGGAGTCAGGGGCACTGTTCGGGGCCAACCTGGGAGCGGGCGGCGCCGGGAGCGCATACCTCCTTCTGCGGCCATCGGCGCGAAGGGTCCCTCTTGGCGAACGGCTGGGGGTGCGGGAACGCTCACAGCACGTCTTCACCGTGGACCCTCGAGATGAGATGGGGCTGAAGGCTCTCGGAAACCTGACCGACCGGGGCCTGGCCGGCGTCGCCAGTTCGGTGTCCGAAGCGGCAGATCATGTGCTGGCGTTCTTCCGGTCTCTCCGCTTCGAGCTTGGCTTCTACCTCGGCTGCCTCAATCTCCACCGCGCCCTGGCGGACCAGGAGCTGCCCGTCTGCTGGCCCCGGCTGGCTCCCGGGGAGGAGCGGCGGTGGTCTGCTCGAGGGCTCTACGACCTCACGCTTCCACTTCGCGACGGGACCCGGCCCGTGGGGAACGATCTGGATGCGGACGGCTGCCCTTTGCTGGTGATCACTGGAGCCAACTCCGGAGGAAAGAGCACCTTCCTCAGAAGCTTGGCCATGGCCCAGCTGTTGGCCCAATCGGGCATGTTCGTGGGCGCTCGAGGGTTCGTCTCGAGCCTGGCCACCAGTACCCACACCCACTTTGTCCGTCCGGAGGACGATTCCATGTCCCGCGGCAGGCTGGCGGATGAGCTGGAGCGCCTGAGCAGGACCGTGGACCAAATGAGGCCAAGCGCGCTCCTGGCCATGAACGAGTCCTTCTCATCCACCAATGAGTTGGAAGGTTCCGAGATCGCCCGCCAGGTGATAACCGCGCTTCTGGAGGGCGGAGTGCGGGTGGCCATCGTGACCCACTTTTTTGAGCTGGCGAGCTCGCTTCTGGAATCTCCCCCCCGGCCCGCGGCTTTTCTCCGCGCCGAGCGTCTTGCGGATGGGAGTCGAACTTACCGGGTCCCTCCAGGTGAGCCGCTGGCGACGGCGTTCGGGTCGGACCTGCTGGGGAGGCCGAACTCTGAAGGCCGGATGGATGGCTAGGTCGGGTTGGACCGCTTCGGGTGATCTGTTCCAGGACCTCTGGGGCGCCCGGGAGCTGCGGAGCCGGGAGCGAGCACTTGCCCACGCCATTCGCGTCAGGTGTCGCCTCGGGCCAACATCGGTTCGATTGCTCTTCCTGGTGGCCGCCTCCGGCCCCCAGGGGATCGGAGTGGTTCAGTTGGCCGCAGCGCTGGGTCTCTCCACGAGCGGTGCCAGCCGGGCGGCGGCCCCGCTTGTGAGCCGGGGGCTGGTGGAGCGACGTGCGTCAGCAGCTGACCGACGTCTCCGGCCGCTGACCCTATCCGCCGATGGATCACGGCTAGTGCGGGATCTCGCCGTGAACCCGCCGAGTTTACCCGAGTAGGGGCCGGGGCCCACAGGCACGGGAAGGAAAACGGCAGAGGGCCGGCGCAGCTGCCAGCGGATTCCCCTCTGGGTTAGCAGCAGACACCGTCGGGTATATCCCTTCTTGGGCGATACCGTCGCCCTGGAGGTGATTCATGCGACTCGACCGGTTCACCCAGCGCAGCCAGGAAGCTCTGGAGGACGCCACCCAGCTGGCCACCTCGGGCTCGCACCCACAGGTAGATCCCGAGCATCTGCTCCTGGCGTTGCTCCGCCAGACGGACGGATCGGTGCCGGCGCTCCTCCGCCAGTTGGAGGTCGACCCCGCACAGGTCGCTGAGCGGGTCAGTTCGGACCTTGCCGGGCGGCCCCGGCAGGAGGGAGCAACCCCTACGGCCTCCCGGGAGCTGGAGCAGGTGCTGCGCTCGGCGTGGGAGGAGATGGAACGGCTCCAGGACGAGTACTGCTCCACCGAGCACCTCCTGCTGGCGCTGGCGGCGCTGCCCGGTGGCCCTGCCGCCGGGGTCCTGCGGTCCGCAGGGGTGAACCGGGAGCGGCTTCTGCGGGCGCTGGAGGGGCTTCGGCAGGGTCAGCGGGTGACCGACCCCAACCCGGAGAGCAAGTTCCAGGTGCTGGAGAAGTACGCGCGGGATCTCACCCAGCTGGCGCGTGAAGGCAAGCTGGACCCCGTCATCGGCCGCGATGAAGAGATTCGCCGGACCATGCAGGTGCTGGCCCGCCGCACCAAGAACAACCCGGTGCTCATCGGCGATCCCGGGGTGGGCAAGACCGCCATCGTCGAGGGTCTGGCCCAGCGCATCGCCGCGGGAGACGTGCCCGAGACTCTGAAGAACCGGCGGGTGGTGGCCCTGGATCTAGGCACCCTGGTCGCCGGGACCAAGTTCCGGGGTGAGTTCGAAGAGCGCCTCAAGGCCCTACTGAAGGAGGTGACCGACTCCAGCGGCCAGGTGGTGCTCTTCATTGACGAGCTTCACACCCTGATCGGGGCGGGGGCGGCCGAGGGGGCCATGGACGCCAGCAACATGCTCAAGCCGGCGCTGGCTCGGGGCGAGCTGAGGGCGATTGGTGCCACCACCTATGACGAGTACCGCAAGCATATTGAGAAGGATCCAGCGCTGGAACGCCGCTTCCAGCCGGTCTACGTGGGAGAGCCGTCGGTCGAGGACACGGTCAGCATCCTCCGCGGGCTGAAGGAGCGCTACGAGGTCCACCACGGGGTCCGGATCAAGGACTCGGCCCTGGTGGCTGCCGCGGTGCTGTCGTCCCGCTACATCAGCGGCCGGTTCCTCCCCGACAAGGCCATCGACCTGGTGGACGAGGCGGCCTCCCGGCTGCGCATGGAGATCGACTCCATGCCGGTGGAGCTGGACCAGGTGGAGCGTGGCATCCGCCAGCTGGAGATCGAGCGTCAGGCTCTGCGCAAGGAGACAGACCGGGCCTCGGTCGAGCGGCTCCAGTCGCTGGAGCGGGAGCTCGCGGACCTGCAGGAGCAGGCGGTCGGACTGCGCCAGCGGTGGGAGCGCGAGAAGGCCCAGATCGCCCGGACGCGCGCCATCAAGGAGGAGATCGAGCGGGTCACCTTCGAGGCGGAGCGGGCGGAGCGCATGGCCGACTTCGGTCGGGCCGCGGAACTTCGCTACGGTCGGCTGGGGGAGCTGCGCTCCCAGTTGGCCGAGCAGCAGGCCCGCCTGGACCAGACCCCGGATGGCGAGCCCCTGCTCAAGGAGGAGGTGGGGGAGGAAGACATCGCCGAGGTGGTCTCCCGCTGGACCGGGATCCCGGTGCAGCGGATGCTGGAGGGGGAGGTCCACAAGCTGGTGGAGATGGAGGCGCGCCTGCACCAGCGGGTGGTGGGCCAGGACGAGGCGATCTCGGCCGTGGCCAGCGCCGTGCGCCGGGCGCGCGCCGGCCTCCAGGACCCTAGGCGCCCGCTAGGGTCCTTCATCTTCCTCGGTCCTACCGGGGTGGGCAAGACTGAGGTGGCGAGGGCGCTGGCGGAATTCCTCTTCGACAGCGAGGACGCGATGGTCCGCCTGGACATGTCGGAGTACATGGAGAAGCACTCGGTGGCCCGCCTGGTCGGTGCCCCTCCTGGGTACGTCGGCTATGAGGAGGGTGGGAATCTCACCGAGGCCGTCCGTCGTCGACCCTACGCGGTGCTCCTGCTGGACGAGATCGAGAAGGCTCATCCGGATGTCTTCAACGTGCTCCTGCAACTGCTCGACGATGGCCGGCTCACCGACGGCAAGGGGCACACCGTCGACTTCCGCAACTGCGTCGTGATCATGACTAGCAACCTGGGCAGTCCGGTCATCGCCGCCCTCCCCGACCACCCCAGTCCGGAGGCGCAGGAGGGGGCCAGGCAGGCGGTACTGGCGGAGCTGCGCTCGCAGTTCCGGCCCGAATTCCTCAACCGCGTGGATGACATCATCATCTTCCAGCGGCTGGATCTCGCCCAGATTGAGCGCATCGTGGCGCTGCAGCTGGAGGAGATGCGCGCGCGCCTTGCCGACCGGCACCTGGATCTGCGACCCCTGCCGGCGGCGGTGCGCTGGCTGGCCGAGAAGGGCTACGACCCCGTGTACGGCGCCCGCCCCCTGCGGCGGCTGATCCAGCGGCAGCTCGCCGATCGGGTCGCCGTGGGAGTCCTCGATGGGACCTTCGCCGAGGGCGACGTCATCACAGTGGACGCCGATGCCTCGGGCCTTGTCCTCCACCGTGAGGTCAGGGCTGGCTCGGAAGAGGAGCCAGAGACGGTGGACGCCGAGGTGGAGGTTCTGGGCTGAGGGCTCACCAGCTCGGGTCGGTGCGACGCGCGGCCGCGCGCAGCGCCTCCAACACCTGATCGAGTCGGGAGGAGAGCGCCGGCGCCGCCCGGACCGTCTCCAGCCGCTTACCTGCCATGACCAGCTCGCAGCTGCTCCCTATAAGGTGGGGGCGGACTGAGGGCCGAGCGGAATGGGCCAGCAGTGCGGGGCCGGCGGCCTTGTTCAGGGCTCGGGGCGACAGCTCACCGGCCGCGACCTGGAGTTGGGAACCCACCGACCGGAGGCGGAACTGATACACGCGCCGTCCGGCCTTGGCGCAGGACTCGCAGCGTCCAAATGGGTCACCTGCCACCTCGGGGCGGCGCTGGCAGACCTTGCACACGTCCGGAGTCTAGTCCTCTCCCTGGAGGAGTCCAGCCAGCTCCTGGAGAGACGCGGCCAAAGCAGCCCGGCGTTCGGGTGAGAGGCCGTGCATCCTCTCGTCCAGCATCTCCGCCCGGGCGCGGCGCAAGCGAGCCAGCAGCCGGGTACCCCCAGGACTCACCGCCAGGAGCACGGCGCGCCGGTCGACGGGATCCTCCTGGCGGTACACCAAGCCCTCCAGCAGGAGCCGGCGCAGCTTGGGAGTCATGGTGGAGTTGTCCACGCCGAAGTAGTCCGCCAGCTCGCTGGGCCGGCAGGGTCCGGTGGCCGCGATGCGGTTCACCACCCAGACGTGCGACGTGGGCACCGGGCAGCGGGCGCGGCGGCTCACCTCCATCTGAACGTCATGGCGCACCACCCAGTTGGCCAGCGTGGTCAGGCCTTCCTCCAGGTCGTCGCGGATCCCGTCTCCGGCGCGGGCGCTCATGCCTCGCCGCTCCCACCCTCTAGGTGGGTAAGGCTGGGTACCGCTGGCGAGGTGGGCCTCTCCTCGATCGGAACCTTGACGCCTTCTGGGGCAAGTTCGGGATGAACGTACCGCCCACCTCGCAGTGCGCTCGCCACTGCGGCCAGGATGCAGGCCAGGGCGGCGAAGTCCAGAGCGGCCCTCAGCCCGGACATGAAGGCGGGAGCGATCAACCGGGGGAAGAACGCCCGCCCAGTGAGGTAGGCAGCATGAGCCGGGGCCAGGTGGGGAAGAATCGGACCCAGCAAGGTGGCCACGGGATTGAAACCGAGGAAGGCGGCAAAGAGGCTGCCGACCGCCGGCAGGTGGGCCACCCGAGAGGCTGCCGCGGACGGCACCCCCTGGGCCACCAGCCCGCTGTAGAGGGCGTGAGGAAGAGAGGCAGAGAGCCCGACGATGATCAGGGTGAAGAAGATCCCGATCGACAGGACGGAGGCGGAGTTCTGGAAAGTGGCGGCCATGCCCGCTCCGGCTCCGCGCTGGCCGGGCGGCAGGCTGTTCATGATTCCGGCCTGATTGGGAGAGGCGAACAGCCCGCTGGAGAGCCCATATATGAAGAGCAGGGCAGCGAAGGCGGGGTAGCTGAAGTCAGCCGGCAGGAGTTGCATCCCCCCAAACGTGGCTGCCGATATGAGCACCCCGGCGGTGGCGAAGGTGCGCGAGCCGTAGCGGTCGGACAGCGCTCCGGCCACCGGTCCGGCGACCAGGAAGCCAGCTGTGAGCGGAAGCAGGTAGATACCCGCCCACAGCGGAGTGGAGGCGAAGCTGTAACCGTGCAGGGGCAGCCAGATCCCCTGCAGCCAGATGATCAGGATGAACATCAATCCTCCCCGGGCCAGAGCCGCCAGCAGGGCCGCCAGGTTGCCGGCCGCGAAGGCGCGGATCCGGAAGAGCGGCATCCGGAACATGGGCTGTTCCACGCGCAGCTCCACCCAGATGAATAGCCCCAGGAAGGCCACTCCGCCGATCAGGGCCGCCAGGACCAGGGGGTTGGACCAGCCCATAGACTGCCCCTGGTAGGGGAGGATTCCGTAGGTTATCCCCACCAAGATGGCGATCAAGCCGATCGCGAACGTGGCGTTGCCCCACCAGTCGATGGTGGAGTGCGTCCTCTGCCCGGTGTCCTTGAGCTTGAGGTAGGCCCACACGGTCCCGAAGAGACCGAACGGCACCGAGACCAGAAACACCAGATGCCACTCGATCGGGCCGAGGATCCCGCCCAGGACGAGTCCGATGAAGGACCCGGCGATGGCCGCCACCATGTTGGTGCCTAGGGCGAGTCCGCGCTGAGTGGCGGGGAAGGCGTCGGTGAGTATGGCCGAGGAGTTGGCCCAGAGGAACGCGCCTCCGATCCCCTGCAGCACGCGCATGACGATGAGGTAGAGGGCCGGGCCGGGGCCGGTCCCAAAGGTGAGTGAGAGGAGGATGGAAAAGAGGGTGAACACTGCGAAGCCGAGGTTGTACATGCGCACCCGGCCGAACATGTCGCCAATCCGTCCCAGGCTCACCACCAGAACGGCGGTCACCACCATGTACCCCATCAGCATCCAAAGGAAGTAGGGGGTGTTCCCGGGAGCCAGTGGGTTGAGGTGGATCCCGCGGAAGATGTCGGGGAGGGCGATCAGAACGATCGAGGAGTTGATGGTCGCCATCAGGATGCCGAGGGTGGTGTTGGAGAGGGCGATCCACTTGTAGGCGACGCGGCCGCTGGATGCGCCAGCAGCCGCCGGCGGGGTAGGAGACACGGAAACCTCCGACTACTGGTTGGTTGGCACAAACCAACTATACGGACTGGCAGTGCAGCCGAGCCGCAGGTCAGCCAGACTCCGAGAGCGGCGCCGGTCCGCGGTGATCCAGCGGAACGAAATCCGGTGGCGAAGGTTATATTTGCCGTGATGCCATCTCTGTCGGGCTCCGGCCACCGCCTTTGGCGGCGAGTGGGACTCAGCCTCGGGGCGGTGGCGGTGCTGGGGGGAGCCGCGACCGGGATCGCCGCCGCCGCGCGGCCCCTGCCGATCGTCCATCCCGAGCTCGCGGTGACGGTCCCCAGCAGCTCGGGCACTCTGGCCCCCACGGCGTCGATCAGCCTGTCGGTTCGGCACGCTCACCTGGAGGCGGTCTCGGTACGAACCTCGGCCGGCCTGCTGATCGGTGGGAGTGTGACCCACGGGGTTTGGAAGCCGACCGCTCCCATGCCCTGGGCAACCACCTTCCGGATGGTGGCCACGGCGCGGGGGGGGCGGCCGGCCAAGACCGTGACCCGGGTGGTGAGCTGGACCACGCCGCAGCAGCCACTGCCGCCGGGAACCATCGGCATATCTATCTCTCCAAGTCCCGGCCAGCAGGTGGGTATGGGGGCCACCTGGGTCGTGCAGTTCAGCCGACCCATTCCGGCCGCGGACCAGCCGATCGTGCTACAGCGGCTCTCCGCGGGGGAGTCCCTCTCCGATCCACTGGGGTGGCACTGGTGGTCGCCCACCGAGGTGGACGGGAGGCCGGAGCAGTTCTGGCCCCTCAACGAGCAAGCCACGCTCACCGTGAACCTGAATGGGCTGGCGATAGACGGGGAACGGCTGGTCAACTCCTCGGTGTCCAGCAGCTTCACGGTGGTGAATCAGCACATCGCCAAGGTCAGCGCCACCACCGACCAGATGCAGGTGTATAACGGCAGCCAGCTGGTCCGCACCGAGCCGGTCAGTCTGGGGCGCCCGGGGTTCCCCACCATCTCCGGGACCTTGGTCGTGCTGTCTAAGACCCCCGTGGTGTTTATGAACTCGGCCACCATCGGCTATCCCGGGCTCTACGCGGAGAACGTGTACGAAGACGTGGCCATCAGCACCGATGGGTACTACATTCACTCTGCCAACTGGGACATCTACGACCACGGTCGCTACAACGTCTCCCATGGATGCGTGGAGCAGAACCCCAGCGACGCCGTGTGGTTCTACAACTGGTCCATACCTGGGGACGTGGTGGTGATCACCGGAACCACCCTGCAGGCCAGCGAGGCAGATGGCGAGGGAGACTGGAACATCCCCTGGTCGGAGTTCCAACCCGCCTGATCTGTTTCTCCGTTGGGACCGGGTCGGCGCCGGGCGAACGTGGTAGGATGGATCTAGTTGCCCGCACAACTACATACGAGGTCGCCCCGCGGCGGAGGAAGTGAGATGGAAGTGAAGAGCTTGTCCAACGGGGCAGACCGGATGCCCGTCGTCTACCTCAGCCATGGAGCGCCCCCTTTGGCCGACGACCACGAGTGGAAGTCGGAGCTGGCGGACTGGTCGAAGGCCATGCCGAAGCCCAGGGCTATCCTGGTGGTGTCGGCGCACTGGGAGTCGGCACCGGCCACCGTCGGCGCCACCTCAACGGTTCCCTTGGTGTACGACTTCTGGGGCTTCCCGGAGCGCTACTACCAGGTGAGGTACCCTGCGCCGGGCGCGCCCTGGTTGGCGGAGAGGGTCGCAAGCCTACTCTCCAAGCCCGGCGAGCCGGTGCGGAACGACCCGGCCCGAGGCCTGGACCACGGAGCCTACGTTCCCTTGGTGGAGATGTACCCGCAGGCGGACGTCCCCGTGCTCCAGCTCTCGCTCCCCACCCTGGATCCGGAGCGGCTGCTGGCCACCGGCGCCCTGCTCGCCCCCCTGCGGGACGAGGGGGTCCTGATCATGGGGAGCGGGTTCTTCACCCACAACCTCCAGGCGATGCGACTCTCGCCAACCCCGGCGGCGGCGCCACCATCCTGGTCGGCGGAGTTCGACCACTGGGGTAGTGAGGCATTCGCCCGCTGGGACCTGGACTCCCTGGTCGACTTCGAGAACAAGGCCCCGGCGGGACACCTGGCCCACCCCAGGACGGAGCATTTCGCCCCTCTCTTTGTAGCGCTGGGAGCGGCGAGCGGGGAGGGTGAGGAACGCCGGACCATCATCGATGGATTCTGGTACGGCCTGGCCAAGCGGTCGGTGCAGGTGGGGTGATCAACCGCCACTTGTCTCAAGGCCGGCAACTCAGCGGGAGGTGAACGAATGAGCGCACCCTTCTTCGGGTTCCACATGCCGAACTACACCTTCGAGGGGGTCGCTCCCGAGGGTCTCTTCGCCCATGTCATCGGCCTAGCCCAGACGGCGGAGGAGGCCGGCTTCGACATGGTGTCGGTGATGGACCACTTCTATCAGATCCGGGGGGTGGGCGAGGAGACCGAGCCGATGCTGGAGGCCTACACCACGCTGGGGGCCCTCTCCCAGCGCACCAGTAAGGTTCTCTTGGGAGCGCTGGTGACGGGGGTGACCTATCGCAACCCGGCGCTTCTGGTCAAAGAGGTCACCACCCTCGATGTCCTCTCCGGAGGCCGGGCCATTCTCGGCCTGGGCGCCGCTTGGAACGAGGATGAGCACCGGGGCTACGGCTTCGACTTCCCCAGGGTCGGTCGCCGGATGGACCGGCTCGAAGAGGCCCTCCGCATCGCCCGGGCGATGTTCGCCGAGGATCGACCGTCATTCGAAGGGCGCTACTTCCGCATCGATCGAGCGCTGAACGTCCCCCGACCCCTGCACCCCGGGGGCCCGCGGATCCTGGTCGGGGGCGGCGGGGAGCAGCGCACGCTCCGGCTGGTCGCTCGCTATGCCGACATCTCCAACTGGTTCGGGGGCGTCGAGGAGATGAGGCGAAAGGGGGAGATCCTGGAGCGGTACTGCGCTGAGGAGGGCCGGGATCCCTCCACCATCCTGCGCACCGCCAACGCCCCCATCATGATGGCCACCGGACCGGAGGATGCCCGCCGGCTGGAGGCGCGCATCCCTGAGGAGAGGCGTCGCTTGGTTGGTCCCCCGCTCCTTCCCGAGCAGGCGGCCGACAAGCTCAGGTCGTTCCTGGACGCCGGCATCGGCGGGTTCACCTTCGGCAACGCCAACCTCTTCGACCGGGAACTGATCCTGGCCGCGGGTGAGGTGAAGAGGATGCTCTCGGCCTGACGCGGCACCCGGGAAGCATCCCGGCAGCTCGCCGACCCTTGCCGCGGTGGCGGTGTTGTGGTATACATGCACACCAAGTTTCGGGTTGACCGCCGTCGCCATCAGCGGCCAGCCCCCGCATTGCAGGGAGTGGAGCAAGTGAGCATCCGACGTCCCGGCTTCTGGCTGGAGACCCCCCAAGTACGGCGGGAGTCCGCAGCCCAGGTGGTGTACCGGCTCCTGCGCGAGGCGATGATCAATCATGACCTGGCCCCTTCCACCCGGCTTCACGAGCCCGAACTCGCCGTTCATCTCTCGGTGAGCCGCACCCCGGTGCGGGAGGCGCTCCGGGCCCTTGAGGCCGACGGGTTTGTGAAGCGTCTGCCAAATGGGGGACTCATGGTGGCCGAGGTGGACGCCAGGGACGTGGCGGAGCTGTACGAGGTCCGTCGAGCGCTCGAGGGGCTGGCTGCGCACCAGGCGGCTCAGCGTGCCACCATGCACGATGCCCGCGAGCTGGTGTCGATCCTGGACCAGGCCGATCGACGCTCGGACGAGCCGGCAGCGCTCAGAGAACTGGGGGAGAGGTTTCATCGCCGGATCGCGGAGGTGGCCGATAATCGCCGGGCGGCAGAGCTGCTGGACAAGCTGCACGACCACATCGTTCGCTACCGGCTGGCCACGGCGGTGGAGAGTCGCGAACGTCAGGATGGAGCCCGTCGGGAGCACCGGCGAGTTGCGGAGGCCATCCTGGACGGCAACCCGGCGGGCGCGGAGCGGGCCATGGCGGTTCACGTACGCCGTGAGAGCGCCTACCTGGTGGCCGCGCTGTCGCCGGAGGTCGCAGCTGGTGGCGCCCGTCCCTCCGGGCGCCGCCAGTTGCGGCCTGCCCTCGGCGAGGCCCAATGATCGGCCGAGGGGGTCTTCGATGAGCGACCGCCTAAGCGGGTGGGCAGCATCGACTGGGAGCCAGGCGGCGTGAACCTGGTCATCCAGTCGGTGGGGTTCGGACTGGTCACGGCGTCGGTCCTGGCGCTGGCCTCTGTGGGCCTCACTCTCCAGTTCGGCGTCACCAACTACATCAACTTCGCCTACGGCACTTACCTGGTCCTGGCCGCCTACTTTGCCATGGCCCTCAGCACCCGGGCGCACCTGCCGTTCCTGCTGGCAGCTGTGCTGGCCTGCCTGGCCATGGGGGTGGTGGCGGTGGCGATCGCCAAGGGAGTGATGCAGCACTTCGTCTCCCGGCAGGCGCCCCTGTTCTATCTCCTGATCGTTACCTTCGGGCTCTCCCTGGTCATCGAGAACCTGGTGCAGGCGATCTGGGGACCGGGGTTCCAGACCTACAACCTCTCGGTTGGGAGCCCGCTCAACCTGGGACCCTTCTCCCTCACCCCAACCCAGCTGATCATCATCGGTCTGGCGGTGGTGGCCATGGTGGCCATCCACCTCATGCTCAGCCGGACCAGCCTGGGCAAGGCCATGCGCGCGATGTCGGATAACAAGGACCTCGCTCAGGTGAGCGGGATCGACACGGAACGCATCACCACCTGGACCTGGTTCATCACCGGGTGCCTGGCCGGTCTGGCCGGGATCGCGCTCACCGTGACCACGGTGAGCTTCAACCCCACCAGCGCCGACAGCTTCCTGTTTGTGATCTTCGCCGCGGTGATCCTCGGGGGGATCGGCCGGCCCTACGGGGCGATGGCGGCCGCCGCCATTCTGGGCATTGTCACCGAGGTCTCGGCGGTGGTGGTCAGCTCGACCTACAAGGACGACATCGCCTTCGTGGCCCTGGTAGTCGTCCTCCTGATCCGCCCTCAGGGCCTCATCGCCACTCGTGGAAAGGCCTGAACATGGATCTGATACTTCCCTACCTCGCCACCCTGGCCATCTTTTTCTTCGTGTACAACATCCTCACCTGGGGACTTAACATCCAGTTCGGGTACGCCGGGGTGCTTGACTTCACGTTCATCACCTTCGTCGCCTGTGGCGCCTACTTCTCAGGGGTGTTCGCGCTCGGGCCCGGCCAGAAGTCCACCGGGTTCGAATGGATTCTGGGGTTGAATTGGCCGTTCCCCATCGCCCTGGTCATGGGGGCCCTGGCGGCCGGTCTTCTGGGGATCGTGATCGGCCTCATTGCCATCAACCGGCTGCGCAGCGACTACATGGCAATCGTCACCCTGGCCACCGGGACGGTGATCTACGGGCTGGTGAGCAACTACACCCCCCTCTTCGACGGGTTCGACGGACTGGCGGGGCTGCAGACCCCCTTCAGCCAGTGGCTGAACATCAACTACAACCAGTTCACCTACCTGTGGGTGGGCTTCTGCGCCGTGGTCATGGTCATCTGCTGGTTCATCGCCCAGCGCATTCTCAACTCTCCTCTGGGTCGAACCATGCGGGCCATCCGCGAGGATCAGGAAGCAGCCGAGGCGTTCGGCAAGGACTCGGTCCGCGTGCGCCTCATCGCCATGTCCATGGGAGCTGTGCTGGCAGGTGTCGGCGGGGCCCTGCTCATGGGCTTCATCGGAGCGTTCAATCCCGCCGGGTGGACCTCAGGGGAGACCTTCGTTGTCTGGGCGGCGCTGATCGTGGGCGGGCGGGGCAACAACTGGGGAGGGGTGGTCGGTTCCTTCGTGGTGGCTGTACTGGTCAATGAGGCGACGCGGTACATACCGCCCATTCCCGGCAACGCCACCCTCATTCCCACGGTGCGCAACATGCTGATTGGAGCTTCCCTCATCGCCGTCCTCTGGCTGCGCCCCGAGGGGATCATCCCTGAGGCCAGGCGCCGCTTCTACCAGCTGCCGCTGCTGCCCGGCCGACGGACTCCGGCCGAGGGGGTGGGTGGTGCCGGAAGCTGACCTCTTCCTGCGGGTCGAGCACCTGAGCCACTCCTTCGGCGGCTTCAAGGCGGTGGACGACTGCACCTTTGAGATCGCCAGAGGCTCCATCTCGGCCCTCATCGGGCCCAACGGGGCGGGCAAGAGCACTGCAGTTGGGCTGATCGCCGGAGCCCTCAAGGTGCAGTCGGGCCGGGTCTACTTCGACGGGCAGGACGTCACTCGCCTTCCCGCCTACAAGGTGGCTCGCCGTGGTCTGCTGCGGACGTACCAGGTATCGCGCGAGTTTCCGCTGCTCACGGTCATGGAGAACCTGCTGGTCCCGCCCCCGGACCAACGCGGAGAGAGCCTTCTGAACGCCCTCTTCCGGCCGTCGGTGGGGCGGCGCCAGGACGCCGCGCTGGCGAGCCGCGCGGTCGATGTGCTCGAGACCTATGGGCTGCTTCCGCTGCGGGACGAGTACGCGGGCAACCTCAGTGGAGGCGAGAAACGGCTGCTGGAGCTGGCTCGGGCGGAGATGGCCAACCCGAAGTTCATGCTCCTGGATGAGCCCATGGCGGGGATCAACCCCGCGCTGATCGCTCGGCTGGATGGGCACATACGGCGCCTCCGCGACCAGGCCGGGATCACCTTCCTGCTGGTCGAGCACAACCTGGATGTGGTGGAGAGGATCTGCGACCAAGTTGTGGTCATGGCGTCGGGCCGGACTCTCGCCGAGGGCAGCATGGCGGAGCTCCGGCGGAACCCTGAGGTCGTCCGGGCATACCTCGGAGGAGGGCTCGATGAGCGTGCTGTCGGCTGAGGGAGTCACCGCTGGATACGGCAAGGTGCCCATAGTCCAGGGGGTGTCGGCGCGGGCCGCCGAGGGTCAGGTGGTCAGCATCGTTGGTCCCAACGGCGCCGGGAAGTCCACCTTCCTCAAGTCGGTGTTCGGGCTGCTCCGCAAGCTCGAGGGCTCGGTGACCGTGGGCGGGGTCGACGTCACCCACTTACCGCCTTACCGGATCGCCGCCAGCGGGATGGCCTATGTCCCTCAGGTCAACAACGTCTTCCCCTCCATGTCCGTGGTGGAGAACCTGGAGATGGGTGCCTACATCCGTCGCGCCGGCGTGGAGCGTCGGATCGAGGAGGTGCTGGCGATCTTCCCCGACCTGCAGCGGGCCCGACGGGGCAAGGCCGGCGTCTTGAGCGGAGGCCAGCGCAACATGTTGGGGATGGCGCGGGCTCTGATGCTGGAGCCCAAGGTGGTCCTGCTGGACGAACCCACCGCCGGCCTCTCACCGCAGTACACCACCGTGGTCTGGCAGCAGGTGAGGCGGATCGCCGAGCAGGGAACCGCCGTGGTGGTCGTCGAGCAGAACGTGGACATGGCCGTCCGCCACTCCGACTGGACCTACGTGCTGGTGGCGGGGCGCAACCGACTTGACGGACCGGCTGACGAGGTGGGCAAGCAGGATCTGAGCGCCATCTTCCTGGGGGGCGGCGGTGGGGCGGACTCCGAGGTGGGACAGACGGCAGGCGGCGGGTCGAGGAGGTGAGGCGCTGGATCTGACCGGGAAGCGACGGGTTCTTCGGTAGCGAAAGGGAAATGGAGGGTAGAAACTTGAGATTCGGTTTTAGAAAGGCGGGTTGGGCGGGGATGGGGCTCTTTGCCATCCTTCTCGCCGCCTGCGGCAGCACCGCTACGACCGCGAACCACTCGATTCCGAGTGGTCCAATCAGCGTGGGAGAACTCCTGCCCATGACTGGGGCGGAGTCCTTCGTGGGCCAGTGGTTCCTGCACGGGATCAAGGCGGGGATCTACGCCGTCAACTCCAACGGTGGGGTGGATGGCCATAAGTTCAGCGCCACCCTGGAGGACACCGCCGGTGACCCGGTGGACGCGGTGACGGCGCTCCAGACGCTCCTCACCCACTCTCCGGTGGTGGTGTTCGGCCCCAGCTCCCTCGAGATCGAGGGCGTGGACAAGAGCTTCAACACCGACCACGTGGTGGACCTCATGGAGGGAGGCGCCACCTTCCTGGACCACATGACCTTCCCCTACGTGTACCGGGTCTTCCCCTCTGACTCCGTGCTGCTGACGGGTGAGGCCTATTACGCGCTGCACACCGGCTGCTCAACCGCCAGCCTGATGTACACCAACGACGCCAACGCCCAGGCCGAGGTTCCGCCTCTGGTCAAGGCCTTCACTGGCCACGGCGGCCACATCCTCAGCAACCAGCAGATCGTTCCTGATCAGACCTCCTACCTGAGCGAGGTCCAAGTGGCCTTCCAGGGCAACCCGCAGTGCGTGTTCTTCCACGCCGACCCCCAGACCGCCAGCACTCTGTTCGCCAACGTGAAGCAGCTGGGGCACATGAACGTCCGCTTCATCACCGGGGACACCGGAGCCAGCATCCAGCTGGCGAACGCCATGGGGCTGAGCACCGCGAGCCACTGGCTGACCGGGATGGCCGGGACCATCCCGTATGGTGCCGCCAACAGCGCCTTCCTGAGCGCCTACCAGGCGGTGTGGAACACCAACAAGCCCCTCCCCGCCTCGCCGGCGATGTACGACGCGGTGGTGATCGCGGCCCTCGCCATGACCGCTGCCCACTCCACCAACCCGGTGGTGTGGCGACCCTACATCCTCAAGATCTCCAACCCGCCGGGCACCGCGTGCTACACCTACCCGAGCTGCGTGAAGCTGCTCAAGGCCGGCAAGAAGATCAACTACCAGGGCGCCAGCGGGAACGAGGACTTCAACCAGTACCACAACGTCTTCACGCCACTGCAGGTGGTCCAATTCGACACCAGCGGCAAGCTGCACACGATCTACAGCGTCACGACCCCCGACCTGAACTCCTACTACTGAGCAGAGTGCCCGAGCGAGGGGGCCGGCGTGAGCCGGCCCCCGACCTTGGGTTGGCTCCGCCCGTCGCTGGAGACCGTCAGATGCGTCCGGCGCATACTTGATTTGCTGGCTGGCCGGCGCCCTCATCGCCGCACGCGGGTCGGGCGGTGGCCCGATCAGGGGCGCGAGGGCTTCGAGGCTGGCGCCGCCGGGCAGACGCTGACATACGTTGAGCGGCCCGTCCCAGCCTCGCCACGGGGCCTCTTCCAGTTCGGGGCTTCCTGGGCGACGTAGACTGGGCTGAGGAGAGTCAGCCGGGCGGACGCCGGACGGGCCAACGCTCTGCGCGTTCCAGTGAGGACCACATGCAGCCTGCGCGCTTTCGGATCCTGGTGCTGAACGGCCCCAACCTCAATCTCCTGGGGAGCCGGGAGCCTGCGGTGTACGGTGAGGAGACCCTGGAGACGATCTCCGACCGTCTGAGGGCGATGGCTCCGGAGCTCGGCTGCGAGGTGGAGTTCTTTCAGGCCAACGGCGAGGGCGAGATCCTCGACGCTCTCCACCGTGCACCCGGTACGTGCGACGGGGTGGTGCTCAACCCCGGGGCCTTCGGCCACTACAGCTACGCACTGAGGGACGCGGTGAGTGGGGTGGGGCTTCCGGTTTACGAGGTCCACCTCAGCAATGTCTTCGCCCGGGAGCCATTCCGAAGCAAGCTGGTGGTTGCCCCGGTTGCCACGGGGGTCATTGTTGGAGCCGGGTCACTGGGATACGAGCTGGCGATCCGCGGCCTTCTGGCCCATCTTCGCCGGTGATCTTGGCCCTGGGCAGGCTGGTCGGCAAACGTGCAGCACGTTCTGTTGGGAGGTACGGCATTGGATGAGGCGATCCGGGCGGGCGTGGTGGAGATCGCAGGGCATGGGGGGGACCCGATTCAGGCGTACTTCGCCGAGCCGCTGGAGTCGGGAGGCCGACCAGGCATGGTGGTGATCCATCACATGCCGGGGCTGGACCGGCAGACCAAGGAGACCGTCCGGCGCTTCGCGGCGCAGGGGTACTTCGCCATCAGCCCGAACCTGTATTGGCGGGAGGCGCCGGGGGCGGCGCCGGACGATGCCGCCGCGGCTGCCCGGGCGAGTGGAGGGGTGCCGGACGAGCGGCTGGTGGGGGATGTCGCCGGAGCTGCAGCCTTCCTGAGGTCCGGGCCGTCAGCGTCGGGCAAAGTGGGCGTGATCGGCTACTGTTCCGGTGGGAGGCAGGCGGTTCTGGCGGCGTGCCACCTGCCCTTACAGGCTGCGGTGGACTGCTACGGCGCCTTCGTGGTGGGCCAACCGCCTGAGGGCTTCCCCATCCCCATCAGCAACCTGACCGCCCAGCTCCCGAACCTCGGCTGCCCCCTCCTGGGGCTTTTCGGGGAGGATGACCAGCACCCGTCGCCGGCCGAGACCGCGGAGCTGGATGCGCTCCTCACCGGGCACGGCAAGGAGCACGATTTCACGACCTATCCGGGGGCTGGGCACGCGTTCTTCGCCGTCGACCGGCCCAGCTACCGCCCGGAGGCGGCGGTGGACGGATGGGGGCGGATCTTCGCGTTCTTGGGCAGGACCCTGGGGGGCTGAATATGTGCACCTATCTCACCAAGCGACTCGGGGTGGCCGGAAGCGGCAAGGGTGCCGCCGGGTGGATGCGTGTTACCGACGCTACCGTCTACTTCGACCATCCCGCGCATGCGCCGGCTGACCACACCCTCAACATCGACCTGCTCAACCCTGGACTCGGTCCAGCGGCCCGGGTGGCGTTGGAGCTGGAGCCGCGGTCAGCGCGGGAGCTGGCCGAGGCCATCCTCGAGATGCTTGCGGCTCAGACGGTGCCTCCAGCCGCCTAGCCCGAAGTTCCCCTTCAGATAGCCGAGCGGCAGTTCGTTTTGGCTGGGGGTCCTGACTACAGGAGACCGAGGCGAAGCGAAACCTTAAGGAGAGTGAGGGCCTGGTGCTGGACGACGGTGGGA
>JAJYXT010000036.1:0-2619 GCA_021801645.1 bacterium
TCAAGCTCTCCAACGACCCTCAGCTGGTGGAGAAGGTGCGGGACATCGTGGGCCTGTACCTACATCCCCCGGAGGCGGCGCTGGTTCTCTGCGTCGACGAGAAGAGCCAGATTCAGGCGCTGGACCGCACCCAGCCGCTGCTGCCCATGCGGCCCGGGATCCCCGAGCGCCAGACCCATGACTACCATCGCCACGGGGCCACCACCTTGTTCGCCGCCCTGGACATCGGCAGCGGCAGGGTGATCGGCGACCTTCACCGGCGCCATCGCAGTACCGAGTTCCTCAGCTTTCTGCAGCGCATCGACGCCGAGGTCCCCGCCGACCTCGAAGTTCATCTGGTACTCGACAACTACGGCACCCACAAGACTCCCTCGGTCCATCGCTGGCTGTTGCGCCATCCCCGGTTCCAGCTGCACTTCACCCCGACCTACTCGTCCTGGATCAACCAGGTGGAGCGCTGGTTCGGACTGCTCACGGAGCGCCAGATCCGACGGGGTTCACACCACAGCGTGCGCGCCCTGGAGGACGCTATCCGCGTCTACCTCAAGGCCAACAACGAGCACCCCAAGCCCTTCACCTGGGTCAAGACCGCCGACCAGATCCTCGCCAGCATCGCTCGCTTTTGCGTATCTACTTCAGAAGCAGGACACTAGCTCTTCTCGTAGCGAGGTACTGGGGCGCAGCGACTTCCGGAGCTGTGGTGATCGGCGCAGCGGTGCAGTTCGGAGGGGTGCTCGGCAGCTTCCAGTCTGTGGCGGACGAGGAGGCGGCTCGGCGGGAGGTGTTGCTCATGCAGCCGGGCACCGGCGGATCTTGGCGCCTCCTGCGCGGTTGGAGGTGGCTGAGCAGCCGGCTTTGATGGAGGGGGTTCCGTGATTGGTCCCCTCCAGCGTCCGTGCTTACTGCTGACGGGAGGTGCGTGGAAACAGCGACCTGCCGCGGCGGATGGGATTGGGCTAGCTCGGGTACCGGGGAAGCCAGCGTGCTGCGACAAAGTGACCAGTCCCGATGGATGCGGCGCCGGGCCCCTGATGCGTGGAGCCGCACGGCGCCGGGAGGGCCGGAGCCGCATCGCAATGGCCGTTTTCAGCGCGGTCATTGCGGCTGCCGCCCTCCTCGTGTCGGGTTGTGGAACATCCCAGGCGAAGCTTCCTGTGAGCTTGCGTTTCGGAGTCCTCCAGGTGCTGGCGAGCGATGGGAACGCCTACCACAGCTACCAAGCCAGCTGGGCGGTCACCACCATTGGGGATCTGCAGGCCGCAGCACCGACGGCGGGAGATGACCTTCTGAGCGGCTCAAGCTCATTCAAGTACGAGTATGTCGCGCTTCTCAGCGGCTGTTTCCACAACCCCCTGTGCGTGCCGGGCCACGGGTCTACCTGCCGCGGGCGCGATCTGCTCGTCGGCCTGCCGATCACTTCTCGGCCCGGCGCCTACGCGGAAGCGAGCCAGGTCACCGACTCCCCGGTCTCGCTTGGGGCGCTCGGGTTGGTGCGACATTCGACACTGGGAGGGCTTCGTATCGAGCCCCGAGGTCGAGTTCCCGATGTCGTGGGCCTGGCGGCGGCTCAGGCGGAGAGGGTCTTGAGCCGCGCTGGGCTGGCGGTGACTGAAGTCGTCGGCGGTGCCGAGATCATCCCCACCGACGGTAACGCGCCAGGTACCAAGCCCGGGCACAATCATTCGACCCGGCCAGACAGTTGAACTGGTCATCTCTCCGATTTTGAGAAGACTGGCGGCTAGGACGAGGACGAGTCGGAGAGCGGTCGAATAGTCAGGGATGTCCGCGGGGGGACACGAGGGGTGATCACGTCACCGACGGCTATGGCGGGGAGAGTGTGCGGCTACCCTCGGCCGATCCTGCTCTTGGAATGCACGACCAAGACTACCTATGAGTACTCGCGATGGCCCATCCAGACCAGGCCTACCAAGCCCAAGACCAGCCCGAGCGCGATGTAGAACGCCTGCAGCGGGGGGCTACCTGAGTACCCGACGACTGCAATCTCGATGGCGATCCATATGAGTAGCCCCGCCGCCGCGGCAACGGTGAGGAGCGGCGCCGAGCGATGTCCCCGCCACGCCAGGCCGACCACCAACAGGGGGCCGAGTCCGAGAACCGTGAAGAGAATAAGGCCGGGCACAAAGTAGCTGTCGAAGGGCGAACCGGCCAGGTCTGATACCGGCAGGGAGATGATTTGGCCCTGCGGCCCGATCATGAGGGCTAGTCCACCACCAAGAGCCCCAACGGCCAGGAAGCCTTCGAGGACGGCGGCCAAGACCGCGAGGCGACTGCGCCTCGGCGCTCGCGGTGCCAAATCCGCACTGTTGCTTCTCGATCTGGGCGGCGCGGCCCCCAGACCCGGCTCTCGAATCGGCACCGTGGTTCCTCCGCGGTGGAAGGGCCCAGCGCCCTGCCTAGGAGACAGGTTCGAGGTGGGCGCCCGCGGTCGTACAGAGTGCATTCCGTGATGGTTCGAGGATGGTTACCCCTGCGTGCCCGGGAAGGTGCCTCGTGGCGACTCCCGGGGACGCTGCGGGCGGGCGCTTTGGACGGGTCGCTCCGACCTGCCTGCTCGCGGAGGCCTTGCCTGTGGTCTGCCTGCCGGGAGGTGGCGGCACG
>JAJYXT010000036.1:2719-70939 GCA_021801645.1 bacterium
TAGAATTCCTCGGGGAGGCGCTGTGGAACACTCGTTGCTCGGCTGGGCGGTTTTGCGGTCTCTTCGGACGCGGTCAGCCCGGCTAAGAATCGCTCCCGGTATTGCCCTTGTTGCCGCCCTCGGCGGCGTGGCGCTCGCCTCCGGCTGTTCCTCCGGGACGGGCTCCCGGTCGACCGCTGCGGCGAGCCCAGCGCTCCCGAGCTTCGCAGCGGTGGCCGCCGCCGTAGGGCCGGACATAGCCCTGATCCAAACGCCATCAGGCCTCGGATCTGGAGTATTGGTCGATGCCCAAGGCGATGTCGTGACCAACGCCCACGTCATCGCGGACGGTGGCCCCTACATGATCCAGCTGGGGACCAGCGCCGTGGCCAAGCGGGCAACCCTCCTGGGGGAGTTCCCGCCCGACGATCTGGCGGTGCTGCGCATCACCGGAGCCAAGAACCTAAAGCCCGCCAAGATCGGGGGGGCTGGCGCGCTCCGGGTCGGGGATTGGGTGCTAGCGATTGGGAATCCCTTGGGCCTCACCAACACCGTGACCGTCGGCGTCGTCAGCGCGCTCGGACGGGAGGTATCCGAGCCCGCAACCCCATCGGCTCCGTCCGCGGTGCTGCCGGACTCCATCCAAACCTCGGCAGCTATCAACCCTGGAAACAGTGGCGGTGCCCTTGTCAACCTGGCCGGCCAAGTAGTCGGCATAACCACCCTCGGCGCCTCCGGTACCCTCAATTCGGGCGCGGTGATAACCGGGATTGGCTTCGCCATTCCCAGCACTATCGTCAATGACATCACCGGTCAGATCATTCGCTACGGCCGGGTCATCAACTCCCATCGCGCAGATCTTGGCCTGAGTGGCTCCTCCATCACCAACGCGGAGGGAGCCCCCATCGGGGTGGCCGTTGAGGCCGTGACCCCGGGTGGCCCCGCCGCCCAGGCCGGCATCCTAGTCGGTGATCTGATCACCGCGGTGGCCGGTAAGCCTACCCCGACGACTGAGCGCCTGGCCGAGGTCCTGGCAGACCAGCAGCCGGGAAAGCGGGTTCGGGTCGAACTCACAGATGGCACGGGTAGCGCGCGCACTGTCAGCGTGGTTCTGGGCACCCTGGCGTCATAGCCGGCTGTTCTGCACCGCCTCCGGTGGCGAGCCGCCGCTTCGGGCTTCCTTGGGTTGCAGTTCCTCGAGCGCTGCCGGGGCCGGGCGCAAAGTGGACCCCATGCCAGCGATCTGCAGCGCTCAACGCTCGCGGTCGAGATAGGTTGCAGCCAGGCATCGGAAGGACAAGCTCGCCGGGAAGATCAGGGCCCTGGCAAACCACGGTGGGCCGGCCCAGGCGCTGTGGCTGGATGTCTCGTCGAAGGCTCCGAGGACATCACAACGTATCGCCTAGGAGCAGACAGCTGGAGCGGCGGGCGGCCTGAGGTGATGGTGGGAGGGGCGGCTGGCTGACCGGACGCGGTTGACGTCGCCAGCGAGGGGCTAACCTCGGTCGCGCGCCTGCTGACTGAGAAGGACCCGGGCCGGCGTATGGGCGGAGAGGGCCAGGCGGGGCCGTAGCCTTGGGGTAGGGTACATCGGGTCCGCTTGCTCCGGCCCGTGGGGGCGGCGGGCGGGAGACCTATGGCAGTCCGGTGAGCCGGCGGAGGCGTCCCCAATAGCGGCCCTGGTGAACGCGCCTGCTGGCATGCGCCCGCCCGCCGCGGGGCGGTCCGGCGTGCTCTTCCAGCGGTGGGACGCGGCGATGCGGCGCCCGTTCAAGGACGGGGTCACCGTCTGACTCAGGTCCGAGGTCGAGCACTGTCAGCGACAGGTGGCGGACCTTGGCGAGCAGGTCGAGAAGAGATCCAATGACACGCTCGGGCGCGGGGGCGGCAGGGTCGGGGGCAGGGCACCCAGCGATGCCGACACAACCGTGAATGAGCATTACGAGCAGGGGGGCGCGAAGGCGCCCCCGGAGCCCTACTGAGGGGCGGCTCTCCCTCGCGACTGCACGGCTAGGGTCGCGGCCGCCCGCGTGAGCGGCGCCTACTCCTCGACCAGTGAGAGGTAATACTCCTCCTCCTGCTCGGTGTGCAGTCGCAGAACCGCATACAGGCCGAACAGCAGGCGGCGGAGCTCGGCTAGGTCGGCAGGCCCGGGGGAATCCGCGCCCATCTCGTCGAGCAGGCGGCCCAGAAGCCGGATCTGGTGGAGGATCTCGCCATGCGCCCGGCTCATCGGCCCGGTGGCGTCGGTGCCGCCCAGCAGCCGGTCCAGCACTGGGTACAGAACGGTCTGCTCCGCCTCCTCGTGGGGCTGGACGTCACGGACCAGCGAGGCCCGCAGCTCGCGGACGCCGCGAAGGGCCTCCGCCGGCTCTTCGGTGTCCAGCTCCTCCGCCGCCGTCCGTATGCCCTCGATCGCGGCCCGGATGGCCGGGTGCTGGTCGCGGAACTTCCGGATCACCTCGGCGTCTGGCACCGGAAGCGCCCTCGAGCCCACTCCCGGGCGCAGCGCCCGGAGCGCGTTGAGGATGACGAGGACGTCGATCCCCTCCTGCAGCACCGCGCCGGCCACCGGTGGGAGATAGCCGGCCGCCGCCACCCCCATCGCCGCCAGGGACATCGCCATCCCGGCTATCACGCTCTGCATGGCGATCGACCGGGAGCGGCGCGCCACCGCCATCGCCTCGCCGAGCCGATCCAGGCGGTTTACTGTCAGCACCACGTCGGCGGTCTCGGATGAAACGCTGGCCCCGCGGGCTCCGATGGCCACGCCAACGTCGGCCAGGGCCAGCGCCGGGGCGTCGTTCACCCCGTCCCCGACCATCATCACCGGGCCCTGACGGCGCTCCATCTGCACCACGTCAGACTTGTCCGCCGGGGTGCGCTCGGCGAAGATGTCGTCCACCCCGACCGCGACACCGATCGCCTGGGCGACCTCCGGGCGGTCCCCGGTGACCATCACCACCCTCTCGATCCCGGCCCGCCTCAGGGTTCGCAGTGTCCGGGCCGCGTCGGGCCGCACCGGATCGGCGAGCAAAATGACGCCTGCGGCGTCCGGCCCAACCCGGACGAAGACGGTGGCGGCGCCCTCCAGCTCCGCGCGGCGGCGCGCGGCGCGTACCCACGGAAGATCCTCGGTGGCTCCGGAGAACGACGCCCGGCCAAGGGCGACCGGGGTTTCCTCGACCACGCCGGAGATTCCCGAGCCGGCCACTTCCCGGACCCCGGTTGGCGTGCTGAGGGTCTGACCGGAGAGGCGAGCCGCGCGCACAATGGCGCCCGCCAACACGTGGGAGGATGCCTGGTCCAGGGAGGCCGCGAGGCGCAGGATGTCGGTGCCGGGCCGCGCCCCGGCGCTGAGCACGTCCGCTACTTCGGGCTGGCCGATCGTCAGCGTGCCGGTCTTGTCGAGAAGCAGGACCCTGCAGCGGGCCAGCTGTTCCAGGGCCCCTCCACCCTTGACGACCACGCCGCGGCGTGCGGCGAGCGACAGCCCGGAGACGATGGCGACAGGCGCGGCCAGGATCAGCGGGCAGGGGGTGGCAACCACCAGCACCGCCACGGCCCGGACCAGGTCGCCGGAATAGGCCCATGCCCCCCCGGCGATCAGCAGCGTGGCCACCAGGAACCAGGCGGCGTAGCGGTCGGCGAGACGCACGAAGGGAGCCGTGGATGACTCCGCCTCCCGGACCAGCCGCACGATCGCGGCGTAGCTGCTGTCCGCCTCGCGGGCGGTGACCCGGAGGTCGAACGGGTCCCCGGAGTTGACAACGCCGCTCCGAACCGGCTCCTCCGTAAGGCGCTCAACCGGCAGTGGCTCGCCGGTGAGGGCTGACTCGTCCAGCACCGCCAGCTCGCTGGCGACAACGCCGTCCACCGGGACCACGTCCCCGGAACCCACCAGCAGGAGGTCGCCCACCTCGACTTGCTGGAGCGGGATCGTCTCCACGCCAGCAGGTGTGTGCCGCTTGCCCACCTTGGGGGCTCGCTGGAGGAGGGAGCTCAGCTCCCGGCGGGCGCTGGCCGCCGCCCATGCCTCGAGCGCCCGCCCGCTGGCCACCATGACGCCGATCACCGCTCCAGCGAGGTACTCGCCCACCAGCAGGGCCCCGGTCAGGGCAAGGAGGGCGATCACGTCTACTCCCAGCCGGGAGCGGCGCAAGCCGTCGACTACCCACCAAAGGCTGGGAGCCGTCGCTAGGGCCGTGGTCGCTACCCAGCTGGCACCGCCGGCCCTCGAGAGACCGAAGAGCGTCAGCCCCCCGCCGACCGCCAGGCCCGCCAGCGTCGCCGCCAACAGCATCACGCCCCCGCGGCGATCAACCAGCTCCTGGAGGCGTAGCTGCCTGTCAGTGGCCAAGCGAGCGCTCCCTAAGGACCCGACTGATGGCGGGCTCCACCCGGAGCCACAGGGCTGCCACTGCCACCGCGCCCACCCCCACCGCGGCGGTCTCCGCCAGCACCCCGGGGGGCGGGAAGGAGATTGAGAAGACCTGTCGGGTGAGCGGGATGGAGACCGCCACGGCCCCCAGCCCCACCATCGCCGCCACCAGGGCGGCCCTGGGCCAGTTCATGGGCCTGCTGAGCCTGGCCAGCACCCAGATGCCCACCAGGAATAGCGCCAGGGCGGCCGCCGTCTGGCTCTGGACCGAGGTGACCTGGGGATTGGCCCGCGCCAGCTGGTAGGCGCCGAGCACCGCTCCGCCGCCGGCCAGACCGGCCGGGATGGTGAAGGCCAGAACCCTGGCTGTGAAGCCGGAGCGGGCGCGTGGGTTGCGGCGGCCGAGGGCCAGGAAGAACCCTGGGATACCGATGGTGAAGGCGCTCACCACCGTTAGGTGGCGCGGGTAGAAGGGGTATGGCACCGCCAGGATGCCAATCGCCAGGGCCAGCATGGCGGCATAGACCGTCTTGGTCACCACCACCCCGGCGACCCTCTCCACATTGTCGATGACCCGCCGCCCCTCCGACAGGATCATCGGCACCGCCGCGAAGGAGCTGTCCAGAAGCACCACCTGTCCCACCGCCCGGCTGGCCTGGCTCCCCGAGCCCATGGCGATCCCGATGTCCGCCTGCTTCAGTGCCGCCACGTCGTTCACCCCGTCGCCAGTCATGGCCACGACGTGGCCCGACGACTGGAGGGCGGCGATCATCTCCCGCTTCTGCTGGGGGCCGACGCGCCCGAAGACAGAGCCGCCGGCCAGGGCCTCAGCGAGAGCCTCCCGGTCATCGCCGAGATGGCTCGCGTCCACCCCGTGCTCGCTCTGGGGGATCCCGACCCGGCGGGCGACCGCGGCCACCGTCCTGGGATCGTCTCCGGAGAGCACTTTTACCGCTATCCCCTGGCGGAGCAGGTAGGCGACGGTCGGCTCGGCTTCGGGTCGGAGCTCCTCCTGAAGGCGGACGACGGCCACCGGCCGCAGGTCCTGGGGCAGGGACGAATCCGCCAGACCGCCGGGCGCCGCCGCCAGCAGGACCACTCGCTCCCCGGCGGCGGTGCTGCGGTCGAGGAGCTCCGTCACCGCGGGATCTGGGGCACCGGGCCTCAACAGGGCGTCGGCCGCTCCCACCACCCAGGCGCCGTGGCCCAAAAACTCAGCGGCGCTCCAGCGCCGGGCCGATGAGAAAGGCACCGTCTTCAAGCAGCGCCAGTCCGGGGGAGTCGGGAACTCCCGGGCCAGGGCGACCATGGTGGGGTTGGGGGTCGGGTCGGCGGCGCCAATCGCGCTCAGGACCGGCTCGGGGTCGGCCGGGCCGAGCCGGTCCACCGCCGCGACCCGCATGGTGGGCTGGGTCAGGGTGCCGGTCTTGTCGATGCAGAGCACGTCGACCCGGGCCAGCCCCTCTACGGCCGGGAGGGTCTGTATCAGGACTCGACGCTGTGCCAGTCGAATGGCTCCGAGGGCGAAGGCGATCGACGTCAGCAACACGAGTCCCTCGGGGACCATGGCCCCAACCCCGGCCACCGACCCGCGCATGGCGTCCTCGATGGAAGAGCCGGAGCGAATGACCTGGGCGCTGACAAGCAGGACAGCCGCCGGGACCATGACCCAGGTGACGCCGCGCAGAATCCGGTTGGTCCCGGCCTGGAGCTCCGATCTGACCAACTTGAAGGTCCTGGCCTCCTTCTCCAGCCGCTGGGCATAGGCGGCCTCCCCGACCGCCTCCGCGCTGATGTCCCCGGAGCCCGCGACGACGAAGGATCCGGAGAGGACAGTGTCGCCAGCCCACTTCTCCGCCGGCTCGGACTCGCCGGTGACCAGTGACTCGTCGACCTGCAAGCCCCGGCTATCCAACACCCTGCCGTCGGCGATCAGCTGGTCGCCGGGGCGAAGCTCAATCACGTCCCCCGGGACCACCGACTCCACGGGGAGTTCCACCACATTCCCGTCCCGGCGAACCCTGGCCCGGGGCGCGGTGACCACAGCGAGTTGTGCTAGCGCGCGCCTCGCCCGCAGCTCCTGGAGGATGCCGATCGCGGTGTTGACCGCCGGAACCAAGGCGAACAGGCCGTCCTGGGGAGGACCGACCACCGCGACCACGATGAAGAGGCCGGCCAGGATGGCGTTGAAGCGGGTGAACACGTTCGCGCGGACAATCTCCAGGATCCCCCGCGCCGCTTTGGGGGGGTAGTTCATCGGCTCCCGCTCGCGCCGAGCCCTCCCCGTGGGCCGGCTCGCGGTGAGGGATACCCGCCGACTGCCGGGCACCGGCTCGTAGCCCTAGGAGGTGGCGGGGCCGGGCGGGCCCGTCTTCCCGGTCCTCGCGCCGGGCGGGGCGGCGATGCGGCCCCAGCGGAGGTAGGTGAGCGGCCCGATGTAGTTCACGCCGATCAGGATGGCCCACCGCCACTTTGGGCCGCGGACCTGCTCGGGCCTTCGGCGTGCCAGGTCGGTTCCGGCCACTGCGGTCAGCACCAGCTGAACTGTTGCGGCGACCGCCAGCCCGGCTCGCTGCCACCGGTTCGTCCGTCTCCTGCCACGCATGCCCTTTCCCCTCACGACGGCGCGGCGCTGACCGCCCGATCGATCCAGAACTCCACGCCGAGCAGCCTTGGGCTCCCCATCACGGCCGTCGGGGCGGGTGGCTTGCCCAGGGTTCTGAACGTCAGTCTGCTCCACCATGAACCGGCTGCGGGCATCCCGCCGCCAGCGGTCATGACGGTGCCGGGCGGTGGGGAACTCTTCTTCCGACCGCCTGTCCGGTCCGAGGTGAGTGCGCGGGCCGCCTCGACGCCCGCGGGGAGGGCCATGCCCACGCCGGATCTCAGCCGGCGCCGCATGGACGCGAGCCACCTGCTCCCCGCGGGGGGCTGAGGTTAGAAGGGGTGCCGGCGCCGGACGGGGTCCGGATGCCGCCTGGGGTTTCAGTCCGGTGCCGCACGGGCGCCTCCGTTGGGGCTCGCCGTCGCCTGGACCGTGGGCGACGGCTCAGTTCCTCCGGAGTCGAGCCGGAAGGGCGGGTACTGGTCGGTCATGAGCGCTGTGTAGGCCAGGACGCGGAAGCACCAGCGGTCTAGTCCCAGCGTCAGATCGAAGAGCGGCTGGGGGTAGGTGCCGGAAAAGAGCAATGCCACCGCCGCGATCAACACCAGAACGGCGATGAGTCCGCTCCCCGTGACGATGTGACCGGGGCCGCCCGGAGCCACCTCGAAGCCCCCGGTGAGGACCACCACGACTAGGTACTGCGGGATGGCCAGCAGCCACCACTTGATCAGGACCAGCCCCCGGGAGAGGTGCTCCGGGTACTCCACGGCGAAGTCGGCCGGGTAGGTGGGGTCGGAGCGCAGGCTGAACGGTGGGTAGCGGTCCGTGCCCAGCGCCGCATAGGCGTAGAAGGCCACCCGCCAGCTCCACCGCAGCACCCCGACGTTGAAGTCAAAGATCGGCCTGGGGTACCGCCCGGTCACCAGGATGACGAGCCCCGCGACGAATGTAAGGACCCCTGCTGCGATCCAGAGAGCAGCCAAGGCGACCACGTGGGGGATCGCCAGCAGCCATTTGACCAGCCAAAGCCAGCGACTCAGCTGCGGATCAAGGCTGCCAGTGAGCGAGGCTGGGTAGGAAGTCGCTGCCACTTGACTTTCCATCGCAGTCTCCCTGGGGACGGAACCAGCGGCCGCTCGCCCCGGGCGGCTCCACCCGGAACAGCCCGGGTCCTTGGTTCAGGATCGCCGGAGGTGCCTGCCCGCGTCACCTGGAAAGCGCTCGCCGCGATCTGGGTGAATCTACCCGCTGGGACTCGAGGGACGAGTTCCAGCACTCTACCCAGGCCATTGCCAACGCAGGAGCCAACGGCGGCCCCGGGCCAAGGGGTACGCCTGCGGGCGCGTGCGTGGGATCCGCGGCAGCGACTCGTGAAAGCACGGTTGGCGGGACGTCGTCATTGGCCCATAGTCGGATGGTGGCCTTCCGTCGCCGCGAGCGTCGCAGAGGTGGATCATGAGAGAGACAAGCGCCAGAGGAACGTTGGGTCAACGGGGCCCGCACGCAGCTTCCCAACGGGTGGGCGCTCAGGGTGGGCGGCGCCAATGAACGGGGCAGGTGGCGCGACGGGGTACCTCAGAAGCTTCAGGCTGGGGCGCCTGTGGACCGGCGCCTCAGTCATGGCATCCGTGCTCGGAGTCATGGTGGCAGCCACGGCCTGCGGTGAGGGGCCAGCCCGGCCCGCGCCATCACCTTCGGCCACAGCCTCCCCGGGCGCCAGCGCACTACCGAGCCCCTCGCCGACGGCAGCCAGCGAGACGTCCACGGTGTACGTCTACCTCATGCGCGGGGGCTACCTGGGGACGGCTCACCGCCAGGTAGCCGCCACCCAGGCGCTCGGCCGAGCTGCGATGAGCGAGCTCCTTAGTGGCCCAACCGCGTTGGAGTCACAGGCCGGACTGGATTCCCAGATCCCGCCGGGCACCAAGCTGCTCGGCCTCAGCGTCTCTGGGCACGTCGCGACCGTCAATCTGAGCTCGGAATTCGGCAACTCCGGCAGCGCATCTTCAGCGCTGGCAAGACTCGCTCAGGTCACCTTCACGCTCACCCACCTGCCTGGCGTGAGTCGGGTGCAGTTCCAGTTTCAGGGCCAGGTGCTGACCCGCTTGCTGAGTGCTCCGGTCCGGCTCGACGAACCGGTGCAGCGATCTGACTTCGAGGGAGTTCTTCCGCCGGTCTTCGTCGAGGCGCCCGCCCCCGGGGATGCCGTCGGCACGTCGCTCCGGGTGGAGGGCACGGCTGACGTGTTCGAAGCCCAGTTCAGGATCGAGCTGCGCGATTCGCGTGGGAACCTGGTCCTCAGCGAGCCGGTGATGGCCACTTCGGGATCAGGTCAGCGAGGCAGTTTCGATGCCACCTTCACATACCTAACCAAGTACCCGGGCATCGGGCAGCTCACGGCTTTTGACCTCTCGGCAAAGGACGGCTCCCGAATCGACGCGGTCTCGATCCCGGTAGTGCTGACGGCATCCTGAACGCAGCTCGTCGATCCGCGGGCGTCTCGCACCGGGCGGGGCGAAGCCCCCTCGGTGGGGAGCACGAGTTGACGTGTCCCTCAAGAGAATCTGCACGGGTGGATTCGGGGTGCGGGATTAGCGCGCTGGGGAGCTTCAACTGACAGACCGCGGCGACGGCCAGTGTGGGCAAGGATACGGCGGCCAGCCGGTGGTCGCCTGAATTAGGGAGATCGGCGCCCCGGTGCAGCAAGGTGGTGCAAACCGGGGGTGCGCCGGGAATCAATCCGATCCGCTCTTGGCGAAGGATGTCCCCGTCAGGGGGGGCCTGCCGTCTTTCAGCTGCGCCAGCGCCGGAGTGCCCGACATGGCATCGGATGGGTGGGCTCGGCCACCTCAAGGGCCATGCCCTGGGGGCCGGATCGGAGAGGGGAGAGGCCCCGGCCCGGGCCCGCGAGCCATGAGGCGGCCCGTCGCGCGAGGCAGGTCCCAGGTGGAAATTTTGGTGAGGAACACGGGGCTCCTCATCAGGCCACCAGCCCGGCGGTGAGGGGGTTGGTGAGGAGGTCCTGGCCACTGCCACGCCCCGACAGCGGCCGATCAGCCCGGCTTGGTCACATCCGCTACCCGGGCGTCCAGGGTGTCGAGCAGGGCCGCGGCATCAACGTGGAGGTTTGCGCCCCTAGCTCCCGCGCCGATCGCCACCAGGCCGGCCGCCGCAATGGCGGCGTCCGCCACCACCGGCCAGGCTCTCGTCGCACCAAATGGAGTGATCGCTCCGCGGTCGTAGCCAGTGACCTGCTTCGCCTCATCCTTGTCCGGGAGCGAGAGGCGCCTGGTACCCAACAAGGCCCGGAGCTTCGGCCAGTCAATCTGGCGTCCGCCGGGCACCAGCACGAACACGTAGGCGTCCGCCCCCAGCCGCACCACAATGGTCCGCAGGAGTTGAGCCAGGTCGATCCCCTGAAGTTGAGCGCTCTCCTCCGGCCCGGAGGGGATCGCGGTCTGAACCACCCGGAACTCCAGTCCGGAGGCGCGCACGCTTGGCAATGCGGGCGAGTCGAAGTCCACGAGGGTAGCTTAGGTGGACCGCCCGGCGCACGATGCTACCCCTGCCAACCGGTGCTACTCTCCGACCCAACAGCAGGGCCGTGCGGAATCACCCCTTCGTGCGCCGGCCGACGCACAGGATGGCTACCAAGGTGTTCCCCCGGTACTCGACTTCGGCAGGCACCTGGCTGGCACGATGTGCGGATCAACCAAGATCAGCCAAGATCACTGAGACGAGGCGGAGACGGACCGGGGACGCCGTCCGCCCGCGGGGCCTTTGGTGGTGCCAGCAGTGGGAGTCGAACCCACACGAGCTTGCGCTCAACGGTTTTTGAGACCGCCGCGTCTGCCATTCCGCCATGCTGGCCCGGGGTTGGCGGCCGCTGATCAGCTTTCCCGATCGTCCAGGTCCGGGAGGTTCATCTCGTTGACCATCTGTTGGAAGACCTCCAGCTTGGACTCCTCGTCCTCGCCCCGGGGGACGACCGCGGCCTGGTCCATCACCTCGCTGGCAACGTAGATCGGCGAGTTTACCCTGAGGGCCAGCGCGATGGCGTCGCTGGAGCGGGAGTCGAGCTCCAGATCACGCCCTCCGACCCGGCCCAGGATCCGGGCGTGGAAGGTATCGTTGCGGAGCTCCGACACCACCACGCGGGTGATGGTCACGCCGAGGGCCTCTAGCATGTTGGCCATCAGGTCGTGGGTAACGGGGCGCTCCGGGTCAATCCCGGACATCTTGAGGGCGATGGAGTTCGCCTCGGCGCTGCCCACCCAGATGGGGAGGAACCGCTCGGCGTCCTTCTCCTTCAGGACCACGACATGTTGCCCGCTGGGCATGTGGATCCGGATGCTGTCCACCGCCATCTCGATCAGATCCATGGGTCCTCACCGCTGAGGTAGTCGGGGACGGTGCCGTCCGGCCGGGTCCCGGACCAAGGCCGCCTTCGTGGCCCATGATAGCCCCGGCGGCGGTGGCGACCGGTAAAGTCACAGGGAGGATTCGACTTGGCCGGGCGGGAGGCCTTCGAGCTGTTCGGGCAGGTGCCGGACCTGTACGACCGCAGCCGCCCGCGCTACCCGGTGGCCCTCTTCAACCGGCTTGTGGAGGTCGCCAGCCTTGGCGACGGCGATCCAGTGCTCGAGGTCGGCACGGGCACGGGGATCGCAACCCGGGAACTCATCCAGCGTGGTCTCCGGGTGACCGGCCTTGAGCCCAGCCCAGAGATGGCGGCGGTGGCTCGAGTGAGACTGGGCCCGACCGGACAGCTCCGGATTGTGACCTCCACCTTCGAGGACTGGGTGCCGGGCCATGTCGGCTTTAAAGCGGTGATCGCGGCCCAGGCGTGGCACTGGGTGGACCAGGAGGTGCGCTATCGCAAGGCCGCCGGAGTTCTGGAAGAAGGTGGCTGGCTGGCCCTGATCTGGAACCGACCCGTTGGGGGAGACGGTGAGGTGCGCTCGGGGTTGGACGCCGTCTACGCGCGTCTGGCCCCGGAGCTGGACGGGATCCCCCCCGGGGAATTAGACCTTGACCGCAGGGAGGAGATCGCCGCCTCAGGGGTCTTCCAGGAGCCCCGGCTGGAGTGCTTCGAGTTTGAGGTTCGCTACGGCGCCCGTGCCTACGCCGAGCTCATGGCGACCCAATCCGACCACCGACGGCTGCCCGCCTCCCGACGCAACCAGTTGCTCGGAGCGATCGAGGAGGAGATCAACTCCACCGGGGGGAGCTACGGCGTGACCTGGGAGGCCCGACTGTACCTGGCCCAGCCCGTAGGGTCACCCCGGGGCTTCCCATAATGGCGGGCATGCCCGAACCCGGAGCGCAGCCCACGCGCCTTCTCCTCATCGATGGCCACGGGCTGGCCTTCCGTGCCTATCACGCGCTCCCCGAGATGACCAACAGCCACGGGGTGCCCATCCGGGTGGCCTACGGGTACACCTCCATGCTCCTCCTGGCCCTGAGCCAGGGCTTTGACTGTGCGGTCGCCGCCTTCGATCCTCCCGGCCCCACCTTCCGCGACCAGAAGCTGGCCACCTACAAGGCCCATCGAGCTCCCACCCCTCAGGAGCTGATCGACCAGATCCCGGTTCTGGGCCAGATCACCAACGCCCTCAACATCCCCACCGAGGTGGTGCCCGGATTCGAGGCCGATGACGTCCTGGGCACCCTGGCCAAGCAGGCTCGTGACCTCGGTTGCCGGACGACCATCCTGACCGGCGACATGGACCTGATCCAGCTAGTGGACGAAGTCACCAGCGTGCAGACCAGCCGGCGAGGGGCCAGCGACCCGGTGGTCTACGACCCCCAGGCGGTGAGGGCGCGGTACGGCTTTGCCCCGGAGCGGATGGTGGACTTCAAGGCCCTCCGCGGTGACGCCAGCGACAACATCCCCGGGGTCCCGGGGATAGGGGAGAAGACCGCCACCCAGCTCATCCAGCAGTTCGGCGACCTTGACAGCATCCTGTCCGCGGTTGCCACCATGCCCTTGGGAAGGGTGCGGACCACGCTGGAGGCAAACCGGGAGGAGGCCCTCTTCGGGCGGGAGATGGTGACCATAGTTAGGGACGTGCCCGGAGTCCGCTTGGACCTGACCCGGTGCCGCCTCAGCGAGTATGACCGCAGCGCGGCGCGGGAGCTGCTGGAGGAGCTGGGCATGCCCAGCCTGGTGGCACGCCTGCCCACAACGGCCGGCTCAGAGGCCACCGCCCCGGTGGCGGCCAGCGCTGTCGAATCCGAGGTCGTGGAGGGCGGGAATCGGCTGCAGGAGGTGGTCAGCGGGCTTGCCAGAGGTGGGGCGGAGATCGCCATCCGGGTCCTCGCCGATGGCCCCCCAAGGCACGGACGGGTGGTTGCCCTTGCCCTCGCCGCCGAACCCTCCCGGGGATACCTCGTGCCTTTTAACGGAACGGATGCGGTGGGCCTGGAGCCGTTGCGGCTGTTGCTGGCGGACCCCGGGGCGGCCAAGGCCAGCTACAGCTTCAAGGAGGATCTGCTGGCGCTGGAGGGAGCCGGCTGGAGCCTGCGGGGGGTGGACTTCGACCTGGTACTGGCTGGGTATCTGAGTGACTCCCGGGGCCGCACCCCCAGCCTGTCCACCCTGGCCCGGGAGCATGGTGGGCTCACAGCACCGGAGCCCCCGTCCACCCGGGACACGCTGGCGGCGGAGGCCGCCTGCGTCGCCGCGGTGGTGCCCGGGCTGCGCTCCAAGCTCAGGGAGTCGGGGGGCGAGGAGCTGCTGCGCACCGTCGAGCTGCCGGTGGCGGCCATCCTGGCCGGGATGGAGCGAGCCGGGGTGCGCCTGGACTCAAGCCAGCTGGAGGCGCTTTCGGTGGAGCTCCGGACGCAGATCGCCGGCCTGGAGGCGGAGATGTTCAGGCTGGCTGGCCGAGAGTTCCTCCCCGGGTCCCCCCAGCAGTTGGCCACGATCCTCTACGACGAGCTGGGGCTCCGCAGCTCCCGCCGCACCAAGACGGGGCGCTCGACCGACGCTCACGCTCTGGAGGGGCTTCGGGACGAGCACCCGATGGTTCCCCTGGTGCTGGAGTGGCGCCAGGTGACCAAGCTCAAGAGCACCTACGTGGACCAGCTTCCCGCCCTCGTGGACCCGGAGGATGGCCGGGTGCACACTAGCTTCAACCAGGCGGTGGCGGCCACCGGGCGCCTTTCCTCGAGCGACCCCAACCTCCAGAACATCCCCGTACGCACCGAGCTGGGGCGCCGCATCCGGGCGGCCTTCATTCCCGGGGAGGAGGGATGGGAGCTGGTCTCGGCCGACTACTCCCAGATCGAGCTGAGACTCCTGGCCCACCTGAGTCGCGACCCCGAGCTGCTGGCAGCGTTCCGTCGGGGCGACGACATCCACGCCGACACCGCGGCCCGGGTGTTCGGGGTGGAGCGGGAGCAGGTAACTCCGGACCAGCGCCGCATGGCCAAGGTGGTCAACTTCGGAGTGCTCTATGGCCTGTCCAGCTACGGGCTGGCGCGAGACCTGGGGATGCCCCCGGCCGAGGCTGAGGAGTTCATCACCCGGTACTTCGCCACCTACGCCGGTGTGGGCAGCTACCTGGAGGGGGTGCGGGAGGAGGCGCGGGCCAAGGGATACGTCTCGACCCTCCTGGGACGGCGGCGCTACCTGCCGGAGATCAACTCCAGCAACCGCCAGGTGCGGGAGGCCAACGAGCGCATGGCGATCAACATGCCGCTGCAGGGGTCGGCGGCCGACCTCATGAAGTTGGGGATGATCGAGGCGGACCGCGCCCTCCGCAGCCAGGGGCTGCGGGCCCAGGCCCTCCTCCAGGTCCATGACGAGCTCCTGCTCGAGGCGCCTCCCGATGAGGTGGCTGCGGTGGGCAGCCTGGCCCGGAGGGCGATGGAGGGGGTGATGGACCTGGCCGTGCCGCTGGTGGTGGAGCTCAAGTCGGGCCCCAACTGGCGCGACCTGGCTCCGCTGCATCTCGCCAGGCAGTGAGGCCGACCGTTGCCTGAGCTACCCGAGGTAGAGACCATCGTCCGCGACCTGCGTCCCCACCTAAGGGAGCGGCGGCTGGAGGCGGTCATCAGCCTGAATCCGGTGGTCCTAAGGTTCCCGTCGGCGGATTCGTTCCGGGGCGCCGCAGCGGGAGCCGTCTTCGGGATCCTGGCCCGCCGCGGGAAGTTCATCCATGCTCCCCTCTCCACCGGGGATCACCTGGTCATCCATCTGGGGATGACGGGTACGCTCACCCTGGAGGATGGGTCCGAGCCGGTGCGACCCCACACCCACCTCCGACTTCAGCTGGACTCGGGTCAGGAGCTTCGCTACCGCGACCCCCGACGCTTTGGCCGGGTGATTCTCGGGCCGCTTGCCCAACTGACGCGGTCCCGGCTGTTGCCGCCCATGGGTCCAGATCCGCTGGACCGCGCCTTCGCCGGCTGGCCGGGGAACGGGCGGGTGACGAGCAGTGCCCGGGCGGTGAAGGCCGTTCTCCTGGACCAGGAGGTGGTGGCCGGATGCGGCAACATCTACGCCGATGAGGCCCTCTACCTGGCCCGGCTGCGCCCGACCCGGACGGCGGCCTCCCTCTCCGCGTCCCAGTGGGCCCGGCTCGGCTCAGCGCTCACCGTGGTGATGAAGGAGGCCATCCGGAGGCGCGGCACCTCCTTCTCGGACTACCGGGATGGCTTCGGCGCCCGCGGCGAGGCCTACGAGTCCCTGATGGTGTACGGCCGCGCCGGGCTTCCCTGCGTGCGCTGCGGGAGGCCGCTGGCGGCCCAGAGGATCGCCGGGCGGACCACGGTTTACTGCCGCTGGTGCCAGCGATGAGTCCCCGGGTGGCGGTGCTCACCTTCGATGACCTGCCCCCGATCGGGGGTCAGGGAAGGTACGTGGGTTCCCTGGAGGCCGAGCTGCCCCGGGAGGGTTGGGAGGTGGCGATGGTGTCGCCGCGGCGCGGCCCCTGGGGAGAGGGGCTCAAGGTGCCCCATCGCACCCGCCGTCCCCCCCTGGACTTCTCCCTCTATCTGCGCACCAGGTTGCGCTCGGTGGCGGACGCCGTTCATCCCGACCTCTGGCACGCCCAGGGTGGGCCCGGCGGGGTGCTGCTTCGCCGCCACCCTCCGGATGCACCGCTTGTCTACACCTCGCACCACACGTACCGGACCGCCCACGGGCGGGGCATCACCACCATGCCCATGGGGTACCTCGAGTCCCGGGGCTACCGCTTCGCCGAGCACGTGATCGCGGTCTCGCCATCCACCGCCGCCTCCCTGATGGCGGACTCCGGGGTGCCCAAGGGACGGATCTCGGTGATTCCGGCGGGAGTCGACACCACGTGGCTGTTCCCGGACCCTCAGGATGGGGCCAGGTCCACCATTTTGTTCGTGGGCCGGCTGGTTCCGACCAAGGGCGTGCAGTACTTCGTGGCCATGTTCCGCCGACTTCTCGCCGACCACCCGGAGCTGGAGGCCGAGGTGTGTGGGGAGGGGGTGCTCTTCCACGCTGCCGTGAGCGCCGCGGAGGGGCTCGGCGGGCGGCTCAGGGTGCTGGGCCGGGTGAGCGACGACGAGCTGCGGGCGGCCTACCGGAGGGCGCACGTTCTGGTGATGCCCTCGCGATATGAGGGGTTGGGGCTGACTGCCCTGGAGGCCATGGCCTGTGGAACCCCGGTGGTGGCGATGGACGTGCCTGGGCTGCGCGATCTGCAGGACACGGGAGCCGTGCTGGTGGCCCCGGGTGACCAGGGCGCGATGCGCAAGGCGGTGGAGTCCTTGCTGCTGGATGGTGCTCACTGGCGGGAGCTGTCGGCACAGGGACTCGAGGCGGTTCGCGAGAAGTACTCTTGGAACGCCATACGGCCCCGGATCGCGGAGGTCTACCGCTCCGTGGTCCCCTCCAGCTCGACCCAGGTGGCGTAGCTCGCCTCGAGCTCCGCCTCAACGGCGCGGAGCCGCTCGACGAGGGTCTCGCCGGCTCCGGCCTGGCGATAGGTGGTGGGGCTTGCCAGCCTTCGGGTGAGCTCCAGTCGCTCAGCCTCAAGCGCCTGGATGCGCTGCTCGGTTCGCGCCGGAGACCTTTTGGTCCCGGCCGGGGTTGACTTGCGAGCCGGCTTGGGCCGCTGAGTGGACGGTCGGGTGCTGACCGGGGCGGGAGGGGCCGCGCGCCGCTCCTCGAGCCGTCCGTCCCGGACCTCCAGGACCCTTGGGCCGAGGGCATCCACGAAATAGCGGTCATGGGAGACCACCAGCACGGCCCCGGGGTAGTGGGAGATGGCCTCCTCCAGCACCTCCTGGGAGGGGATGTCGAGGTGGTTGGTGGGCTCGTCGAGGAGCAGGAGGTTCGCCTCGTCCATGCCCAGGCGGGCGAGGGCCACGCGGGCCTTCTCTCCACCCGAGAGATCCCCGACACGGGCCTCGGCGCGGTCGCCGCTGAACAGCATGGCCCCGAGCACGGACCGGGCCCGCTCGGGCAGGGTGTGGGGATTGTCGTCCAACAGGGACTGCAGCACCGATCTCTCCGAGTCGAGGTCGGAGAAGTCCTGCCGGTACAGCCGGAGGTGAGCCCGCGAGCCGGGAATGACCCGCCCGGACACCGGCGGCAGGTCCCCCACCAGGGTATGCAGCAGGGTGGTCTTGCCGCTGCCGTTGGGGCCCAGGACGGCTATCCGGTCACCGCGGGAGATGGTGAGGTCGGGCACCGAGAACAGCGCTCGGCCCTCGCGTCCGCACACGAGACCCTCGGTGCGGAGGACGACATGAGCGCTGGGCGCGGCGTGCAGGGTGAGGTGCATCCGGCGCAGCTCCGTAGGCGCGGGGACCCGCTCCAGCCGGTCCAGGATGGTCTGGCGTCCCCGGGCCTGGCGGGCTCGCTGGCCCGCCCGGTAGCGGCGGATGAACTCCTCCTGGTGGCTGATGTGGGCCTGCTGAGCCTCGTAGGAACGGCGCCAGCGCAGCCTCCGCTCATCCCGCTGGCGCAGGTAGCTGGAATAGCTGCCCTCGTACACCTCCACCCGTCCCGCCTCCAGCTCCACCACCCGGTCGCAGACCCGTTCCAGCAGCCGGCGGTCGTGGGCGACAAGGCAGAGGGTGCGGGCCGACTGCAGCAGGTGATTCTCCAGCCACTCGATGGCGGCCAGGTCAAGGTGGTTGGTGGGCTCGTCCAGAAGCACCAGATCGGCGTCCTGAAGGAGCAGCTTGGAGAGCTCCAGCCGGCGGATCTGGCCCACGCTCAGCTCGGTGGGCGCCCGCTGCTGCTCCTCCTCTTCGAGTCCCAGGCCGTGCAGCACGGCCCGGGCCCGCGACTCCAGGTCGTAGCCTCCGAGGCCCTCGTAGGCGGCCTGGCATTCGCCATACCGCTCCAGCGCCCGCTCGGCCTCCGGCCCGGGGTGAGCCAGCCGCTGCTCCAGGTGGATCATCTCGTCGCGCAGGGTGGAGATGTCGGTGCGGCTCGCCATGGCCTCGCCGAGGACTGTTTCGGCCACCGGGACAGGTGCCTCCTGGGGGAGGTAGGCCACGATCAGCCGGCCCTGGCGTTCCACCGAACCCTGGCTGGGGGGCTCGAGACCGGCAAGCAGTCCGAGGAGGCTGGACTTTCCCGAGCCGTTGGCACCCACGATCCCGATCCGGTTGCCGGACTCGATGGAGAGGTCCAGTCCGGAGAAGACGACCCGGTCGCCATACTCCACTGCCACCCCCTGGCAGCTTATGAGGGGCATCGCCGCTCCGCCCCGGGGCTGACCCAGCGGGGTTGGCCCCGCCGCCCCTGCCATACTCGCGGCGTGGCCCAGCTCAGCCTGAAGGCGCCCTTCGAGCCCACCGGCGACCAGCCGGCGGCCATCGCCTCGCTGGTCCAGGGATTGGAGCGGGGCGATCGGCACCAGGTGCTCCTGGGGGTCACCGGAAGTGGCAAGACGTTCACTATCTCCAATGTGCTGGCTCAGGTGGGAAGGCCGGCGCTGGTCCTGAGCCCCAACAAGACCCTGGCCGCCCAGCTCTGGGCCGAGTTCAAGGCGTTCTTCCCGGAGAACGCGGTCGAGTACTTCGTCTCCTACTATGACTACTACCAGCCCGAGGCGTATCTGCCACGGACCGACACCTATATCGAGAAGGACTCCTCCCGCAACGAGGAGATCGACCGCCTACGCAACGCCGCCACCCGTTCTTTGCTGACCAGGCGGGACGTGATCGTGGTGGCCTCGATCTCCTGCATCTACGGGGTGGGCTCCCCAGAAGACTACCTGGGCGAGTCGGTGCGGGTCCGCCGCCACGAGAGCTGGCGGCGCGACATCCTGCTGCGCAAGTTCGCCGACCTGCAGTACCAGCGCAACGACGTCGACTTCGGCCGTTCGCGCTTCCGGGTCCGCGGGGACGTCGTCGACGTGCAGCCCGCCTACGAGGAGGTGGCCACCCGCATCGAGTTCTTCGGGGACGAGGTGGAGCGGATAGTGGAGTTCGACCCCCTGACCGGCGAGATCCTGACCGAGCGGGAGGAGCTCCAGGTCTTCCCCGCCAGCCACTACGTCACCCCCCGGGACCGCCGGGAGCGGGCGCTGGTGGCCATCTCGGAGGAGCTGGAGCAGCGGCTCCGGGAGCTGGAGCTGCAGGGCCGCCTGCTTGAGGCCCAGCGGCTCCGGCAGCGGACGCTCTTCGACCTGGAGATGATCCGGGAGACCGGCTCCTGCGCCGGCATCGAGAACTACTCGCGCCACCTGACCGGCAGGGCCGAGGGGGAGCGCCCCTTCACCCTCATGGACTTCCTGCCTGAGGAGACCGTGGTGATCGTGGACGAGTCCCATGTGGCGGTGCCGCAGATCGGGGCCATGTACGGCGGTGACCGGTCGCGGAAGCTTCCGCTGGTGGAGTACGGGTTCCGCCTCCCCTCGGCGCTGGACAACCGGCCGCTCACCTTCGCCGAGTGGGAGGCGTCCGTGCGCCAGCTGATCTACGTCTCCGCCACCCCCGGTCCGTATGAGCAGGAGCGGGCCACCCAGGTTGTGGAGCAGCTGATCCGGCCCACCGGGCTGCTGGACCCGGAGATCGAGGTCCGGCCCACCGAAGGGCAGATCGACGATCTGTTGGTGGAGATCCGCCGCACCGCCGCGGCCGGGGAGCGCACTCTGGTGACCACATTGACCAAGCGCATGGCCGAGGACCTCGCCGATTACCTCCGGGAGGCGGGGGTCAAGGTGCAGTACCTGCACTCGGACGTGGACACCCTGCAGCGGGTGGAGGTGATTCGCGATCTGCGCCTGGGGGTCTATGACGTCCTGGTGGGCATCAACCTCCTGCGCGAGGGCCTCGACCTCCCCGAGGTGAGCCTGATCGCGATCCTCGACGCCGACAAGGAGGGTTACCTGCGCAGCGCCCGGGCGCTGATCCAGACAGCCGGGCGGGCCGCCCGCAACCTCCACGGCCGGGTCGTCATGTACGCCGACCGGGTGTCGGACGCCATGGCCCAGACGATCGGCGAGACCGAGCGGCGGCGGCGGGCCCAGGCGGAGTACAACGCGGAGCGGGGGATCACCCCCACCACCATTGTCAAGGCGGTGCGCGAGCAGGAGATGGCCAAGCTGGGGCAGGAGCAGGCCGCGGTCGAGTTCCAGGAGCGGCAGGGGCTGCCGCCCGACGAGCTCCTGCGGCTGGTCCTCGATCTGGAGCGCGCGATGCAGCGGGCGGCGGGCAACCTGGAGTTCGAGCGGGCGGCCCAGCTCCGCGACCGGGTGGTCGAGCTCCGGGGGCAGCTGGCCGAGTCGGGGGCGTCGCGGCCGGCGGCGACACGCTCCCGCGAGCACCGCCCGGTCCGCCGCCGCCGGGGACCGTGAGCCCGCGGTCACCGCGGCCCGGAGAGGCCTATCCGCTGGGGGCTACCTGGGACGGGAGCGGAACCAACTTCTCGGTGTTCTCCGAGGCGGCGGACCGGGTGGAGCTATGCCTGCTGGATGCGGATGGCGTCGAGGAGAGGGTGGAGCTGCGGGAGCGGGACGGGTTCTGCTGGCACGCCTGGCTCCCGGCGGTGGGGCCGGGGCAGCGATACGGTTACCGGATCCACGGTCCGTACCTCCCCGAGGGGGGGCTGCGCTGCAACCCGGCCAAGTTCCTCCTCGATCCCTACGCCAAGGCGGTGGCTGGGGACGTTCGCTGGGGGCCGGAGGTGTACGGGTACGACCTGGGGGCCGGGGATGGCAGCCTCAGCGCGCAGGACTCCCGCGACTCGATGCCGGTCTCGGTCGTGGTGGACCCATCCTTCGATTGGGGTGAGGACCGCCAGCTGCGCACCCCGTGGCACGAGACGGTGGTCTACGAGGCCCATGTGCGCGGTCTGACCCGCTTGCACCCCGATGTTCCACCCCCGCTGCGGGGGACCTACGCAGGCCTGGCCAGCCCGCCGATCCTGGGGCATCTGCAACAGCTGGGGGTGACCGCGGTGGAGCTGATGCCGGTGCACCAGTTCATCCATGACCACTCCCTGGTGCAGCGCGGGCTTCGCAACTACTGGGGCTACAACTCCATCTGCTACCTGGCGCCGCACGGGCACTACGCGGCCTCGGGGCAGCTGGGCGGCCAGGTGCGGGAGTTCAAGGAGATGGTCCTGCAGCTGCACCGGGCGGGAATCGAGGTGATCCTCGACGTGGTCTACAACCACACCGCCGAGGGCAACCACCTGGGGCCGACCCTCTCCTTCCGTGGCCTCGACAACGCCGCCTACTATCGCCTGGTCCCAGATGACCCCCGTCTGTATCTGGACTACACCGGGACCGGGAACACCCTCAACATGCGCCACCCCCATGTCCTCCAGCTGATCATGGACAGCCTGCGCTACTGGATCCAGGAGATGCATGTGGACGGCTTCCGCTTCGACCTGGCGGCCACGCTGGCCCGGGAGCTCCACGACGTCGACCGGCTGTCGGCCTTCTTCGACATCATCCAGCAGGACCCGGTGATCAACCGGGTCAAGCTGATCGCCGAGCCCTGGGACGTGGGGGAGGGCGGCTACCAGGTGGGCAACTTCCCGCCCCTGTGGTCGGAGTGGAACGGCAAGTACCGCGACACCGTCCGGGACTACTGGCGGGGGGCGGAGAGCGGCGTTGCCGAGTTCGCCAACCGCCTCACCGGCAGCTCCGACCTGTACGCATCCACCGGCCGCCGGCCCTTTGCCAGCGTCAACTTCGTGACCTGTCACGACGGCTTCACCTTGCGCGACCTGGTGACCTACGAGCAGAAGCACAACGAGGCCAACGGCGAGCAGAATCGCGACGGCACCGACGACAACCGGTCCTGGAACTGCGGGGTGGAGGGGCCCAGCTCCAACCCGGAGGTGGAGCGGATGCGTGGTCGCCAGCAGCGCAACTTCCTGGCCACCCTGCTGGTGTCCCAGGGGGTGCCGATGCTCCTGGCGGGGGACGAGTTCGGGCGCACCCAGGGAGGCAACAACAACGCCTTCTGCCAGGACAACGAAACCTCCTGGGTGGACTGGGAGCTGGCCCAGACCAACTCCGAGCTGCTGGCCTTCACCCGCCGGCTGGTCGAGCTGCGCCGGCGGCACCCGGTGCTGCGGCGGCGGCGCTGGTTTGAAGGCGTTCCCCTGCACGGGGCGGGAGTGGCCGACATCGGCTGGTTCACCCCCAGCGGGGAGGAGATGGGCGACGAGGAGTGGGGGCAGGGGTTCGTCAAGTCGGTGGCGGTCTTCCTCAACGGGGAGACGGCGGGCCACGACCCCGGGTCGAGCCTCGGCCTGCTCTTCAATGCGCACGTGGAGCCGGTCACCTTCCGGCTTCCCAGCCTGGCCTGGGGCGATGGCTGGGGGCTGGAGGTGAGCACTGCCGAGGTTGACCCGCCGGCGCCGGCCCCGCGGTACCACGCCGGGGAGGAGGTCGTGGTCCCCGAGCGGGCTCTGCTGGTGCTCTCCCGGCGTGCCTGAGGCTCCCCGCGTGGCCCTGGTGGTGCACTTCCACCAGCCGGTCGACAACCTCGAGCGCGTGGTGGCGCGGGCGGCTCGGCGGTGCTACCTGCCGTTCCTGGAGGCCATCGCCGGCCATCCCGGGGTGCCCTTCACTCTGCACTACTCCGGGTGCCTGCTGACCTGGCTGGAGCGGCTGGCCCCGGTGGTCCTGGAGCGGTTGCGGGAGCGGGTGGAGGCCGGCCAGGTGGAGCTGCTCGGCGGCGCCCTGGAGGAACCCATCCTGGCGTCCCTGCCGGAGCCGGATCGGCAGGCGCAGGTGGGTCGGATGGCATCCCTGCTGGAGGCATGGTTTGGCCAGCGGCCCCGGGGTCTCTGGCTGGCGGAGCGGGTCTGGGAGCCGGACCTGGCTGCCAGCCTGAGTCGATGCGGCGCCGAATACGTGATCCTGGACGACACCACCCTCCGGGCGGCTGGCGTGGAGGAACAGCAGCTGGGCGGTGTGTTCGTGACGGAGCACCAGGGGCACACCCTCCGGATCCTGCCCGCCAGCCGACGGCTGCGTTACCGCATCCCGTACTCCACACCCAGGTCGGTGGTGGGCGAGCTGGTGGCTTCGCCGCCGGGGTGGATCTCCCTCTACGCGGACGACGGTGAGAAGTTCGGGGAGTGGCCGGGCACCTTCCGACAGGTCTATCGGCGCCGCTGGTTGGATCGCTTCCTCGGGCGCCTTGAGGAGGAGGCCCAGGGCGGCCGCCTGCAGCTGGTGAAAGCGGGAGAGGCGGCCTGGGGGGGCGCTCCGGTCCCGGTGCAGCTGCCCTCCAGCTCGTACGACGAGATGATGACCTGGGCCCTGCCCACCCCGGCCCGCCACCGGCTTGAGCTCGCTTCAGCCCACCTGGCGAATAGTGATCCGCTCCAGGTGGCCCCGTACCTGCGGGGAGCACCCTGGCGCGGCTTCCTGACCAAGTACCCGGAGGTTGCCCGGCTCCAGCAGCAGATGGTGAGGGTGAGCCGGGTGGTCGATTCCCAGGGCAGCCCGGGGCCGGCGGTGGCCGAGCTGCACCGGGGCCAGTGCAACTGCGGGTACTGGCACGGCACCTTCGGTGGCGCCTATCTCACCTTCCTGCGTCTCGGGCTCTGGCATCACCTGATCCGGGCGGAGCGGATGGCGAACCGGCCACGGCAGTGGGGGGTGGAGGTGGCCGACCTGGATGGGGACGGGCTACCCGAGCTGCGGATCTTCGGTCCGTGGGGCTATGCCACGATCGACCCCCAGTTGGGCGGCCAGGTCGTGGAGCTCGTCAGCTGGGCGGCCGAGGCCAACCTGGTGGCGGTGATGGGCCGCCACCTCGAGGCCTACCACCTCGAGGCCCTCACCCCCTCGGCCTTGAACCCGGGATTGGAGCTCGCCCCGCTCGAGGCTCCCTCAGGTCTGACTGCGAGTCAACCGTTCGACGACCGAGAGGTGGGCGCCCTCCGGGACTCGGTGGACGGGGTCGTCTGGGAAATCCCCTATGAGGTGGAGTTGCTGCCCAGGGGGGCTGTCCTGAGCGCCGGGCACGGTGGAGTGCGGCTCCGCAAGTCGCTGGAGGCGACCGAGTCCGGCCTCATGGCCTCCTATCGGCTGGAGCCAGCGGAGCCAGGGTCAGCTCAGCTCTCCGTCGAGGTGCGGGCCTGCCCCCTGGCGCCGGGCCGGAAGGCGGACTCCGCGGCCGCCCGGGGCTTTGCGGGCGGAGTCCGGGTGATGCAGGACGGATCGACCGGGGACCTCGCCATCAGGGGACAGTTCGACCACAGCTGGGAGCGCATCGTCGCCGTGGGGGCGACCCTGAGCGGGGTGGAGCATCTGGTGCAGGGGGTGGCGGTCACCATCGCTCCCCGCCCCGCCTCCGGTGAGCTGGAGATCGAGCTCGTCCCCGAGGTGGGTGGGGCATCCCAGCGCCGTGGTGGAGGAGTGGCCCGGGCGGCACGGTAACCTTGACTGGTGGCTCAGGCGTTCGTTTCGGTGCGGGGTGCGCGCGAGCACAACCTGCGGGACGTGGACATCGACATACCCCGCGACCGGCTCACCGTCATCACCGGACTGAGCGGGTCCGGGAAGTCGTCGCTGGCCTTCGACACCATCTATGCCGAGGGGCAGCGCCGCTACGTCGAGTCCCTCTCCGCCTACGCCCGTCAGTTCCTTGGCCAGATGGAGAAGCCCGACGTGGACCACATCGAGGGGCTCTCACCGGCGATCTCCATCGACCAGAAGGGGGCCGGCCGCAACCCCCGATCCACGGTCGGCACCGTGACCGAGATCTACGACTACCTGCGTCTGCTCTACGCCAGGGTGGGCCACCCGCATTGCCCCAAGTGCGGCCGGGAGATCGCCCGCCAGACGGTTGACCAGATCGCCGACCAGGTGGTCGAGCTGCCCGAAGGCACCCGCGCGCTGGTCCTGGCCCCCATGGTGCAGAGCCGCAAGGGGGAGCACCAGGCGGTGGTCGATCAGGCTCGGCGGCTGGGCTACGTGCGCATGCGGGTGGATGGGCGCATCTACGAGCTCGATGCCATCCCCGCCCTGGACAAGCGCTACAAGCACGACCTGGAGATCGTCGTCGACCGTCTGGCGGTGCGCCGCCAGGACATCTCGCGCCTGCGGGAGTCCCTGGAACAGGCCACCACCCTCTCCGGGGGAACGGTGCTGGTGGCGCCGGCAGATGCCGGGGCCTTTGAGGAGCTGCTCTTCTCCGAGCAGTTTGCCTGCGTCTACGACGGGATCTCCATGGAGGAGCCCCAGCCTCGCAATTTCTCCTTCAACAACCCGCACGGGGCCTGCCCCACCTGCACCGGGCTGGGTGCCAAGCTGGAGGTCGACCCTGAAGCTCTGGTGTCCGACCCGGAACGGTCGATCTCCGAGGGGGCGGTGGCCGGCGGGAGGTGGGGTCCGGCCCAGCAGTGGATGGAGGAGCTGGTGCTGGCGGTGGCCCGCGAGCATCGGATCCCCGTCGACCGGCCCTGGCGCCGGCTCAGCCGGGCTCAGCAGGACCTCATCCTGTATGGCCTTCCCCCGGACCAGCGGGTGGCCATGGAGCTGCGGTCGGCCCGGGGCCGGGTGCACCGCTTCTCGGCCCGCTTCGAGGGGGTGATCCCCAATCTGGAGCGCCGCTACCGGGAGACGGAGTCCCAGATGGTGAAGGAGTCCATCGAGCGGCTGATGATGCAGCGGCCCTGCCCGGACTGCCACGGCAGGCGGCTGCGGCCCGAGTTCCTGGCGGTCACCGTGGCCGGGGTGGGGATCATGGACTTCTGCTCCCTTCCGGTCGACCGCGAGCTGGAGATGCTGGACCGGTGGGAGCTGCCCCCGCGGGAGCTGGAGATCGCCCGGCGGGTCCTCAAGGAGGTGCGTGAGCGGCTCGGCTTCCTGAGCGACGTGGGCCTTCAGTACCTGACGCTGGACCGGGCAGCGGCCACCCTCTCCGGGGGCGAGGCCCAGCGGATCCGGCTGGCTACCCAGATCGGCAGCCGGCTCACCGGTGTGCTCTACATTCTGGACGAGCCCAGCATCGGCCTCCACCAGCGCGACAACGCCAAGCTGCTGGGCACGCTCTTCCGTCTCCGCGACCTGGGCAACACCGTGATCGTGGTGGAGCACGACGAGGAGACCATCCGGCGGGCCGACTTCGTTGTGGACATGGGTCCGGGGGCGGGTGAGCAGGGTGGGCTGGTGGTGGCGGCGGGCAAGCCGGAAGAGGTCATGGCGGTGCCCGGCTCGGCCACCGGGCAGTACCTCACCGGGCAGCTGCGGATCGACGTGCCGGGAAGGAGGCCCCCTCGGGGATGGCTGGTGGTCCGGGGTGCCCGGGCCAACAACCTGAAGTCGGTAGACGCCGCCTTTCCCCTGGGGTGCTTCGTGGGGGTCTCGGGAGTGAGCGGCTCGGGAAAGAGCAGCCTGGTGAACGACGTCCTCTACCGCAAGCTGGCCCAGCACTTCTTCGGCGCGCGCGAGCGCCCGGGGGACCACGACGGCATCGAAGGGCTGGAGCGGCTGGACAAGGTGGTGGACGTCGACCAGGCGCCGATCGGGCGCACACCGAGGAGCAACCCGGCCACCTACACCGGGCTGTTCACCCCGATTCGGGAGCTCTTCGCGCAGCTCCCGGAGGCCAGGGTCAGGGGCTACAAGCCGGGCCGCTTCTCCTTCAACGTGCGTGGGGGGCGGTGCGAAGCTTGCGAGGGGGATGGCCTGCTCAAGATCGAGATGCACTTCCTGCCCGACATCTACGTCACCTGCGAGGTCTGCAAGGGCCGGCGCTACAGCCAGGAGGTGCTGGAGGTTCGCTTCCGGGGGCACTCCATCGCCGATGTGCTCAGCCTGTCGGTGACCGAGGCGCTGGAGCTCTTCCGCAACCAGCCGGGAATCGCCAGACGGTTGCAGACCCTGAGCGACGTCGGGCTTGGCTACATCCGCCTCGGCCAGCCGGCCACTCAGCTGAGCGGTGGCGAAGCCCAGCGGGTCAAGCTCGCAACCGAGCTGTCAAGGCGCGGGACGGGGTCCACCATGTACATCCTCGACGAGCCCACCACGGGGCTCCACTTCGCCGATGTGGGTCGGCTGCTGGGCGTCCTGCAGCGGCTGGTGGACCAGGGCAACACCGTGGTGGTGATCGAGCACAACCTGGACGTCTTGAAGTGCGCCGACTGGATCCTCGACCTGGGGCCGGATGGGGGAGATGCGGGGGGGAGACTGGTGGCGGAGGGTCCGCCGGAGAAGCTGGCCACCGACCCGGCCTCGGTGACCGGGCGGTTCCTGGCCGGGGCGCTCGAGTCGGCCCGGGCGGTCGAGCTGGCGGTCTGACGGTGGCCGGGCCGGTGGGGGAGGGGCCGCAGCGGGCTCCGGCCACCTTCCGGGGGTGGCAGCGAGGAGCCTGCATAGGCGGGGTCATGATCCTGGCGCTGCTCACGGTGCTGCTGCTGGTGGGTGTCGTCCTCCAGCTGCTGGGAGTGCGCTGACGTTCCGGCCATGACAGTGCCATCCAGCCCTCCTAGCCGACTGGTGGAGCGCCCCGAGCTCCTGCGTGCGCGACTGAGGGCGGTGCCGGCGCAGCCGGGCGTCTATCTGTTCCGGGGCCCCGATGGGTCGGTTGCCTACGTCGGCAAGTCATCCAGCCTGCGGTCGCGGCTGCGCAGCTACTTCACCGCACCCCAGGCCCACCCGGCGCGAATCCGCCAGCTGGTGGAGTCGGCGGTGGACTTCGAGGTGGTCGCCACAGGGACTGAGCAGGAGGCTCTGGTCCTGGAGAACACCCTGATCAAGCGCCACCACCCGCGCTTCAACGTGCGCCTCCGCGACGACAAGAACTACCTGTACGTGCGAGTGCCGCTGCCGCAGCTGGCGGAGGGCGGCAGCGCGGATGCCGCCCGGCGGCAGGCCGCCTTCCCCCGTCCCGAGCTGACGCGGCGCCTTCGGACCGATGGTGCCCGCTATTTCGGTCCCTACACCGATGCTGGCTCGCTGCGCCGGTCGCTGCGCGAGCTGCGGACGGTGGCCCCGTTCCGCGCCTGCTCCGACGCCGTCTTTCGCAGGGGCCGGGTCTGCCTGGACTTCCATCTGGGGATCTGCGCCGGTCCCTGCGAGAACCGGATCTCCGCGGAGGGACACGCTCGGCTGCTGGACCAGGCGGCCGACTTCCTGGCTGGTCGCACCGAGGAGGTGCGCCGCGAGCTGCAGGAGTCCATGCGAGAGGCAAGCGCCGATCTGGACTTCGAGCGCGCCGCTTCGCTGCGGGATCGCCTGCGGGCGGTCGACCGCCTCACCGCCGAGCAGGCCCGAGTTCCTCGGACAGGAGGGACGGTGGACGTGGTGGGGCTGGCAATGGGCAAGGGGATCGGGATGGCCGCAGTCCTGCCGGTCCGTGAGGGACGGGTCCAGGGGGCGGAGCGCCACCCGTTGATGGGGCTCGGGGAGGTCGAGCCGCAGGAGATTCTCTCCAGCTTCCTCTCACAGCACTACGCCTCGGCCCCCTCGGTTCCCGCGCGGGTGGCCATCCCCTGGGAGGTTGCCGACCGGCAGCTCCTGGAGGAGTACCTCACCGCCCGGAGGGGAGCGGCGGTGAGGATGGTGGTGCCCCAGCGAGGGAACCTGCTGCACGCGGTGCGGCTGGCCGAGCAGACGGCGCAGGCCGCTCTCGAACAGGCGCGGCTGCGCGATGACTTCGACGCGGGGCGGGCGGCTCAGGTGCTGGAGGCATTGCGAAGTCTCCTGGGGCTGGACTTCCCGCCGCGGAGGATCGAGTGCTACGACATCAGCAACACCATGGGGGAGCAGAGTGTCGGTTCGATGGTGGTCTTCGAGGATGCCCGGCCGAAGCCGTCCGACTACCGGATCTTCGCCATTCGGGAGGTGGAGGGCCCCAACGACTTCGCCAGCATGGAGGAGGTGATCCGGCGCCGCTTCCGGCATCTCGCCCAGCCCGCCGACGACAGCCTGGGCACCAGGCCGGACCTGGTCATCGTCGATGGCGGAGAGGGCCAGCTGGCGGCGGCGGACCGCGCCCTGCGCGAGCTGGATCTGGGGGACATTCCCCACTTCGGTCTGGCCAAGCGATTCGAGGAGCTGCATCGGGTCGGCGGCGGCCCGCCCCTGCACCTTCCCCAGGGCGGCGAGCCGCTCTTCCTGGTCCAGCGAGTGCGGGACGAGGCTCACCGCTTCGCCATCACCCGCCACCGGCAGCGGCGGCAGCGGGCGGGGATGCGCAGCCGCCTGGACGAGGTGACCGGGCTGGGGCCGAAGCGCAAGCGAGCCCTCCTGGCGCACTTCGGCTCGGTCAGCGGCATTCGCGAGGCGACCCTGGAGCAGCTGGTGGCCGTGCCGGGGATCACCCGCCCGGTGGCGGCGGCCCTCAAGGAGCTTCTCTGATGGCGGTGCTGGTCTACGGCCCCCCGGGGTCCGGTGCGGAGCTGGTGGCGGCCGGGCTTACCCACCTCGGGGCTCCGGCCCTGGCCTGGGACGGCAGTTCGGCTCAGCCAGACCCGGAGCCGGGCCTGGAGGGCTCCGGCACCCCCCAACTGCTGCGCACCGTGGCCTCGCTGGAGGCCTGCCTCGCCCGGTGGCCCGAGGGCAGCCGAGCCAGTGCCGAGAGCTGGGCGACGGCACGTGAGCGGCAGCGGCACCTGATCACCGCCACCAGGGTGGTTCTGGACACAACGCACCGGGACCGGCGCGCGGTCTCCAGGGCGCTGGCGGCGCTGCCGGGGTCATGGCTGAGCCCGAGCTCCGATCCGGTCGTGGTGGCCGAGTCCTTCTCCTTCATCCGTGGGGTTCCCCTGGACCTGGACTGCTGCCTGGATGCGCGGCCGATCTCGAACCCTTACTGGGTGGAGGAGCTGCGGCCGTTTCCTGGGACCGACCCCCGGGTGAGCTCCTTTGTCCTCGAGCAGGAGGCGGCCCGCCGGTTGCTGGACGTGGCGGAGCAGATGGTCGAGTCTCAGCTCCGCCCCGAGGGACGCTCGCGGCCGCTGATACGGCTGGCGGTGGGCTGCACCGGGGGGCGGCATCGGTCGGTAGCCATCGCGGAGGAGCTCAGCCGGCGCCTGACTCAGCGGGGTGTACGCGCGGTGGTCTGGCACCGCGATCTGGAGGTCTGAGGCCGGCATCGGGTGGGGCGGCCGCCCACGGTGGAATCCTGCATCCGGGGTCGGGTGGTGACACCCTGTAGCCCGCGGGGGCATTGCTGCCAGACTTCCAGTTGAAGCTGGGGCCCGGATAGCGGTCCATATACTCGGCCGGGGTGAGGGGCGCACGGGCAGCAGGAGGTGAGCTTATGACAGTCCGGGTGGGCATCAACGGATTCGGCAGGATCGGCCGCGACGTGATGCGGGCGATGAGGGGCCGGGAAGGCCTGCAGGTGGTCGCCGTCAACGACATCACCAGCCCCGAGGTGCTGGCCCACCTGTTGCGCCACGACTCCATCATGGGCCTCTACCCGGGCACCGTCGAGGCCACTGAGGGGGCATTGATCGTCGACGGTCAGGAGGTCCGGGTTCTGTCACAGCCGAGCCCGGAGACCCTGCCCTGGAAGGATCTCGGAGTGAGCCTGGTGATCGAGGTCTCCGGCCGTTTCACCGAGGCGGCCAAGGCCCGGGGACACCTGGAGCCCGGAGGGGCGCGGAAGGTGATCATCGGAGCGCCGGCCAAGGGCGAGGACATCACCATCGTCATGGGGGTGAACCACGAGGCCTACGACCCGGACCGCCACCACATCATTTCCAACGCCTCCTGCACCACCAACTGCCTGGCCCCGGTGGCCAAGGTCCTCAGCCGGCGGTTTGGGATCGAGAACGGAGTGATGACCACTATCCACTCCTACACCTCCGACCAGCGGCTGCTGGACGCGCCCCACAAGGACCTGCGCCGGGCGCGGGCGGCGGCCATGTCCATGATCCCGACCTCGACCGGCGCGGCCAAGGCGGCGGCGCTGGTACTGCCCGAACTGCAGGGAAGGTTCCAGGGCATGTCCATTCGTGTCCCCACGCCGAACGTCTCCCTGGTTGACCTGAGCGCGACTCTGAGCACCTCGACCACGGCCGAAGAGGTGAACCAGGCGATGCGTGAGTACGCCGAGGGGGAACTCAAGGGAATCCTCGGGATCGCCGAGGAGCCCCTGGTGTCCGTGGACTTCCAGGGTGATTCCCGGTCCTCCATCTTCGACCCGGGCTGCACCCTGATGAGCGGAGACCGGCTGGTGAAGGTCCTCTCCTGGTATGACAACGAGTGGGGCTACTCCTGCCGGGTGGTCGACCTGGCTGAGCTGGTCGCCAGGGGGTTGGAGGGCTGACCGTGAAGGCCGGACTGGACGACCTCGATCCGGAGGGAAGGCGGGTACTGGTCCGGGTGGACTTCAACGTCCCGCTCCTGGAGGACGGCGGGATCCGCGACGACGCGCGAATCCGGGCCTGTCTGCCCACGATTCAGGAGCTGCGCTCAAGATCGGCCAGGGTGATTCTGGCCACCCACCTGGGCCGTCCGAAGGGCAAGCCGGTGGAATCGCTCTCCACCAGGCCGCTGGCGACCCGTCTCTCCGAGCTCCTGGGAGTGATGGTGGACTGGTGTCCGGAGTGCGTGGGGCCGGTGGCGCAGGCGGCGGCCCACGGGCTGGCCGATGGCGGTGTCCTGCTGCTGGAGAACCTCCGGTTTCACCCGGAGGAGGAGGCCAACGACCCGGGGTTCGCGGCCCAGCTGGCCGCTCTGGCCGATCTCTATGTCAATGACGCGTTTGGCACCGCCCATCGGGCCCACGCCTCCACCGAGGGGGTGGCACATCTCCTGCCCGCCTACGCCGGGCGGCTCATGGAGCGGGAGCTGGCGGCGCTGTCGGCGATCCTGGAGTCTCCCGCCCGGCCCCTGGTGGCCGTCATGGGCGGCAGCAAGCTGAGCACCAAGCTGGGGGTGATCGACCACCTCCTGCCCAGGGTGCAGCAGTTGCTCCTCGGCGGGGGGATGGCGGCCACGTTCTTGGTCGCCGAGGGGGTCCCGGTGGGCCGGTCCCTGGTGGAGCCGGACTTCGTCGGGAGGGCGGCTGAGATCCTGCAACGGGCGCCATCCGTGGGCGCCGAGGTGTACCTGCCCACGGACGTGGTGGTGGCGGCCAGCCCCGAGTCCACCGCCGACGAGGCGCGATCCTGCCCGGTCGGGGAGGTGGGCGACGAGGAGATGATCCTGGACGTGGGTCCCGCCACGGCCCAGCGCTGGTCGGAGCTGGCGCGGCGCGCGGGGACGGTGGTGTGGAACGGCCCGCTCGGCGTCTACGAGAATCCGGCCTTTGCGGGTGCCACCCGCCAGGTGGCGACCGCCATCGGTGAGAGCTCGGCGGTGAGCGTGACCGGTGGCGGTGACCTCCAGGCGGCGCTGGAGTCGCTCGGGCTGGTCTCCAAGTTCACCCACGTCAGCACCGGCGGGGGCGCCACCCTGGAGTTCCTCGAGGGGCGGGAGCTGCCGGGCGTGGTGGCGCTGCGCGAACGGGTGGCCGTGCCATGACCCTTGGTCCATGGCGGGATGCGCCACTGATAGCAGGGAACTGGAAGATGCACAAGACACCGTCGGAGGCCCGGGAGCTGGTCCAGTCGCTCCTGGGGCGGCTGGCGGCCGAGCCCGCGTCCGAGGTGCTCCTTCTGCCCCCCTTCACCGCTCTGGAGGCTGTCGTGGGGGAGCTGGCCGGAGACCCGCGTGTCCGCGTGGGCGCGCAGAACTGCCACTACGAGGCGGCGGGGGCGTTCACCGGGGAGATCGCTGCCCCGATGCTGGCGCCGCTCTGCGACTACGTCCTGGTGGGACACAGTGAGCGCCGCCACCTGATGGGGGAGTCTGACGAGGTGGTGCGGAGAAAGCTAGATGCCGTGCTGGCGGCGGGGCTGCTCCCCATTCTTGCCGTGGGCGAGACCCAGGCCGAGAGGGCGGCCGGGGTGACGGAGGAGGTGGTCGAGCGACAGACTCGGGCCGGTCTCGTGGGGCTCGCCCTCGACGAGGTCGCCAAGTGCACTGTTGCCTACGAGCCGGTGTGGGCCATCGGGACCGGAGCGACCGCCACACCCGATGATGCGGCTTCCGCCGCCGCGGTGGTCCACCGGGTGGTGGCGGAGCTCTCCAGGGGGGAGGCGGTGGTGCGCGTCCTGTACGGTGGGAGCGTGACCCCCAGCAACGCCGAATCCCTCATGGGCGCCCCTGGGGTGCGCGGAGCACTGGTCGGAGGCGCCAGCTTGCGGGCCGAGGAGTTCGCCGCCATCGTCGCGGCGGCCGGTTGATGGTTCAACGGGCGGTTCTCTGCATCCTGGATGGATACGGCTGCCGCGCTGAGGTGAGCGGCAACGCCATCGCCCAGGCCCACACCCCCAACTTCGACGCCCTGTGGGGGGGAAGTGCCCATGCGGAGCTGGCCGCCAGCGGGCTGGCGGTGGGGCTCCCGGACGGCCAGCAGGGCAACTCGGAGGTGGGCCATCTCACCATCGGCTCGGGCCGGGTGGTTCTCCAGGACCTGACCCGGATCGACGCTGCCATATCCGACGGCTCCTTCTTCCAGAACGAGGTTCTCCGAGCCGCGCTGGAGCGCAGCCGCCGGTCCCGGCTGCACCTGGTGGGGCTGGTCTCGCCCGGTGGGGTGCATAGCCACCAGGACCACCTGGTGGCCCTCGCCGAGATGGCCGCGCGGATGGGCGTCGAGGACATCGCGGTGCACGCGGTGACCGATGGCCGGGACACTCCCACCGATGCCGGAGCCGGGTATCTGGAGGAGGTCGGCCAGCGGTTGGCCGCCGTGTCCCCCGCCCGCTTCGTGTCGATTTCGGGGCGCTACTACGCGATGGACCGGGACCGCCGCTGGGAGCGGGTTCAGCCGGCGTTCCTCACCATCCTGGGCCGTCCGGAGCGGACCGCCAGCGACGCCGCGGCCTACGCGCGCGCCTCCTACGCTGAGGGGGTCTACGACGAGTTCCTGCTCCCTGCCGCCATCACCCAGGATGGGGCCGAGCCGGTGGGAGTCCGGCCCGGCGACGTCGTGGTCCACTTCAATTTCCGGCCCGACCGGGCCCGTGAGCTCTCCCACGCCATGGTGGATGTCCACTTCGACGCGTTCGATCGGGGGCCCTGGAGCGCCCCCGTCGACCTGGTCACCTTCACCTCCTACGACGAGTCCCTGAAGGTGCCGGTGGTCTTCCCCAAGCCCGAGGTGCGCCACACCCTGGCGGAGGTGGTGGCCGACGCTGGGCTGGCGCAGTTCCATGTGGCCGAGACCGAGAAGTACGCCCACGTCACCTACTTCATCAACGGTGGTCGCGAGGAGCCGTTCCCCAGGGAGCGCCGGCTCCTGGTCCCCTCCTCCAAGGTGGCGACCTACGACCTTAAGCCGGAGATGAGCGCGGCGGGCATCACGGATGCCGCTGTGGCCGAGCTGGAGCGGCGGGAGAGCAGCCTTGTGGTGATGAACTACGCCAACGCCGACATGGTGGGCCACACCGGGGACCTGGCCGCCACCATCCGGGCGGTGGAGTTCCTGGACAGCTGCCTGGGCCGCCTTGCCGAGTCGGCGGAGGCCAACGGTTATCGGCTCCTGGTGACCGCCGACCATGGCAACGCCGAATACATGGTGGACGACAGGACCGGGGCCGCGGTCACCTCGCACACCACCAACCCCGTGCCGGTCATTCTGACCTCGGAATCGGGGCGGCTGCGGGCCGGCGGCGGCCTGCGCGACGTGGCCCCGACGATACTCTCGGTTATGGGCCTTCCCGTGCCGGACGAGATGACCGGCGAAGATCTGCGCCGGGTTCAGTGACCCCAACCTCCCGGGTCCGCCGGCGCGGGCTGCACGGAGCAGACCAGGACCTCCCCATAGCCCCGGGCTCCTTGCCCCTGGTAGCGCTGGTGGGGCGGCCGAACGTGGGCAAGTCCACCCTCTTCAACCGGCTCACCGGCCAGCGGCGGGCGATCGTCTCTCCTCAACCTGGCCTCACCCGGGACCGTATCTATGGGCGGGTTGAGTGGGGTGGGAGGACCTTCAGCCTGGTCGACACGGCCGGCCTGGACAGGGTGGTGCGGGACGGTCCGGAGCTCGATCTGCCCGCTAACACTCAGGCCCAGGCTCAGGCCGCCATCGAGCAGGCGGACGTGATCTGCCTGCTCATCGACCAGCGGGAGGGGATCACCGCCGCCGACCTGGAGGTGGTGGACCAGCTTCGGCGTGCTCCCCAACCAGTCCTGCTGGTCGCGAACAAGAGCGAGGGAAGGTCGGACTCACTGGAGCTGAATGATCTGTACCGGCTGGGGCTGGGCGACCCGGTCCCGGTGAGCGCCATCTCCGGAGTGGGCACCGGGGATCTGCTCGATCTGCTCCTCGCCCGGCTACCCCCCGGTGGCGGGGAGGAGGAGCAACAAGGTGACGTCGTGCGCTGCGCCATAGTGGGCCGCCCCAACGTCGGCAAGTCCTCCATCCTCAACTCCCTCCTTGGGCAGGACCGATCCCTGGTCAGCGCGGTGTCGGGCACCACCCGGGATCCGGTGGACACCTGGCTGGAGACCGAGGAAGGCCCGCTACTGCTGGTGGACACGGCGGGAATCCGCCGCCCGGGGGTGACCAAGGATGTGGAGTTCTACAGCCTGGTGCGCGCCCTCAGGGCGGTGGAGCGGGCTGATGTCGCCATGGTGGTGGTGGATGCCCAGAAGCCTTTTTTGGCCCAGGACCGGCACATCGCCGGCCAGGCGCGAGAGGCCGGAGCCGCCACCCTGGTGGTGCTGAACAAGTGGGACCTCTTGGACCACGACGAGCGCTCCGACCGGGCGCTCCTGCGGGAGCTCCGCGCGGCCTACGACTTCGCTCCGGGCACCCCGTTTCTCTATGTCAGCGCGCTCACCGGCCGGGGGCTGCAGCGCGTGGTGCCGGCGATCTTCAGCCTGGCCCGGGCCAGGGGCGCCAGGATTCCCACCCCGGAGCTGAACGGTGCCTTCGGGGAGATGATGGAGCGGAGGCCGCCCCCGAGCGGGAAGTCCGGGCGCCGGCTGCGGCTGTACTACGCCACCCAGGCCAGAAGCCAGGTGCCCACCTTCGTCATGTTCGTCAACGATCCGGAGCTTCTGCACTTCAGCTACTCGCGGTACCTGGAGAATCAGCTGCGGCAGCGCTTCGGGTTCGCCGGGGTCCCAATCCGGATCTTGACGCGGAAGTCCAGCGGATCGGGGTAATCCGGTTCGGGAACCGAGGGGTCCGGGGATTCCCTGGGGCGGGCGCATGTGACGCCCGGATATAAGCAGGTTCCATCCCCTTTCGCGGTCTGGACCGTCTTCTTGGTGCCGGGGGCGAAGCTTCTGGCCTGGCTGTTGGCGGACTCGTAGGCTCCGGGACAGACGTAGTACTCACTGGTTCAGTGCAAAGGGTTGCGAGGCGTCGGCTTTGGGCCCCTTCAACAGCCCACCAACGGCGGCTCTCGTGTTAAGCCAGGCTTGGTGCGAAGTGGATAGCCGCCGTGATCCCCCTGCCGGTCCAGCTTGCCCTAAGTGTGGTGCTGGGGCGTTTCAGCGGGGGCAGGCGGGGCGCAGAGCAGCGGCTCATCCTCGATGTAACGTCGCCGGGATATCACCGTGGGCTCTCTCTCCGGCCGAGCATCTCGTCGAGTTCGGGATCGGGGCCAAACGCCCTGACTTCCTGTGGGCAACGGCATGCGACTGCAATCTTCCTGGCCCATTCGAGCGCTTCATGGTGGTTGGGAACATCGACGATCATCGCTCCCCCGATTGCCTCCGGGTGCGGGCCATCGGTCACGGTTCCATCGGGGCCAACGATGCTCGCTCTCCGGTTGGCAAGCCCTCCGCTGATCACGTAGACGCCGGCGCCCAGAGCCTCCTCGACCACGCCGTGCGCTGCCGCCGCCACAGAGGGCATGTCCTCTTCGGGAATGTGGTCCATTGCCTTCGCGTTGAAGGAGATCAGATACCTCGTCACCTCAAGAGCCTCCTCAACCGTCCGGTCCACCGCGTGCCAAGGGTGCCCTAGCGGAAGCTGCTCGTCCGGCTCGGAGTCCGACCCATCCGGGTGCGCGGCGGGTGCAGGGCCGACTCACTTTGAAGTCCCGTGGGGCCTAATCACGTGCACCGCTCCGGTCTCCCCTCCTCAAGGCAAGAAGGAGATTCACTCTCCGAATCATGACTCGCTGCGGCCGACCTCGTCACGGTGTCGTGCTCAGGCAGTGGCATCCCGAGAATCGGCGTGGCCCGACTCCCTGGGTACCTGCCGCGGTCCTGGGGTCAAGCACAGGGAGCTGCCAAAGCAAGGTTCCCGGGCGCGAGCGAACGACTACCGCTGATGGGCGGCGTATGGGGCGCCAGAGTTCTTGCTGGAGTCATGCCCGCCACCTGTCTTGGGCTACTCACCTGCACAGGGCCTCCGGCCGGCCACGAGATACATCAGCTGTCCGCCACTCGACCAGAACGTCTCGCCCTGAATCGCGGCAAGTTCGGTTCGCGCTGCCCGGGCCCTGCTCGACCAGGCTTCTTCGAACGCCGCCCCGCTGCCGCCTCCGGCGAGAAAGTACTTACGAGCGTCCTCCCTGCTCCAGGGATAGCGCTCCTCCGCGGCCGCCCCTGCGACGGCTTCGATCAGGGCACTCTGCTCCGGGGAGGAGTAGGGCGGCCACAGCGGGGAGGCCTTATCCGAGAGGTAGCACCCCACGAGCTGGAGACCCACCTCTGCGAAGTAGCCCGGCAGGAGGTCACCAACGGAGTTGTCGCCCTCCCCGAGCTTGATCTTCCCGGCTTCACAAGTGGCGTAGAAGCGGATCAGTGCTGCCAGTGCTCCCGGGTCGTCCTGGTACGAGACGCTCGAGCGAACGAGCTGACCCGCCAGGTTGTTCGGCTCTGCCACGAGCACTGTTCCGCCGGGACGAACAACCCGGCACATCTCGCGCAGGACCTCCGCGACCTGGGGCACGTGGATCAGGACTGTCTGGCACGTGACGAGGTCAAAGTGCGCGTCCGGGTAGGGGAGCTGCTCTGCCCTTCCCTGGTGGACGGAGGTCGCAATGGGCGGCCGCCGATCGGCATCGACTAGGCGCGCCTGCCTCACCCATGAGCCTTCAGCATCAATGCCCGTCACCTCCGAGACCGCTGGGAGGACCCGGGTGAGCACCCGAGACCAGTGCCCCAACCCGCACCCCACGTCCAAGACCGACCGCGTCCCGACCAGGGCAAGGCGCTCGACGATCAAGCCAAGGAAGTCCTCGTTCCACCAGAAGTCGCGCTGGGTACCGAAGAAGGGCGCCGAGTGGCCAGATGCGCTATCGGTGGTCATTGTGGAGCCTCACTCGCTGTGGAAAGTCTCTGCGGCGCGGAGGATGACGCCCCGGCGCCGGAAGAGTCGCGGCACGCAGGTGGCGGCCGCGAGACCTTCATGTGGGGCGTCGCCGTCTCGCGCGCTATGGGGCTGGCGGGAAGGGGCCGAGTTTGCCCGGCAACGGAGCCGAAACCCATTCTAACTTTCGCCAAACGGCGGCAGGCGCAGCAGCCGACATAGTCAGAGCGTGGCGCCCGCCGCAATTCTGGTCATGGCCGGTGGCTGCCGTCAGCGTCCCCCAGGTGGGACCGTGCTCGAGCCGTCCCGGGCCGGCATCGTCGCGTAGCATCTCCGCCCAGTAGCTCGCAACTTCCTCCGAGCGCCAGCGGCACCGTCAGGCTGGCCAGGGCGGGCCCAAGGGGGACCGTGTCGCTGTAGTGGTCGGGGAGACAGGACTCGAACCTGCGACCCCCAGTCCCCCAGACTGGTGCGCTAACCATCTGCGCCACTCCCCGCCGAACTCAGTGAGCATAACAAAACACCTATAATCACCCCCGGACACCGAAGCTGAGGAGGCCCGGCCATGCCCTGGATGCGACGCTGCGCCAACTGCGGCCGGGAGTTCCCGATCTACCGGCTGGCCGCGGTGCTCTTGGACGGGGAGATCAGCTCGCTGTGCTCTGGCTGCATGCAGTCGGAGCATGACCGGATTCAGATCCCGTACGCCCCCCAGGCCCCGGGGGCAGCCCAGACCAGCACCTCCCGGACTTCGTGGTAGGAGGATCCCGGGAACCGTTCCGAGACCGGCTGGCTGCCTCGACGTCCCGGCTGTGCATCGGCATCGACCCGGAGCCGGACTCCCTGCCCCCGCACCTAGGTGAGGGTGTTCCGGCGGTCCGGCGCTTCTGCCTTGAGCTGATCGAGGCCACGGCCGACCAGGCGGCCGCGTTCAAGCCCAATGCGGCCTTCTTCGAGCAGATGGGGCATGAGGGCTGGGAACTCCTTGAGGAGGTCGTTGAGGCTGCGGGCCGTAGGGCCCTGGTGGTGGTTGACGCCAAGCGAGGGGACATCGGCAGCACCGCCACCGCCTACGCCCGTGCCATCTTCGACAGCCTGGGAGCGGATGCCTGCACTGTGAATCCGTACCTGGGAAGGGACGCGCTGCGGCCCTTCCTGGACCGCCCAGACCGCCTTGCCTTCGTGCTCTGCAGGACCAGCAATGCGGGAGCCGCGGATTTTCAGGACCTGCCGGTTGGAGCGGCCGGAGCTCCCCTGTACATCCAGGTGGCGAGGTCGGTGGCTGCGTGGGACCAGGAACCGCCGGGAGGTACTGCGGGGCTGGTGGTGGGAGCAACCTGGCCGAGAGAGCTGGGTCAGGTTCGGGCGGAGGCACCCGGCCTTCCTCTGCTCATCCCCGGGGTGGGAGCCCAGGGCGGCGATCTGGAGGCCTGTGTCAGGGAACTCGCGGGCACCGCCGGCTCCTATCTGATCTCGGTGTCCCGAGGGGTGGCGCGCGCATCCCGCGGCCCGGACTTCGCCGAGGCGGCACTCCGATCGGCCACCTCGCTCTGCCAGCGGATCACGACAGCCGCGCAGACATCCGAGTAGGTTATGCACATGCGGGCGCCCTTCACCGTCGCAGTGTTGGTGGTGGCCGCGGTGCTCGCCGGCTGCGGCACCAGCGCCCCGCGGCCGGCGGCCACTCCCCGGCCGTCGCCGAGCCCGAGCACCTCGCCCCCACCCACTTCGCTGACCGTCATTGCTCCCGACGGGGTGAACTTCCGGACGGCGCCGAGCACCACGGCCCAAGTCATCCAGGTGATCGCTCAGGGGGTCAGCCTGCCGATCGTCTCTGAGACCTCCGCGGCAGGAGGCTGGTGGGAGGTCAGGGGCAACACCGCCACCGGCTGGGTCACCTCGAATGCGCAGGACACATCCACCGCCTCCTTCCAGATGTACCAGTCGGGTGGCAGCGCCAACTGGTCGGTCCTCTACCCGTCCGGCTGGCAGTTCGCCCAGCTCCCGACCGGGGCGATCACCTTCAACGGTCCCGGTGGCGAGACGATCTCCGTAACCACCGGTGCCAGCACCACCCAGCTCCCCCCCGCCGCCCCCTCGGGCACCGCCACCTCAGGGGTTTCCGCGGTCGTCGTCTATGGCGTGACCACCTCGCTGGTCACCTTCGCGGCCACCAGCGGCTACCTGGGGGCGGTGGCCTTCCAGGCCTCCCCGGGGCTGGCCTTTCTGATCGTGGCCAAGGGGACGGCCGCCACCACGGGAGCTGACTTTCAGCTATTCCTGGACACCTTCAAGTTCCCGCTTCCGGCGGCAGGGGCTACTCCGTAGGCGGCAGTGAGGGCTCGAGCCGGCGCGCCAGCTCCCGGTAGGCGGCCCGGCGCGACTGGTCCACCACCTTGGTGTAGCCCTGCATGGTGTTCAGGTTGGCGTGGCCCAGCACCTCCTGGACCAGCCGGACGTTGCCGGTGATGGTCAGCAGCTCAGTGGCCGTGGTGTGACGAAGGACGTGCGGTGAGCGCAGCCCCTCCACCCCCAGCTCCCGGCGCAGGCGCCGGATCAGGTGCCGAGCGCCGGCGGCGGTGAGGCGCCGCCCGCCGCGGGCCTTTGAGCGCCGGTCGTAATTGAGGAAGAGAGCGGCCTCCCGATCATGGCGGGCCTGCAGGTAACTGGATATGGCATCCAGGGCTGCCGGGGTCAGCTCCACCATGCGCTCCTTGGAGCCCTTTCCCCGCACCACCAGCCGGCCTTCCGGGTTGATGTCGCTGCGGTCGAGCGCCAGGGCCTCGGAGATGCGGCAGCCGGAGCTGACCAGGAAGTGGACCAGCGCACGGTCGCGCAGCTGCTCCTCCTCCGCCACCGGAAGGGACGCCAGGAGGCGCCGGGTGTCAGAGGTGCTGAGGGGCTTGGGGAGTGGAGCCGACACCTTGGGAATATCGATGTGGGCCGCCAGCTCCTGGTCGGTCCACCCCTCCCGTTCGCAGTGGCGCAGAAAGCTCCGCAGCGCCTGCAGGCGGCGGGCCCGGGAGCTGAGCGCCAACCTGCTCTCGCCCAGGTGTCGTTGGTAGGCCCGAACCAGGTCGCGGTCGAGCTCTGAGACCAGCTCCGGTCGCCGGTTCAATCCCGACCAGAACTCGATGGCCCGCTGCAGGTCCAGGCTGTAGGCTCGCAGAGTCTGCGGGCTCCTGGCCCTGTCGACAGCCAGGTAGGTGAGGTACTCGTCAGCTGCCTGGGCGATCCGCATTTCCAGTGGGGGCTGCGGTCTGGCCTGGGTCAGGGGTGGGCGGCCCACCAGTCGGCTGGCCACAGGGGGGATGGTGGTGGTGGTGGTGGTGACAGCCGTCGCCGTTCACCGGACAGTGGCAGCCGGGCGGACCACCACCGTCGTGGTCATCGCCGCCGGGGCAGGGGCACCCCGGTGGGCCCTGGTCCTGGCTCCCGCACCCAGGGGATGGGGTGGGGGACGGCGGGGGCGTCGCGGTGGGTGGGGGGGAGGGGGTGCTTGGGGTGGTTGGAGTCGGCCTGGCTGGTGGTGAGGCGGTTGGCTTGGTGCTGGACACCGAAACCGGTGCCAGCGTCGCCGGAACGGATGGGGACGCCGTGGGAGTCGGGGTGGGTGCGCTGCTGGGCGTTGGCAATGATCGGGGAGTGGGCACCGGAAGCACCCGGGGGCTGGAGGCTGGAGGCGGCGCGGTCCCCAGCGACGGCGCGGGCCCGAGCGCGGCAGGAGACGAGGCGATGGTCGCGGTGAGAAGGATGGCGGCCGAGGCTGATCCGATTGAGGCCATGGCGGTCGCCGCCGCCAGCGTGGGAAGGGTGACCGCCGCCGCCCAGACTCGGGACCAGGCCGAACGCAGGCTGCCCGATGGGGGAGGAGCTGGCGGCCCTGACAGAGGGGCCACGGCGCCAAGAAAGAGGGCGGCCGTCTGGGGGACCCTGATCGCCAGCCAGGCTGCCAGGTCAGCCGGTGTCGCGAAGTCCAGAGCGGTGCGCGCGGAGAGGTCCAAGAGCACCTGCTGGGCCACCAGGCCCGCGAGCACCGCATCTCCAACTGCGGCCTGGGACCGCTCGCGAAGCAGGGGACGAAGGACCTCGAGATCACCGGAGCCGAGCTGGGCGAACGCCGCCTTGACCTCGTCGCCCACACCGAAGTCATCGGCGAGCATCAGCTCCTCCCAGGCGGGCAGACCGAGACCGCCCCGGCCCAGCCCCGACGAGCGTACCCTCTGTGGCCCGCCTCCGCGCCCCTACACGTGATTTGCGACACCGATCCGGGCCGCGACCCAGTCGATCGCCTGGGTGAGTCGGGCGGCGTCCTCCGGGTCGACCGCGGGAAACAGCCCGATGCGCAGCTGGTTGCGTCCCAGTTTGCGGTAGCCGTCGATGTCCACGATCCCGTTCCGCCGGAGAACCCTGGAGACCTCGCCGGCTGGGACCTCAGGTGCGAGGTCTACGGTGGCCACCACCTGACTGCGCTGGTCTGGGTCCCGAACGAAGGGGGTTGCGTAGGGGGCCCGCTCGGCCCAGCCGTACACGATGCTCGCTGACTGACTGCAGCGAGCCGCTGCCCAGGGCAAGCCGCCGTGCTCAAGAATCCACTCCAGCTGCTGGACGAAGAGGAACAAGGTGGCCACAGCAGGGGTGTTGTAGGTCTGGTCCTGGCGCGAGTTCTGCAGTGCCAGGTTGAGATCGAGCGAGCTCGGAATCCAGCGTGAGGCGCTCCCGAGACGGGCTGACCGGTCGATCGCCGCGGGGGAGAGGATGGCGACCCAGAGCCCGCCATCGGCGGCGAAGCACTTCTGAGGGGCGAAGTAGTAGGCATCGAAGGAGCTCGGGTCGAGCGGCAACCCTCCCGCGGCCGACGTGCCGTCGACCAGAACCAATTGCCCGGGCAGCCCGATCCGGACGACATCGCTCTGAACGCCCGTGGATGTCTCATTGTGGGTGAGGCAATAGGCGTCCACATCCTCGGTGATGTGGGGCCGGGGGCAGGTGCCTGGAGCGCTCTCGATCACCTCAGGAGCCGCCAGGTGAGGAGCGCCCTGTACGACCTGGGCGAACTTGGACGAGAACTCTCCGAAGGCCAGGTGCTGGCTGCGGCGCTCAATCAGGCAGAGGGCTGCCAGGTCCCAGAACAGGCTTGCCCCACCGTTCCCCAGGGCGACCTCGTATCCATCCGGGACGGAGAAAAGCTCGGTGAGCCCGGAGCGTAGGCGACCCACCAGCTGCCTCACCGGGGACTGCCGGTGACTGGTGCCGAGCAGGCGAGGTGCGACCTCTGCCAGTCTGGAGACGGCTGTAGCCGGTACCTTAGAGGGGCCACACCCGAAACGCCCGTCTTCAGGCAGCAGATCCTGTGGTATCAGCAGGTCGGCACCACTATCGGTGGCCATCAGGAGGAAGTCTAGTGCCCTCAGGGGAAGCGGATCACCAGGCCATCTCCCGGAGGGTGGCCGCGATCTCCGAGTCGGCCACCCTGGCGCTGGACCGCAGGGTCAAGGAGCTCCGGGCCGCCGGGAACGACGTGATCTCATTCGCTGCCGGGGAGCCTGACTTCGATACCCCCCAGGTGGTGGTCGAGGCGGCGGCGCGCGCCTGCCGGGATCCGCGGCTGCATCACTACACCCCGGCGGCCGGCCTGCCTGAGCTGCGGGAGGCCGTGGCCTCCGAGATTGGGAGACGCGACGGGTTGGAGGTCCTGCCGGAGCAGGTCCTCATCACCAACGGCACCAAGCAGGCCGTGGCCCATGCCTTCACCCTTCTCCTTGATCCCGGGGACGAGGTGCTGGTACCGAGTCCATACTGGGTGAGTTTCCCGGAGGCGATCGCGCTTGCGGGAGGTCGGCCGGTGCCGATCCCCACCACAGAGGCCACCGGCTTCCGGGTGACGCCCGACGATCTGGACCGGCACCTCACCCCCAGAACCAAGGCGCTCCTGTTCGTCTCGCCCTCCAATCCCACGGGGTCGGTGTACCGGAGGGAGCAGATGCTTGCCATCGGGCGTTGGGCCGCGGACCACGGGGTGTGGGTGGTGTGCGACGAGATCTACGACCACTTCACTTATGACCGTGCGGAATTCAACTCGCTCCCGGTGGTGGTGCCGGAGCTCCAATCTCGAGCTCTTCGACTCAACGGCGTGGCCAAGGCGTACTCGATGACGGGGTGGCGGGTGGGTTGGTTGGTTGGCCCCCGGTCCACAGTCGAGGCAGCCGCCAATCTTCAGTCCCACGTCTGCGGCAATATCAGCAACATCTCCCAGCTGGCAGCCCTGGCCGCCCTGGAGAAGGCCGGCCCGGCGGTGGAGGAGATGCGGGCGGCCTTCGCCCGGCGGCGCATGGCCATGCTCGAGTACATGGACCGGGTGCCGGGATTCGAGTGCCCGGCGCCGGAGGGGGCCTTCTACCTGTTTCCCTCGGTCCGGGGTGCGCTGGGAAGGGCGATCGGCGGTCAGAAGGTGGAGACCTCTGCGGAGCTGGCCGCTGTCCTGCTGGAGCAGGCCCGGATCGCCGTGGTGCCCGGGGAGGCCTTCGGTGCCCCCGGACATGTGCGCTTCTCCTACGCGCTGGCGGACCAGGACCTGGCGGAGGGTATGGCCAGACTCCTGCGCCTCCTGGGCTGATTCCCACGATGGCTGGGGAGCGACCTGGGCCCCCACTCTGGCTCCCGCTGGTACGGATCGCCCTCGGCCTGCTCCTCCTGGCCGATGCCGCCCTGGAGTACCAACCCGGCACCTACCAGGTCTTCGACGGGATCCTGTACTCCAACGCCTCGGTCAGCCCCGAGCCGCTGCGCGCGCTGCTTGTACTCGCGGCGGAGACCGCCTCCCACAACCCGGCGGTTGCGAACGGGCTGCTGGCCGGGGTGGAGACCCTCATGGGGTTGGCGATCACCGTGGGCAGCTTCGCTGAGCCCGCTCTGGTGGCGGCCGTCCCCCTGTTCATTCTCATCTGGGTTTTCGGTCAGGGGCTGGGCCTCCCCTTCGCCGGCGGGACCACCGATCTCAACTCAGGGCCCGTCTACACCCTGCTGTCCCTGGTCCTTTGGCGCAGCGGAAGCTGGGAGCGGCTGAGCCTCTGGGCCTGGACCCACAAAGGGCCGACCGGGTCGGCTCGGCGCCGCATGGAGGTGGTCGCGGCGGGAGTGGTGGTCGTGGCGGTGTCCGCCGTGACGACCTTCAGCATCGAACAGCAGCTGCGGTCCCCGGGAGTGGCCGGACCCCCTGCCGTGGGCGGTGCCGTGGTGGTCTTCGATGGCCTGCGCAACCAGGACCTGCTCTTCGGAGGGTGCAACCTGCTCACCTGCTCCAACTCCACCTGGCTGTGGAACGGCAGGGGCTGGACTAGGACCGGAAGCCCCTCCGCACCCCCGCCACTGGGATATGCCGGTGGGGCGTACGACGCCAGCTCGAAGCGATTGGTGATCGTGGGGGGAGCGGGCTCCCAGGGACTGGGACCGGCGCGCCGCTCCACCTGGAGCTGGGACGGAGGATGGCGGAGCCTCCCGCCGGGCACCCTGACGGGGCGTCGCTTCCCGGCCGTGGCGTACGACCCGCGCACCGGACAGCTCTTGCTCTTCGGGGGCGACACCGCGGAGGGCCGCGCTCTGGGAGATACCTTCCTGTGGTCCGGAATGGGTTGGCGCCGGCTGAGTCTGGCCACTTCTCCAGCGCCGCGCACCGCAGCGGCCCTGGCCTACGACCCAGAGCTCGGCGAGCTGATCCTCTACGGCGGCTCCAGCGGCAGTAGCCGGCTCCAGGACACCTGGGCCTGGACCGGGGTGGGCTGGGTGGAGGTGTCACCCTCCTCCGCTCCCGGCCCCCTGGCCTACTCCGCCATGGCGACCGATCCCGCCCTGGGGACCGTCGTGCTCTACACCGGGGCCGGGGCCGCGCGTCGGACCTGGGCGCTGGAGGGCACCAGGTGGGTGCCGGTCGGCTCCCCCGGGGGCCCCCCGGTCTACTCCTTCGAATCGATGGCGGCGGCTCCATCGGGGAGGGGAGTCCTGCTCTTTGGCGGCGGCACCAGCTCCGGAGCGGGGTTCAGTGCTGCCACCTGGCTCTTCTCCGGCGGGCGATGGGAGAAGGTGGCCGGCTGACCTGCGCTGGAAGGGTCGCTAGCCCGGCCGGCTCCGCCCTGCCGTGAACTCGGCGAGCTGCTGCGGCAGACAGTTCCCTCCGCTGAGGATGCATACCGTGCCCGCTCCCGCCGGGATCTCCGGACGCCCCCGCAGGAGGGCGGCCACGGCCAGGGCTCCGGTGGGCTCCACCACTAGCTTGAGGCGGGTGAACAGCCAGTAGGCGGCCTCGGCCAGCTCGGCCTCGCTGACCGTCAGGACGCCCCCGGCCTGGGCCCGGATCACCTCCCAGCAGCGCTGGCCCAGGTGCAGCGTGCGAGCCCCATCCGCCGCGGTCTGGGGCACCTCGGCCAAGGTCACCAGTTCGCCGGAGTGGAAGGAGCGGGCACCATCGTCGGCGGTCTCCGGCTCGACCCCTAGGACTGCAACCCCCGGAAGCCGCATCGCCGCACCCAGGCAGAGCCCGGCCAGGAGCCCACCGCCCCCCAGGGGGGCGAGGATCGCCTGCGGCTCGGCACCGATCTCGGCCAACTGCTCCGCCAGCTCCATCGCCACGGTGGACTGGCCGGCCATCACCAGGGGATCGTTGTGGGGGTGGATCAGCCGCAGCCCATCCCGGGCCGCGATGTCGGCGGCCACCTGGTCCCGATTTTGCCCGGTCACACCGTCGCTGACGACCCGGGCACCGTAGGCGCGGACCGCGGTGACCTTCACCGGAGAGCTGTTCTCGGGCATGACGACCGTAGCCGACAGGCCAAGTTCGCCGGCGGCCATGGCAACAGCCTGGCCGTGATTGCCTGAGGAGACGGCCAGCACGCCGCGCCTGTCTCCGGCCTCCAATCCGGCCAGCACGGCATTGAATGCCCCCCTGGCCTTGAATGATCCCGAACGCTGCAGGCTCTCGGCCTTGAGCCAGACCGGGCGCCCCACCCTCTCGTCCAGCAGCCGGGAGCGAAACAGGGGGGTCCGGTGGACCCGGGCCTCCAGTCGGCGGCTCGCAGCCTCAAGGTCGTCGGGCGCGAGCGGCCAGGGAGGGAGGTCCACGAGGGGAGCATAGTCAGCTTCGCCCCCTGGTCGCGGGCAGACACCGCTCCGTCTTCGTACGCTAAGAGGGGCGTCGGGCGTAGGAGGCAGTTGGATCGGGGAGGAGCGCGCAGCCCATGAGCCTGGAGGACGGTGGCCGGCAGCGCGGGCGCCGTCGGCTGGGAACATGGATCGCCGGCGCGGTGGGGCTCGCCGGGGTGGCCGCCCTGATCCTGGTGATCGACCCCAGCAAAGTGGGCAGCTCACTGGAGCATTTCGACCTGGCCCTGATCCCGGCCATCATCGCCTGCTCGGTGGCCTACTACACCCTTCAGGGGGTGCGCTGGCAGTTCCTTCTGCGGGACGTCGGCGTGCACCTCGGCTGGGGCGAAACGGTGTCCATCAACCTCGCCGGCCAGGTCACGACGCTGCTGCCGCTGGGGGAGCTGACCCGGGTGGTGCTGGCCGCGCGCCAGGCCCGTGCGCCCTTCAGCGACGTCCTGGCCACGGTCACGGTCCAGGAGTTGATCTATGGGCTGCTCCTAGTGGTTGTCGCCGTGCCGGGGCTATTCGAGTTCCACGTCAATCCGGCCATCCCGATCGTCGCGGTGGTGGTGGCGGGATTGGCCCTGGCCGTTCTCACTGTGCCCCCGCTGTTTCACCTACTACACGCTATCGGGGAGCGGGTCCTGGGGGTTCGCCGGCTCCTCGATCCCCTGGACGAGCTGCACGCCGAGACCGTGGAGCTGCTCCACCGGCCCGACACCCTGGGCTGGTCCTTCATCGGTCTGGCCCAGGTGGTGGCGATGAGCACGGTCTTTTGGCTCGTGCTCAGCGCCCTGGCTCCCGGGCGGCTCAGCTGGCCGGAGGCCGCATCGGTGTACGCGGTGGCAAGCATCGGCGGGGCGATCAGCCTGATCCCCGGAGGGCTGGGGGCCTCCGAGGCCACCTTCGCCGGCATCTTGATCGTAGCTGGCCTACCTCCGGCGCCCGCCACGGCTGTGGCCCTGATGCAGCGGGTGGCCGACCAGGGTGTGGCCACCGCGGCCGGCCTGATCGCCTATGCATACGCCCGGCGCCGCTACCGGCTGCGCCGGCTCTTCGGCTGACCCGTCGGGGTCGGAGGCAGGGTGCAGCTAGAAGCGGACCGCGCGCGAGAAGGCCGACTTGCCCGCGAACTTGGCCTGGGATCCCAGCTCTTCCTCGATCCGCAGGAGCTGGTTGTACTTCTCCACGCGCTCGCCGCGCGAGGGAGCGCCTGACTTCAGATGGCCTGTGTCCAGCGCCACGGTCAGGTCCGCGATGAAGCTGTCCACGGTCTCGCCCGAGCGATGGGAGACGAAGGCGCCCCAGCCGTGGAACTGCGCCAGCCTGGTCGCGGCGACGGTCTCGGAGAGGGTGCCGATCTGGTTCAGCTTGATGAGCGCGGCGTTGGCCACGTCCTCGTCGATCCCCCGCTGGATGAGCGCCGGGTTGGTGCAGAAGAGGTCGTCTCCAACCAGCTCGATGGTCTGCCCGAGCAGCCGGTTCAGGACCTTCCAACCATCCCAGTCGTCCTCGGCCAAGCCATCCTCCAGAAGGCAGATGGGGTAATCCGCGACCAGCTCGGAGTAGTAGCCGGCCATCTCCTCCGAGCTCAGCTCCAGGCCGTCTCGGCGCAGGTGGTAGCGGCCGTCTCGGTGGAACTCACTGGACGCCGGGTCCATGGCGATACCCACATCCGCGCCCGGTCGCAGTCCTGCCTTCTCGATCGCGGCCGCGATGAGATCCAGCGGCTCCCGGTTGGAGCGCACCTTGGGAGCGAATCCCCCCTCGTCCCCGACACCCACTGACATCTCCCTGGCGACCAGCTCGGACTGCAGTGCCCGGTAGATCTCCGACCCCCATCTCAGCGCCTCGGCGAAGTTGGGAGCGCCGTAGGGGGCGATCATGAACTCTTGGAAGTCCGCGCCCTGCCAATGAGCGTGAACCCCCCCGTTGAGGATGTTCATCATCGGGACCGGGAGGCGGTTGGCGCCCACTCCTCCCAGGTACCGGTACAGGGGGAGGCCGGTCGCCTGGGCCGCGGCGCGGGCACAGGCCAGAGAGACCCCGAGGATGACGTTGGCGCCGATCCGTCCCTTGTTGGGGGTGCCGTCGAGGGTTATTAGGGTCTCATCGATCTGGGCCTGGTGGCTGGCGTCCATCCCCCGGAGCGCGGGGAGGATCGAGCCCCGAACTTCGGCGAGAGCCCGTCGGACCCCCCTGCCCCCGTACCGCCCCGGCTCGCCGTCACGCAGCTCGACCGCCTCCTTACTTCCGGTCGATGCCCCTGAAGGCACCGCGGCCCGGGCTAAGGCCCCGCCCTCCAAGAGGACCTCCACCTCAACAGTGGGATTGCCGCGCGAGTCGAGGATCTCTCGCGCCCTAAGATCGGCGATGCCAGTATTCACCTGGGGCCCTCCAGAGCCGGGTGTCGTGGAGCTGGTTCCACGGGATCGCTTCTATGATCCCATCGGCACCATCCGGGCTGCCCCCTGGATTACACCTGGCCGGGCGAGCGGAGTCCCACCCCCTCAGGCGTCGTAGTCGAGCACGATCGTGTCGGTGAGGGGGTGAGCCTGGCAGGTCAGCACGTAGCCGTTCGCCCGATCGCTGGCGTCCAGCGCGTAGGTGTGGTCCATCACGACCCGGCCCTCGAGCAGGCGCGCGCGGCAGGTGGCACAGACACCTCCCTTGCACGAGAAGGGGGCATCCTCACGGACGGCTGCCAGCCCGTCGACGAGAGCTAGGTCGCGGCGGGTGCTGAAGGTAGTCTCGCGCCCGTTGAGGCGCGCCCGAACGGTCACCTCGCCTGGGCGGGCGAGCTCAACGGCCTCGGCGGCGGAGCGAACGGGAGGCTCATCCTCGACGAAGAAGAGCTCCCGCCGCACCTTCTCCAGGGCGATCCCGACCTCACCAAGGACCTGCTGGGCACTCCCGACCATTCCCAGAGGTCCGCAGAGGTACCAGGTGGAGACGGACTCCGGCCTGCCGATCTCCTTGATCAGGCCTCTGAGCCTGGCGGGGTCGAGCCTCCCATTGTGGGCCGCCACCGTCTGGGGTTCCCGGGAGAAGAGGTGGAACAGCTGCACCCGCGCCGGCCAGCGGTCCTTCAGTTCCGCGAGCTCGTCCAGAAACATGGTCGATCCCACCGAGCGATTCGAGTAAAGGACCGTGAACTCGGCAGCCGGGTCGGTCCGCAATGCGGTGGCCACCAGGGAGAGCACTGGGGTGATCCCGGACCCAGCCGCCAGCGCCACCAACCGTCCGAGCGGCTGCCCCTGGGCCAGGGTGAACGAGCCGGCCGGGGGCATCACATCCACCAGGTCGCCCACCCGAAGGTGGTCATGGATGTGGGTGGATACCACGCCCCCGGACAGCCTTCTCACTCCGACCCTGAGCGGACCCTGAGGGGCGGGGCTGCAGATGGAGTAGGAGCGGCGCTGCTCCCCGTCTGCCAGTTCAAAGCGCAGAGTCAGGTGTTGCCCGGCCCGGAACTGGAAGACCTCCCTCAGCTCCGCGGGAGTCTCGAAGGTCACGGCTACGGCATCATCCGCCACCCGCTGGATCCCCGAGACCGCCAGCTGGTGGAAGTTGCCCCGGGCCCCACCCCGGGCCAGCTCCATGGGGGCTATCACCGCAGGGCCTTGAAGTGTTCGAAGGGCTCGCCGCACTCGTGGCAGCGCCAGAGCGACTTACAGGCGGTGGCGCCGAAGTGGCTGAGCTCTCCGGTCCGGAGCGACCCACAGTGCGGGCACTTGAGGGTGAGCGCCACGGGAGCCCTGTCCACGGGTGGGGGAGGGGCTATGTCCATGGCCTCCAGCTTTTCCCGGGCGTGAGGTCCGAGCCGGTCCGTGCTCCAGGCGGGGGACAGCTCGGTGTCCACCTGAACCACCGGGAATCCCGCCGCCATCAGGGTGCGGCGCACCTCGTCGGCCATGTGGTGGACGGCGGGGCATCCTGAGTACGTGGGAGTCAGCACCACCCGGACGGCGCCCTCCAGGTTCACCTCCACCCGTCGGAGGATTCCTAGGTCCCCCAGCGTGAGGAAGGGGAGCTCAGGATCCGGCACTTCGGCGGCCAGCCGCCGGGCCAACTCCTCACCAGCTGGCATTGGGGTGGGAGCGGTGCAGGTGCTGCATCTCCGCGAGGAGGTGGCCGAGGTGCTCGGAATGTCGCCCGAGGCGGCCCCCGGACTGCCAGGCCGGGAACCCCGGGATCTCAAGGTCCGAGTCCGCCAGCAGAGACTCGATCGAGTGCCGCCACGGCTCCTCGAGCGAGGAGAGCGGCGGCACCGCGCCCTGGTCAGCGGCGCGGGACCAGGACTCGGTGGGCTCGAAGAGCTCTCGGGTGTAGGGCCAGAGCAGGTCCAGCGCTCGGCACATCCTCCGGTGGCTCTCCTCGGTACCACCACCCAGCCGTTGGACCCAGAGGCGGGCGTGCTCAACGTGGTACCTCGCCTCCATGACCCCCTTGGCGGCGATGGCAGCAAGCCGCGGCTCCGTCCCGGCGGCCATCCCCCGGTACAGAAGCTCCTGGAAGGTGGAGAAGAGCAGCTGACGGGTCATGGTCACGGCGAAGTCCCCGTTGGGCTGCTCCACTAGGAGCAGATTGTGGAAGTCGCGGTCATCCCGCCAGTAGGCGAGGTGGTCCTCGTCTCTACCGTCTGCCTCGCCGGCCAGGGTCAAGAGGGACCGCGCCTGTCCCAGGAGGTCCAGGGCGAGGTTGGCGAGGGCCATCTCCTCCTCCAGCTCGGGCGCATGGGTGGTCCACTCGGCCAGCCGGTGGGACAGGACCAGGCAATCGTCGCCAAGCCCAAGCGCCACCTCCCGAAGGTCGACCACCCAGAGCCCGGCCACCCCTGCGGTCAAAGCTGGAGGTCCTCGGGCACCGAGTAGAAGGTTGGGTGGCGGTAGGCCTTGTCGGAGGGTGGATCGAATAGCGGACCCTGATCGTCCGGGTCCGAGGCGTGCACCTCGGTGGAGCGGACAACCCAGATGGAGACGCCCTCACCCCTCCGGGTGTAGAGATCACGGGCGTTCTGCAGAGCCAGTTCCGGATCCGGAGCATGCAGGGACCCCACATGTTGGTGGGAGAGCCCACGCCGCCCCCTGAGGAACACCTCCCAGAGGGGCCAGTCCTCGGCGTGGCTCACGCTGCGGAAGTCCGGCTGCTCTGCCGGCCCTCCCATGCTCTGGCCGCCTCGCGGACCCAGGCACCATCCTCGTCGGCCGCCCGGCGAACCGCGATCCGTTGCGCGTTGCAGGCCCCGTGGCCAGAAACCACCTGGCGAAACTCCTCCCAATCGATGGGTCCGAAGTCGTAGTGGTCGCGAGCGTCGTTCCAGCGCAGTTGCGGGTCGGGCAGATCCAGGGCGAGCGCCTGGGCCTGGGGGACTGTCATGTCCACGAAGCGCTGGCGCAGGTCGTCGTTGCTGACGCGCTTGATCTTCCAGGCCATCGACTGTGCCGTGTTGGGCGATTCGGTGTCCGGTGGCCCGAACATCATGAGTGCCGGCCACCACCAGCGATTGACCGCATCCTGGGCCATCTCGTGCTGCGCCGCAGTGCCGCGGGACAGCTCGGACAGCAACTCGAAGCCCTGGCGCTGGTGGAAGGACTCCTCTCGGCAGATCCGCACCATGGCCCGGGCGTACGGCCCGTAGGAGGTCTTGGTGAGGGCGAGCTGGTTGGTGATGGCAGCACCATCGACCAGCCAGCCGATCGCTCCCACGTCGGCCCAGGTCAGGGTCGGGTAGTTGAAGATGCTGGAATACTTCTGCCGACCGGTGATGAGAAGTTCGGTCAGCTCACGGCGCTCCACTCCCAGGGTCTCGGCGGCTGCGTACAGGTAGAGACCGTGACCCGCCTCGTCCTGGACCTTGGCCAGGAGGATGGCCTTGCGCCGCAGGGAGGGGGCGCGGGTGATCCAATTACCCTCGGGCTGCATCCCGATGATCTCGGAGTGGGCGTGCTGGGCGATCTGGCGGACCATGGTGCTCCGGTACCGCTCAGGCATCCAGTCGCGGGGCTCCACCGTGCGGTCCGCGTCGATGGCTTCCTGGAAGGCTAGGTCCCGGCTTTCGTCGGAGTTGGTGGGGGGCATGGCTGCTCCTTTCCCGACCGGTCGTTCGGTTCCCATTTTGGACCGGACCGCAGCCGGTGTCAATTTGCGGCCCCATACTTGGCGACGTGGCTGACCGAGTTCGGGGTGCCGCGAACAAGCGGCCGCGGTATGACCCGGACCGCCTGCTAGAGGTGGCGGTCCAGCAGTTCATCCTGCGCGGCTACGAAGCGACCAGCATGGCCCAGCTGGGCAAGGCGGCGGGATTGGGCAAGTCCTCCATCTACCACCACTTCGCCAGCAAGGAGGCCATCCTGCATCGGGCCCTGAGCCGAGCCCTTGATGCCCTCTTCGCGGTCCTCGAGGAGGAGCAGGCGCGCCTGGGTCCGCCTCCCGCTCGTTTGGAGCACCTGCTGCGGCGGACCGTCGAGGTGCTGGTCGACGAATTGCCGTACGTCACGCTGCTGCTTCGGGTGCGCGGGAACTCGCGGACGGAGCTCTGGGCGCTGGAGCGCCGCCGCCACTTCGACCGGGAGGTGGCGGAGCTGGTGGCGGCGACGGCCAGTACCGGAGGGCTCCGCCAGGGTCTGGAGCCGGGTCTGGGCGCCCGGCTCCTCCTCGGGATGGTGAACTCCATCAGCGAGTGGTATCGGCCCGGGGGGCCCCTGTCGGCAGCTGACCTGGCCCGCATGGCGGCCTCGGTGGGCCTGCACGGCATCTCCGGGGCGGCACGTGCCGGCGCCGCCGGGGCCCGCGGCGCGAAGATCGACTGATGGCCGACTGGGTGCATGTGTGCCGCCACCCCACCGTGGCCGATCGCCTCGGCCACCTGCGGGCAGAGGGTACCCCCCGCTCCCGGTTCCAGGAGCTGGTCGCCGAGGTGGCCGGGTTCCTCGCCTTCGAGGCGCTTGGTGATCTGGAGACTGGGCCAGTCACCGTCCGCACCCCCGTGGGGGAGGGGGAGTGCCTGGAAATCGTGGAGGCCCCGCTCCTCGTGCCCATCCTCAGAGCCGGTCTCGGGATGGTGCCGGGTATCCAGTTTGTGGCCCCCACCTGTGATGTCGCGCACCTGGGGTTGAAGCGGGACGAGTCGACTCTGGCCGCTGTCTGCTACCTCGATGGGCTCCCGGCCGATCTGTCGGGCCGGCGGGTCGTGGTCTGCGACCCCATGCTGGCCACCGGGGGCTCGCTCGTCGAAGCGGTTCGATTCGTGGAGAAGCGGCGGGCGGCTCGGGTCCAGGTCCTTAGCCTGGTGGCCAGCCGACCGGGCCTGGAGCGCTTCCACGCTGAGGCCCCGGAGGTGGAGGTGTGGTGCGCCGCCGTGGACCCCAACCTGGACGCACGTGGGTACATCGTCCCGGGGCTGGGGGATGCCGGAGACCGCCTATTCGGCCCTCCCGGAGATGGTCTGACGTCCAGAGTCCGCACCCCTCAGCTGGACGCCTGAGCGGCTCGTCAAGCGGGGTGCGCAGCGGCATCTGGGATGCCCCCGCCTCCCCAGCCGGCGCGGCCCGGTCCTACCTCCGCGTCACCCCGTCCAGCACCAGCGAGCTCACGGCACGCGCTGCGGCACCCGGCGCGTAGCGCCCGGACACGAGGTGGGGCCGCATTGCTCCCAAAAGGCCGAGGATCAGGGAAGCGTGAACCTCGGGGTCCAGTTCCGCACGGAACTGCCCCATTCTCTGCCCGGTGCGCAGGCAGTCGGAGACCAGCTCCATGAGTGGGGACATCCGCTCGGCGACGGCTCTGGCGGTGACCGGGGCGACCGCCAGCGTGCCGAGCTGCTCCAGCCCCAGACGGTGGTCGCGGCTGGCGAAGTAGTCGGTCAGCTGGGCAATGATGAGGGCCAGCCGAGCTCGTGGGTCCGGCTCCTCGCCGGCCAACTGCGCGACCCGCGAGACGAAACGGTCCACCTGCAGCTCCACCCAGGCCAGCAACACATGGTCCAAGTCGGGGAAGTAGTGGTAGAGAGTGGCTCGCGACACTCCGGCGCGTTCCGCCAGGGAGGACATGGTGACGTGAGCCAGTCCGTGCTCGCCGATCAGCTCCATGGCCGTGGCGGCGATCCGCTCCCGGTTGCGGGAGCGATGGCGGGACAAGGTCGCATCCCACTCGCCTTCCGCTCCCGGGCGGCCTGATGGGCTGGGCGGGTCCTCGTTAGACACTCTGATGCACTATAGACACTCTGTATACTTTATGTGAATCGTCGTAGGCCGCGTGGGTCCGAGGCTACGGGAAGTGTCCATATGAAGTGGTTCGCGTCACTGATCACCGGCCGCCGTTCGAAGTGGATTGTGATCGTCGTCTGGCTGCTAGGGGCGTCGGCCCTGGTCCCGTTCTCGTCCAAGCTGGCCGCGGTGGAGCAGAACAGTCAGGCGAGCTTTGTCCCCTCAGGCGCCCCGTCTACCGTGGTATCCGACCTCGAGTCACGCTTTCCCGACCTCAATAGATTGGCGGCCCTCGCGGTTCTCTATCGGGCCCAAGGCCTCAGCGAATCAGACCTGGCCTATGCCCACTCGCTGAAGTCGCACATTGACAGGCTCGGGTTGGTGGGCGTGAGCGCAGTCCTGCCGGTCGCGGTGTCCGCCAGCCGCCGTGGGGCCATCATCGAGGTGGCGCTCCAGGCCGGGACCTCGGCTACCGCAGTGGCTACCGACGTCAGCCGCCTGAGATCGGCGTTGGCCGGTGCACCCCCCGGAGTCTCCACCGGCGTTGGGGGCCCAGCCGCTGTTCTGGCGGACACGGCCTCCGCCTTCTCCGGGATCGACGGGGTGCTGCTCCTGGCAACGGTTCTGGTGGTGACGGTGCTGCTGCTTCTGACTTACCGCAGCATTCTGCTCTGGCTGTTCCCCCTTATCACCGTGGGACTGGCGTCGCTCTTGGGACAGGCCGCCGTCTACCTGCTGGCCCGGAGCGGATTCGTGGTCAACGGGATGACCGTGGGCATCTTAACTGTCCTCATGTTCGGCGCCGGCACCGACTACTCCCTTCTGCTCGTCGCTAGGTATCGAGAGGAGTTGCGGTCGGAGGCTCGCCCATCGCGGGCGATGGCTACAGCGCTGCGTCGGGTGGCCCCCACCCTGGCGGTATCGGCCGGGACCGTGATCCTAAGCTTGTTGATTCTGCTGGCGGCGCAGGAGCGTGATATCCGGGCGCTTGGCCCGGTCGGGGCCATCGGGATCGCGTCGGTCCTCCTGGGCACCCTTACCCTCCTGCCCGCCCTGCTCCTGGTCTTCGGCCGGGCAGCGTTCTGGCCCTTAGTGCCGAAGATGGGGCAGGACGTACGCTCGCGGCGGCTCAGCTGGCAGTCGGTGGCCAGCTGGGTTGCGCGGCACCCCCGGCAGCTGGCCGGCGCCGGCATCAGCGCACTCGCCATTCTGTGCATCGGCCTCGCGGCGTATCCGGGCCCTCTGCCGCAGTCGAAGAGCTTCAGTGGGCGAGTGCCCTCGGCCACCGCTCAATGGCTCATCTCCCAAGCCTTCCCCGCGGGCAGCACCGGCCCCGTGGTGGTGGCCACGGTGGACCCAGGGCTCCTTCCCGCGGCCCGGCAGGTGGCTAGCCGAGTCCCGGGGATAGAGGGCGTAGGGCCCGGCTTCGCAGCCAGTGGTGCTGGCGTGTTCGAGGCGACGTTGGCGGCTCCGCCGGAGGGCGCCCGGGCTGAATCCGTGGTCAAGGACCTGCGAGCGGCTGAGAGCCTGCACTTCGGGGGTCGGGTGCTGGTGGGCGGACCGACGGCAGTGCAAATTGACCTCAATGAGGCTGCGGCCCACGATCGCCTGGTGATCATCCCCCTCGTCCTGCTGGTGGTGCTGGTCATGCTGGCTCTGCTTCTCCGCTCGCTGATGGCACCGGTGCTGCTCACGCTCTCCGTCGTGCTCTCGTACCTGGCCGCGCTGGGGCTGTCCAGCCTGGCGTTCCGCTGGATCTTCGGGTTCGCCGGGATCGACTCCTCGGTCGCCTTGTTGGGTTTCGTGTTCCTGGTGGCGCTTGGGGTCGACTACACGGTCTTTTTGGCGTCGCGGATCCGCCAGGAGGCTCCCGCGGACGCTGAGGGCGGGGTCCGGGTGGCGCTGGCGGCCACCGGCGGTGTGATCACGTCTGCGGGACTGGTCCTGGCCGCGACGTTCACCGTTCTCGGGGTACTGCCCCTGGTGGCCCTCACGGAGCTGGGGTTCCTGGTGGCCGTTGGGGTACTGCTGGACACCTTCATCGTCCGCAGCCTGGTGGTTCCGGCGGTGGCGCTGCTCCTCGGCGAACGATTCTGGTGGCCGTGGAGACCGCGCCAGTCCCCTTTCCACGGCCCTCTGTGAGGCACCGGTAGGGGAGGGGAGGTCCGCGGTCGGCGGATGATGACCGCGTGGGTGCCTTCCGTGAGATGGTGGCCGGGGTGCTCTTGGAGACCTCGCCGGGCGACGTCCTGACGTACGGGGATGTCGCCCGCCTCGCCGGTCACCCCGGGGCGGCCCGTGCGGTTGGCAGGGTGCTGGCCAGTTCCAACGGCTTGCCCTGGTGGCGCGTGGTGACTGCCAGCGGCCGGCTGGTGCCGGGACTGGAGGCGGAGCAGGCCAGTCGGCTGGAGCGGGAGGCCCGAGGAGGCGCGGAGGAATTCAGCCGGCCGGGGGATGCGGCCGCAGGTCCAGGACTCGCTTGGCCTTCCCCAGGGACCGTTCGAGGAGGCCGGGCTCGATCACGTCGACATCCAGATTGACACCCAGTGCGTGCTTCAAGCGCTGGGCGAGCTCGGCGCCCAACCCCTCCCTCCGGTCGGCGCTGGCCGCCTCCGGCCGCGCCTCGACCCTGACCGTCATTTCGTCCAGCCGCTCTGGGCGGCTTAGCACACAGAGGAAATGGGGGGAGAGCCCAGGGACACCCAGGATGACTTCCTCCACCTGACTGGGGAACAGGTTGACCCCGCGCAGGATGATCATGTCGTCGGTCCGCCCACGGATACGCTCCATCCGCCGCATGGGGCGGGCGGTCCCCGGGAGCAGGCGGGTGAGGTCCCGGGTGCGGTAGCGAAGCAGTGGCATCGCCTCCTTGGTGAGCGTGGTCAGGACCAGCTCACCCACCTCGCCGTCGGGAAGTGGGTGCCCGGAGACCGGATCCACCACCTCGGCGAGGAAGTGGTCCTCCCATAGGGTCAGGCCGTCCTTGGTTTCCACGCACTCCTGGGCAACTCCGGGTCCCATCACCTCGGAGAGCCCGTAGATGTCCACGGCGTGCATGTCGGCCCGCGCCTCGATCTCACGCCGCATCTCCTCGGTCCAGGGCTCGGCGCCGAAGATCCCGACCTTGAGATTGGACTCCCGTGGATCTATCCCCAGGCGCTCGAACTCGTCGAGGATGACCAGCATGTACGACGGTGTGAGCATGATCACGTCGGCCTGAAGGTCGCGCAGCAGGGTCACCTGGCGCTCGGTCATTCCCCCGGAGGCCGGCACCACGGTGCATCCCAAACGCTCGGCACCGTAGTGCGCCCCCAGGCCACCGGTGAACAGCCCGTAGCCGTAGGCCACGTGAACCAGGTCGCCGGGACGGCCGCCGGCGGCCCGGATGCTCCGAGCCACCAAGGACGACCAGGTGTCCAGATCTCTGCGCGTGTAGGCGACTACCGTCGGCTTGCCGGTGGTGCCGCTGGAGGCGTGGATACGCAGGAGTTGGGAGCGGGGGACGGCGAGCATCCCCAGGGGATAGTTCTGTCGGAGCTGCTCCTTGTCCGTGAACGGCAGCTGCTGGACCACCTCCAGGGACCGGATGTCCTGGGGTGCGATCCCCGCCTCATCCAGGGTGCGCCTGTAGAAGGGCACGTTCTCGTAGGCATGGGCAACCGCGTGTTGGAGACGCGCCAGCTGCAGCTCCAGCAGCTGCTCCCTGGGGGCGCGTTCCTCGGGGTCGAGGGTGGACGGGTCAGGGGTGAGGTCGCGCAATTCAGTGGGTCCTTCCGGCGCCGGCACGTGCGTCGGACAGCCGCCGGGAGCGGCCCCGAAACTCTGCCACCACCCGCTGGCTAGCGGACTCCCGCACGGTCACATCGTAGATGCCGCTCCTGCCCTGGAGCTGGCGCTCCGTAGCCGTGGCCTCGAGCTTCTCTCCAACCTCTGCCGGGCTGAGGAAGTCGACCGTGGCACCGGCCGCCAGCACCGTCCCACCCCTCGAGTTGGAGGCGAAGGCGAAGGCGGTGTCCGCCAGGGCGAAGATCAGCCCGCCATGACAGACGCCGTGTCCGTTGGCCATCCTGGGGGTTACCAGCATCTCGACCCGGCTCCGCCCGGGGCCGACCTCAAGCAACGCCATCCCGAGCCATTGCGAGGCCTGGTCCTTCTCCCAGAGCGCCGATCCGGGCGCCCTGTGCAGGGGCAGCGGGGTGGCCCCCGGCGTGGCCGAGTCCATGGCCAGCTATGGTAGTGGCAGGTCCTGTTCGAGATCGGGCAGGACCCTCCGGGCGTGATTGGAGACGACTGACCAGATGCAGCAGGTTTACTCGGTGGAACGCACCATCCATGCTTCCCCTGGGGTTGTCTTCACCCTCGTGGCGGACGCAGCGCGCCACCCCGACATAGATGGTTCCGGCACCGTGCGGCGGTTGCGACCCGGCGCGACTCGCATGCTCTCACTGGGGTCGGTGTTCGGGATGGAGATGCGGGTCGGGGTGCGCTACTCGATGCGGAACGAGGTTATCGAGTTCGAGCCCGATCGCCGCATCGCCTGGAGGACCACTGTGGCGGGCGCCCTCGGCCGCTGGGCCGGGGGTCGGGTCTGGCGCTACGAGCTCGAGGAGGTGCCGGAAGGGACCAGGGTGAGGGAGTCGTGGGACATCTCCGGGGACAAGCAGCGCTGGCTCCTCGGTAGGTTCGGCACGCCGGCGAACACCCTGCGCAACATGGAGCGGACCCTGGAGCGCATAGCTGAGCTGACCGAGGCCCATCCGCCCGCGGCCATTCCCGAGCCGGGATGAGGGACGGGGGCCTTCGGCAGGTGGGGTGGCTGGCGATCGCAGTGGGCATCGTGCTGCTGGCGGGCGCGGGGCCACTGAGCCGCCGGGCCCTGGGGCCGGGGGTATCTGGACCCCTGGGCCTGCGGCTGGCGGGGGTCCGAGACCTAGCCATCGGGGTGGCCATGGCGCGTCAGCCGAGCCGAGCCGGGTCCACAGGCGGTACCTGGGCACGAGTGGCCATTGCGATCCAGGTCGGCGACCTAGCCGTGTTCCTAGTCCAGTGGGTGCGCCGCAGGATCAGCTGGATCCCGCTCGTGGGAGTCGCCGCGGGCGCTGCGGCCACCTGGCGCCTCCTCCGTGGCTGATGGCGCCCAGCCGGGAGCCCCAACCGGACCGCTGGGACCTGAGACTGTGGCGCTTGCCCCGATGCCTCAGGGGCCCTCGGGGCTGTGGCGGGCGCCCTGGACGGCGATGGCCGGCCAGGCAACCGCGGCGAAGAGGAGCGGGCAGACGAAGAAGGCCACGACGACATAGACCGGCCACGGGCCCATGACCCTGAGGGGGTCCCAGCCCGGCGGGGGGCGCCTCAGGAACATGTAGTCACCCCCGGTCGCCAGGTTGACCAGGCCGTCGCTGGAAGCCAGCACGGTGGTGGTTGCCCAGGCCACCATGACCGTGCCCCATCCGACATCGGCCCCCGGCCGGGCGGCGCCGATGACAGTGGCTCCGGCCAGCAAGCTCGCGTGGTCCACCCAGAAGGCGAAGTAGAGGGGCGATGGCGGTAGCGCGCCTGGCGCGGGGAAGGCCAGCGCCAGCAGCGAGCTAGGAAGCGCGAGCAGGTAAGCCAGGCCGGCGAGTCGGCGGCTGCGGTTCCAGGCGAGGGCGGCGATCATGATGAAGGTGGCCAGGTCGGACAGCTGCAGGGGCAGACTGGAGGAAGCAGCCCAGCTTCCAGCCACAACGGGCCAGAGGAGCAGGGTGGCCTCTGACGCCACCAGCAGGCCGGCAAGGGCCAAGCTGAGCACCGATGCGGTGCTGGATGAGCCACAAGCCGCCCAGGCCAGGCCGGCTGCGCCGGCGATCGAGAGGGCCAGCGCCACCGCCATCGGGTTCACCAGGCACCGTCACCAGCCGACCGGGATCCTCGGGCGGAGGAGGGCGAGAGCGGTATCATCGGGCCATGTCAGAACATACGTGCGGTATGCTGCATTTGCGCGGTGGAGGAGGGGAGCCCGTGATCCTGGAGCGGGTCCTCCTCTCCCACGGTGTGGCCTCCCTGCCTCCGAACGTGGTGAGCTCGGGGATGCTGACAACTAACCTCGCCGGGCCGGACGGTCGGGTCCGCCGGCTGACGGTGCGGGGCTCGGGGGCGGACCGCGTCACCGTCACCTGCGACGGCCCTCGGCTGCCGGCCCGTGAGGCGCAATGGTGGCTGGATCAAGCGTCCCGCATTTTGCGCCTGGAGGAGGACCTGTCGCCGTTCTACGAGCTCGCCGCCGCCGACCCCGAGCTGGGGTGGGTCGCAGCCGGCGCCGGGAGGATGATGGCGGCACCCACGGTGTTCGAGGAGGTGGTCAAGACCATCTGCACCACCAACTGCTCCTGGGGCGCCACCGAGCGGATGGTGAGGGCCCTGGTGGAGAATCTCGGCCCGGCAGGGCGGGACGGGAGCCGTGCCTTTCCCACTGCTGAGCGGATGGCTCAGGCTCCGCTGGCCGTCTATAGCGAGAGTGTCAGGGCGGGCTACCGAGCGAGGTACCTGTGGGAGTGCGCCCAGACGGTCGCCAGTGGGCAGATCAACCTGGAGGAGCTTCGGGCCCCCGAGCTTCCGGATGACGAGGTGGAACGTCGGTTGCTCCGGCTGCCGGGAGTCGGTCCCTATGCGGTGAGCCATCTGATGCTGACCGCGCTCGGGCGCTATCAGCGCTTGGTCCTGGACTCCTGGACGCTCCCAACCTGGGCTAGGCTCAGCGGTGCGGCTCCGGACGCCAGGACGGTCGAGGCGCGCTTCGCGCCCTTTGGCCGGTATCGCGGCCTCGCCTTCTGGATGTACCTCACCAAGGGATGGACAGACTCGCAGCTGGGATAGAGAGCGGCCGGAACCCCGTGGCGGTAGCCGCTGCCTTACAGCTGGCGCAGGCGCTGGCGAGCCACCCTGAAAATGAGTGCCCCAGACAGGATCACGATCACGGCCAGTGCGCCAAGGACCGCTTGGGCCGGTCCCGTGTCGCTCAAGAAGAAGAGACCGGGCACGGCAATCGCCATGAGCAACAGCCAGAGGCCGCTCACCACCATGGTTCCGCCAGCCAGGATCCCGATGACTCCCATGGTTACGGAGTAGGCGACGCCTCCGGGGCTTCGCCCGGGTCCTGGACCGTCGGCGCGGGCGACCAGAACGTACAGCGTTCCGATCACCACGGCGAAGAGCAAGACCGTGACAGCGGAGATCATCGTGGCTGATCGTAGGCGGCCAGCACCCAGTGGGCAAGGGTGTCTCCGGCTGTCCCGACCGAACGCCGGGAGAGGAAGCCAGCGGTCCCGCAGTCGCTTAGCACACGATAAGGTCTCTTATCAGGACCCTAATAGCAATCGGACCCGGTTGGCCGCGTCTCCCCTCTGGTCCGTCGATTCGAAGTTTCCAGCCGTGTCTGACTGGGTGTAGCCGCGTTTGGGTGGCGCCTCGGCGTCCCTGGCTCCTGGAAGCAGCAGCGCCAGGGCGCACAGCGCTGGCAGAACGCCGCCCAGGGTCAGCATGGTCCGGACCCGGATGGCACCGCCCGGCAGCCCCCCGGCGACCATGCCCACCGGCGTGTGGGTCGTGGTCGTGATCAAGGCGCGGCGCGGACTCGGCCAAGCGGCTCAGAGGGTATGGGCGTCGCGGGCGGGAGAAGCAGAGGACCGCCGCGAGGCCGGAGGGTCCCGATTCAACTTAGGTGCCGCCTGTCGCGAGCGGGAGACGACTTCCCCAGTTTGGCCCCGATCGGCCGCGAAGCGCTGAGCTCCGGCCCCGGCCCTCTCCGTTCGGAACGGCGCCGGAGGACAGCAGGACATCGCTTGTTAGGGCCGCCTCGACCGGTTTGGGGCGACCCGGATGAGGTGGCTCCAAGTTCGGCTGGTCCGTGATCCGTTCTCGCGGCGGGAGGCGCGGGTTGGGGTTCGCTACACTCGGGCGGACTTAGCTCTCCTGGGTTTCGGCCCCTTCAGCTGCACTTTGAGTCGACCATACAAAGTCTCTAGCTCACTCCCCACCACACTTCTGGACGAGGGCCCGCGAGGGAACCAGCGGCTCACCGCCGGGCTGGCAGTGCTCCTCCTGGTGGTACTCGCACTCGAGGGCGCGACCCTCCTGGTGATACGGCAGTCGATCGTGCTGCACATCTTCCTGGGCATGGTACTGGTGCCGCTCACGGCCCTGAAGTTCGCCAGCACCGGGTACCGCATCGTCCGCTACTACTTGGGCTCTCGGCCATACGTGCGGCGCGGGCCACCGGCGATCATCCCGCGGCTGCTAGGCCCGGTGGTGGCTGGGCTGACCGTGGCGCTGCTGGCGACCGGCGTGGTGTTGGTCCTGATCCCTCCCGCTCCGAGCTCGCTCCTGACCCTGCACAAGGTGGTCTTCGTGCTCTGGTTTGGGGCCATGACCCTCCACGTGCTAATCCATCTCATCGACCTGCCCGCGCCCGTGCTGGCCGACTGGCGGCCTGGCTCTCCCTGGCTACGGGGAATGACAGCTCGCCGAGCCACAGTTGCGGCGGGGCTGGCCGCGGGTGTTGTGCTGGGGCTCGTCTTCCTCCCAGCGAGCTCCGGTTGGGCTCACTACCTTGCGGGTGGAGGCATGACCGGCTGACCGGGTGCTCCCCTCCCCCACCCCGGGGCCGGGGTGGACTCGCGGTTGGTCTCAGCGACGGCCAGGGTGACGGCCGGACACCAGCGGGAGGCGGCGGTGGTGCCAGGCGCCGGTGCCGCCGTGAACGGAGACGGCATCCACCCCCCGCCCGGCCAGGAGACGCGCCGCCACCCGGCTGCGATGGCCGGTGGCGCAGATGACATGCACCCGACCCCTATCGGTGAGCTCCGCCACTCGCCTGGCCAGCTCGGTCAGGGGGAACGAGTGCGCCCCGGGAACGTGCCCGCGCACGTACTCGTGGGGCTGGCGCACGTCGACTACAAAGCATCCCTGGCGGTGCAACTCGGCGAACTCGTCGATGGTGATGGTGGGCACCGACCACCGGCGGAAGATACCTAACATACCCTGTGGAGTATATTCGCGACGGGGTTGCGGCCGGCAGCCGGGTGTTCGCCAAGGGAGGAGTCAAGTTGCAGCTCGAGGCCAAATCCGCGGACGAGGTCCTGAAGCGTCTGCGGCGTGCGAACGGCCAGATCGCAGGTGTCATCTCCATGATCGAGGCGGGCAGGGACTGTGAGGAGGTGGTGACCCAACTGGCAGCCGCCTCCCGCGCCATCGACAGGGCGGGGTTCAAGATCATCGCCTGTGGTCTGCGTCAGTGCGCCGACGGCTCCGACGAGCTCAGGGAGACCAGCGAGGCGCAGCTTGAGCATCTCTTCCTCTCTCTCGCCTGAACTTTCAGCGGCCGGGGAGCCGCTCTCCGTCCTCGCTCGTTCGCTCGCGCCGCTCGGCAGAGCCATGGTGGTGGTGGCCCATCCGGACGACGAGAGCTTCGGTCTGGGCGCGGTGCTGGGTGCTCTGGTGGAGGCCGGAATGGACGTCCGGCTCCTCTGCCTCACCGCCGGGGAGGCTTCAACGGTGGGCGCGGGGCCCGCTCTGGTGGAGCAGCGTCGCCATGAGGTGCTGGCGGCTGCGGCGGTCCTGGGACTCGCCTCGGTCAGGCTGGAGGAGTTGCCCGACGGCGGGCTGTCGACGGTGCCCCTAGATCAGCTGACGGCGCTGGTGGAGCAGGAGCTGGCGGACTCCCGGCTGCTGGTCGGCTTCGAGCGCCTGGGTGTCACCGGGCACCGTGACCACTCCGCGGCAACCGCGGCAGCTCTCAGGGTGGCCTCTGCTCATAGGCTGGCCAGCTTGGAGTGGGGGGTACCCGATGAGGTTGCGAGGCAGCTGGGCGCGCTCGTCGGGACGCGCTTCACTGGCTTCGCTCGCGGCGCCGGGGAACCTAGGCAGCTCCAGGTGGACCGGGCGGTTCAGGAGCGTGCCATCGCCTGCCACCTCAGCCAGGATCCCCACAACGTGGTGTTGCGCACCCGACTGGCACTCCAGGGTGACCGGGAGTGGGTTCGCCTGGTCCGCCGAGGCATCCGGCTCCGGAGCTGACGGAGGCCCAGCGGGGATCTGTCCGGCGGACGCCGAGGGGGCAGTTTTGGCAAGCTTGCCGGATGGGCCCTTCTTTGCCACCGCGGCGTTCCGCCCCTCCGGCACGGGTGGTGGTCGGCGAGATCCACCCCAGGGTGGATTGTGGGACCCGGCCCGCCAAAGCGGTGGTTGGCGAGGCCGTGCCGGTGCGGGCTCGCATATTCGCGGACGGCAGGCCGCGCCTGCGTGCCCGGGGACGGTTGCTTCCCGATGGTCTGGCCGGCGGCTGGCGCGCCGCGCGGACATTTCCACTCGCCCCCCTCGTGGACGACTGGTGGGAGGGGCACCTGATTCCGGAGAGCCTCGGGCCATGGCGCTTCCGTCTGGAGGCCTGGGAGGACCGCTTCGGAACTTGGTGCGATGACGTTGCCCGTCGCCTTGCTGCCCGCGTAGATCCGGGGCCCGAGCTGGGCGAGGGCTGGGCTCTTCTCCGGCAGGCGGCTCGACGGCTGCCCGGAGACCAGGGACGGTCCCTGCTGCGGGCGGCGACCACGGCCGAGGGGGCCGGACTCGAGCGGGAGCTTGCCTTTCTCCTCGATGCGGAGCTTCGGAACCTGCTGGCGACGCTGGTCTGGCTGCCGCTCACGACCTCACCCGCTCAGCCGCTGTGGGTGGAGCGCCCCAGGGCGCTCTTTGGCAGCTGGTACGAGCTGTTCGCTCGCTCACAGGGGTCGGATGGCCTTCATCCCGGCTCACTAGCCGCGGTCGCCGATCGGCTCCCCCATCTGGCCTCTCTGGGCTTTGACGTTATCTACCTGACCCCCATCCACCCGGTGGGAGTAACCGGTAGGCGTGGGCGCAACAACGCGCCGGTCGCCGGCCCCGGCGACCCCGGCAGCCCATGGGCCATTGGGTCCGAGAGAGGGGGGCACATGGATGTGGACCCGGAGCTGGGGACCTTGGCGGACTTCCGCCGGCTCCTGGCTCGCGCCGAGGAGGTCGGGATGGAGGTGGCCATGGACTACGCCCTCCAATGCTCTCCAGACCACCCCTGGGTCAGGGAGCACCCAGCTTGGTTCCGCCGCCGCCCCGACGGCTCGATCCGGCCGGCGGAAAATCCACCGAAGCGGTATGACGACATCTATCCCCTGGACTTCAACTGCCGCGATTGGAGGGGCCTCTGGGCAGCCTGCTACGAGATCCTCGATCACTGGGCTCGCCAGGGAGTGCGGATCTTCCGGGTCGACAACCCCCACACCAAGCCGGTCCCCTTCTGGGAGTACCTGGTGGGCCGCCTCCGGCTCGAGCATCCGGAGGCCGTACTGCTGGCGGAGGCGTTCACAGCGCCGGCGATGGTCCGCGAACTGGCAAAGGTCGGCTTCTCCCAGTCGTACACCTACTTCACCTGGAGGCAGACCAAGGAGGAGCTGGTGGCCTACGCGCGCGAGTTGGCGGAGGAGACCGCCGACTATCTGCGCCCGAACTTCTTCGTCAACACGCCTGACATCCTCACCGCCCAGTTGCAGGAGGGCGGCGAGGGCGCCTTCCGCTCCCGCCTTCTTCTCGCCTCCACCCTATCCTCGAGCTATGGGATCTACAGCGGGTTCGAGCATCTGGAGCGGGCGGCACTGCGGCCCGGCAGTGAGGAGTACCTGGACTCCGAGAAGTACCAGTACCGCCCACGACCCGACCACGGCGACCCGGCCATGGAGGATCTGATCGCAATCGTGAACGCGGCGAGGCGGGATCATCCGGCACTGCAGCAGTTCCGCCGTCTGTTCTTTCACTGGGCCGACCATCCCGAGCTCCTGTGCTATTCAAAGACCACCCCGGGGCTTGAGGACCGGGTCCTAGTGGTCGTGAATCTTGATCCCTGGCATGCGCACGAGTCCATGGTGCACCTTGATCTTGGCCAGCTCGGCCTGGGCGCCGACGCCAGCTTCGCCGTGCGCGACCTGCTGGACGGGGCGGAGTACCGCTGGCAGGGGCCCCACAACTACGTCCGCCTGGACCCTGCCCGGGCTCCTGGCCATCTCTTCGAGGTGCTCCCATGACTTCCCCGGAGCCCTCTCGCTGGTACCAGGACGCCGTGATGTACGAGGTGCTGGTTCGCGGCTTCTACGACAGCAACGCGGACGGCATCGGTGACCTGCCCGGTCTCACATCCAAGCTGGACTACCTCAGCTGGC
>JAJYXT010000029.1 GCA_021801645.1 bacterium
GGAGGGGGTCTACTCCCGCCTCTACTTCGAACAGTTCGCCAACTCCGACCTGGAGCGGGTGGGATGAGCCGGGCCTCGGGTTCCCCCACTTGCTGATCGCCACCTGGAACGTCAACTCCATCCAGGCCCGGCTGCCCCTGGTGCTCGAGTGGCTGGACCGGCGCCGGCCCGACGTGCTCCTCCTCCAGGAGACCAAGTGCCTTCCGGGCGCCTTTCCCCGGGCCGAGGTGGAGGCCGCCGGTTACCAGGTTGCGGATCACGGCGAGGGGAGGTGGAACGGAGTGGCGGTGCTGTCGCAGGTCGGCCTGGACGAGGTCGCCACCGGGCTCGACCTGGCGGCCCCCGACGGCCGGGTCGAGGCCCGGTACCTGGCCGCCGACTGTGGTCCCCTGCGCATCGCCAGCGTCTACGTCCCGAACGGCCGGGAGCTGGGACACCCTTACTTCACCTACAAGCTGGCCTTCCTGGAGGAACTGAGGGGGCGGGTGGCCAGGGAGCTGGCGGGAGGGCGGCCGTTCATCCTCGGCGGGGATTTCAACATCGCCCCCAAGGACAGCGACGTCTTCGACCCGGCGGCCTTCGTGGGGCAGACCCACGTGAGCCCGGAGGAACGCGCCGCTCTGGCCTCGGTGCTTGGGGCGGGGGTAGTCGACCTCGCCGCCCTGCCCGGACAGACCCCCTCATACACCTACTGGGACTACCGCCAGGGCTTCTTCCGCCGGGGACTGGGGATGCGAATCGACCTGCTGCTCGGCTCTCCCGACGTTGTGAGCGCGGTCGAGCTGGTTGAGGTGGACCGCTCGCCCCGACAGGCGGCTAGGCCCAGCGACCACGCCCCACTGACCGCGCGGCTGACCCTCGACAGCCGTGCCGGTGCCTGAACCTGCGGCCGGATCACCTGAAACCCGGGGGGCGTTCCGATGCCGCAGACCACTCCCGGCGTGGGGCGATGGCCGCCCCTAGCGGATGCCGGGACTGGCCGACGGGTACCGCTGCCGCCTCACGTACCAGAGCCCGCCGAGGAACAGACCCAGCCCGAGGACGATCAGCACCCGGCTGAGGAGCACCGGCAGGCCGGCCCCGGTGGTCGGGGTGTGGGCTCCGAGCACTCCGCCCGCAGGCGTTCCGGAAGGCGAGGGGGAAGTGGTGGACTGGCCCAGCACCCCACCTGCGGGGCTGCCTGAACTAAGGTCGGTGAAGGTCGGCTGAAGGGTCACGCTTGCCTCACCGCCCTGGTACGGGTTACCCGCGCTCACGGGCAGCAGCCAGCGCACGGTGAAGGTCTGGGTGTGATCTCCGGTCGACCGGAAGGAACCCACTACGAGGTCGGTCTGGCGGCTGGTGCAGTACCCCGCATCAGGGTAGACCGCCGGCACATCCGAACCGGGGCCGGCATAGCAGCGCACTCCGGAAATCAGGAAGAGCTTCCCGGTGGCGTCGTCGATCACCTGTACTTGCAGACCGGTGGCGGTCCCATCCAGGAGGGCCTCAGTGCCCACACCGGAGGAGGAGACGGCCGTCCCGGAGCTAGCGGACGAGCTCATGGTGAGGGTTACCGCCACCGGCTGGGTGCCATAGGGACTGGCGAAGCTCTCGCGGCAGCTTCCACTCGACCCCGGCAGGAGCGGCGCAGAGGTTCCGCACACCGAGACTGTCGCCGCCGCCACGGAAGCTGTGGCGTCGGCCAGGGCGAGGCCCGTGCCCAGCCCTCCGGTGACCAGGCCGATGACCGCGATCGCCGCTCCCAGCCCCACCCGCCCGGGAGTCCGCAACCAGGCGTTCACCGGGTCCACCCCCTGCCGGCGGGGCGCCGGACTGCGGGCGCGGCAGCCCGTACTCCCGTCTCCCTCACATTCAGCTCCAAGATTTCGTATGGCATGCGGTTGGTTGGTTTGGGGGGCCGGCCGGGCCGGCCCCCCAAAAGGTCATTGGTCAGCCTACGGTCACGTTCCAGAAGGCCTCAGGGTTGAGCGGGTAGTCATCGTTCGAGAGATTGCTGGGGTCGGCGCCGTTGCGGTAGATGTAGACGGAGCCGCTGTTGCCGAAGTTGAAGGTCACGTTGAGCACGTCCCCAGCGTTGGGGGTGCCGCCGTTGGAACAGCTGGTCAGCGTCAGCCCGACCGTCTTGCCCAGGTCGACCGGGCTCTGCCCGTATCCCGGCGCGTTGTTCACCGAGTACTGGCAGACGTCCGGAGAGCCCGGGGTGCTCTGGGTCACGTCGGTGGCGGTGAACTCGCTCGGGTTCGGCTGGTACGGTTGGTAGACTCCCTCGACCTCGATGTTGTAGTCGACCGAGAGGGTGGTGGTGGAGGGAGCGGTGACCGACTGGAAGATCGGCCCGGACGGGTACTCGGGACCGTAGCCGCCGTTGTTGGTGTTGTTGGCCGACTGGACCGCCCACGCCTGGACGGTGATGGTGCCGGTGCCCCCCTGGTAGGGGTTGTTCTGGGCATCCGTCCCGATGTTCATCGCTCCACTGATGGTGAAGGTGAAAGTCTGTCCGTTCGAGATCGTCCCACCGGTGCTCACCAGCTGGTTGTCGTAGCTGCTGGTGCAGCTCTCAACACCGTTAGTGGTAGTGCAGGTGGGGCGTGGTCCCATGCTGTACCCGAAGAGCTGGGTGCCCGTCCCAGAGCTGTACGAGATCTGGGGGATTAGGCCGTATGGGCCCCCGTCGATCAGCGCCTTCCCGCCGCTCCCCGACATCGAGCTCGTGGCGACGTTGAGGAGCAGCCATGCGGGCGCGCTGCCCGTGTAGTCCACGGTGTAGGTGCAGGTGCTCCCCAGGTTGTCCCCGGGAACGATGTCCTGGAAGGTGCAGTTCTGGGCGCTGGCCGAGCCGCTGTTGGTCAGGGTAACGGTGGCCGCGCTTATGGTCGCGGTCTGTGGCGTGGCGGTGCTGCTGAACAAGGCATAGCTGGCCCCGACCGCCAGGGCAGCCGCCGCGCCCAGCACCCCGACGGCGCTCAGCACCAAGGTGAAGCGCCGATGTCTACTCAGGAACATTCCCTAGTCTCTCCCATGTGTTCCGATTGCTGTGGGGCCGGGCCCAAGCCCGGCACCCGGCTCCTGATCCCCGAAATTCACGTCTCCCCTACTGCGATGGCGTCCCTCCTTCCGTGCCCGTCTGCTCCTTTTGATTGCTTCACAACCGCCTGCCCCCCGGCTCTCCGCCGGCCCAGGGCCCCTTCCCTAACCCCGAGGCTGGCGGGCCGCCCGCCTGTGGCCCGGCGGCGTTCCACCGACGGCGGGTCTCTCCGACCACGATGTAGACCACCGGGATCATCACCAGGACCACTAAGGTGACCTGCTGGTGGAGCGCGTTCAGCAGGTAGCCCGCCAGGGGCACCCGCCCCTGGTACACACCCAGCACCGAGGTGGCGGGAACCAGCAGCGCGTCGGGGGCAGGGTTGGCATCGCCCTTGGTGCGGTAGGCGACCTCCAGAAGACCGCCGGGCCCGCGCTCGGTACCCACCGAGTAGATCCGGTGAGTGAGGATGGTGGCCGGAGCGCCCGGGGTGCGGGCCGGATCGACGAACGAAATGACCTCGCCGGGACGGAGGTGCTCGGCCTGGATCAGGCTCACGCTCCGGTCGTAGATCAGGTCGCCCGGGCTGAAGGTGGGGACCATGGACCCGGTGGCCACCACGAACACCGGCCGCCCGAAGATGAGACGCTCGCCGTAGGGGCCGGTGCGTACGGAAACGGCGAGCAGGATTGCCACCACCAAGAGGAGCAGCACCAGAACGGTGAGCGCCCCCGCCAGTACGCTCAGCACCCCTCCCCTGGAGCGCCTCATGCCGCGCGCCGCCGCCGGCGGTGCTTCCAAGGCGGTCACCACAGACCTCCGCTGCCGGAGCCAGGCGGGACCGGCGAGGCGGGGGCTCCCAGTGCCCGCCACCGCCGGCGAAACTCTCCTGCCCCCAGCAGCGCCACCAAGAGGACCACCAGGGTCACGAAGGGCACCGGCCCGTGTAGGTAGTTCAGGACGTAGGCACCGTAGGGGATGCGCCAACCGCGGTAGATGCCCACCACCGCCGCGGGTGCCACCAGCCCAGGGTCCGGTGTGTTGTTGGCGTCCCCCTTGGTCCGATATGCCACGCCACCGGTGGCCGGGTTGGTCACCACCGCGTAAATCCGGTGGGTGATCAGGATCGGTCGCCCCGCAATGGAGTACTCCGAGGAGCGGAAGGTGATCACCTCTCCGCGCTGCAGCCGGTCCGCAGCCCGACCCGAGACGGGAGTGTCGAGTATCAGGTCGCCAGGGTTGAAAGTTGGAGACATCGAACCTGTCGCCACGGCCAGCAACGGGCGTCCTAAGACGCTGGTCTCACCGTCGGGCGCGTGGCGCAACAGGACCAGGACGGAGAGCGTCGCGAGCAGGGCCAGGAACGCCACGACCGTGAGCCCCCATTCGACGGCAGACAGGGCGGACCGCCACAGGCCGCGAGTGGCCGACCTGGGCCGCTCCAGCTGGGACCCCGGCTGCGAACGCCACAGCACCTGGCTCATGGCACGAAGTACCACAGGTGGTCAGCCAGCGGACCCGACGGGTCGGTGTCCTGGACCAGGAGGTAGGCCACGTAGGTGGTTGCGGGCAGCAGCGGGCCTGAGGTCGCTCCACTGGCCGCCACGTACCCTGCGAGGCTGAAGGAGACCACGGCATGGAAGCCGCCTCCGCCTCCGGACGCCGGCTGGTCCGGGCCAAAGGCTGAAGGCAGTGGAGTGTAGTCGGGGTACAGCACGCTCACCGGGACGCCGCTCAGCAGCGGGCTTCCTGAAAACTCGATCTCGCCGTCCGCTCCAGAGGTGACCTGGGCAAGTGCATACACCGCCACGTAGGGCAGCCCGACCCCGGTTGCCGAATACCCGGAGGGGGCGCTCTCGGCCACCGCTCCGGAGGGGATGGCCTCTGACTCGCTGGGGTCGAGGGCACAGAGGTCGTACTGTTCGGCGGAAGAATAGGTGGCACCGGTGGTCGGGCAGGCGGGGGTGGCCGCCGGGTCGAACTGTGACAGCTCAGTCTCGTCACAGTACCCGGCCGCGAACGCGGCAGCGCTGACCGGCGCCGACGGTGACCCGGTGATGCCCGTGGTCGAGCCGCCGATGCCCGCGGTCCCGGCGGCAAGCGTCGCCCCATCGGGCAGGAGGGCGCGGGCTGACGCCAGCAGTGGCTCGAACTTCGCCGGCGGCCCACCAGCTGTTGCGGGCCGGGTCTCGATCCTCAGGTAAGGGTCGAAGCTAAGGTTAGCCACCGCGTGGCAGGTCGCCGCCGGCGCGGGGAGCGATGCTTGGCTGCCGGCAGTGAGGCTGCTGCTCTGTGGGGGCGCATCGGCCGAGAAGAGAGCGCCGGTCCACCCCATGGTCACCACGGAGGCGAGGATGAGTGCCGCGACTACCAGCACCGAGATCCGCATGGCCCGAACCCGCCTTCGGATCGCAGCCGGGTGGCCGACGACGTCGCCGGCCAGGGAGCGGGATCTAGACCAAGGGAGGTGCTCAGCCAACCGTCTAGCCAGCTCCCACGCTGGTCCCCGCTCCGATCCTTGCTTCAATGGTGGTTCCCGGGGATGGGGAGCCGACCATGACCCGGCGCAGCCCGAAGTGGGCAATCACGGACACCGAGATCGAGTCCTCCCATCCCCGCCTTGAAGCCTGCTCCGTATTTTAACCCGAAGTCAAGGGACTTGAAGGCCTCGTGACAAGTCCTGGAGATCTCAGTCCGGGGTGGGTCAGCAGAGGGTGGCGCTCCAGGTCAATCGCTGCCCAGCTCGCCCCGTGCCACCAGCAGTTCGGCGTTGAGCAGGGCCGCCCCGGCGGCTCCCCGGATGAGGTTGTGGGAGAGGACGTTGAACTTCCAGCCGAGAACCGGACAGGGCCGCACCCGCCCCACCGTGACGGTCATTCCCGCACCCTCCCCCCGGTCGAGGCGCGGCTGAGGTCGATCGGGAGCGGCATGCACTCGGATCGGGATGGCGGGAGAACTGGGCAGCCCAGCCACATCCGGCTCCGCCCGGAAGCCGGCTAACGCCTGGCGGACGTCGTCCAGCCCCGCCGAAGACTTCAGCCGGACGCTCACGGACTCCAGATGGCCGTGGAGCACGGGAACCCTGTGGCAGGTGGCACTCAAAACCAGTTCAGCTGGGACGAAGCGACCCTCCCAAGTGCCCAGGATCTTGAGCGGCTCGCACTCCAACTTCTCCTCCTCGCCGGAAATGAAGGGGATCACGTTGTCCGTGATGGCTCCTCCGGAAACCCCGTCCAGGCCAGCTCCCGAGATGGCCTGCAGCGTGGTGACCTGGACCTCGGCAATGCCGAAGCGGTCCCAGAGAGGCTTGAGCGCGACCACCAGCCCGGTGGTCGAGCAGTTGGGGTTGGTGACGATGAACCCCCCCGCCGGGGTCCGGGATGCCGCCAGGGCTCTCAGATGAAGGGCATTGACCTCGGGGACGACCAGCGGCACATCGGCGTCCATCCGGTGGCTGCTGCTGTTGCTCACCACCGCGTAGCCGGCGCGCGCCAGCCGCCTCTCGGCCTCGGCCGCCACCGCCGCGTCCAGTGCCGAGAGCAGCAGCCGCGACCTCGGGGCCTGCTCCGGCGGCTGCACCCGCAGCCGCCCGGCAGCCTCAGGAGGCGATCCCTCGAGCCGCCAGTCGACCACCTCCCCGTACAGCCGGCCAGCCGACCGCTCCGAGGCCGCCACCTCGGAGAGCTCAAACCAGGGATGGCCTTCAAGCAGGGCCACCAGCTGCTGCCCCACCGCCCCGGTGGCACCCAGGACCGCTACGGGAATCTTCCTGGCCATCAGCTGGAGTCTCCCAGCTGGCCACCCGGCACGTCCACCGTAGCTGCACCGAGACCCGGTCACCCGCTATTTTAGGCGCGTGACCATCGAGACTTCCGCCCAACACATCCCCTCGCATCCAGTGGGGACCGCCGGGAGGCGCGAGCTGGTGGCCGCCCTGGAAGTGGGACGAATGCGCCGGCGTGCCGCGGGGGACACGCTGACCCTCAACTAGCGCCCGGGCGCTAGCTCCCCCGACCCGCATCCCGGCGCTGGTGCGCCCTGCCGTCCAGAGGGACGGCCCGATGCAATCCGCTGATCCAGGAGATCTGTTATGTCCCACCTCTTCCGCCTTTGGTGCCCCAGCTGTGAGCGTGAGTTCGCCGACGAAGCGGTGACCCTCTGCCCCGACTGCTTCTACCCCACCGAGATCGCCTACGACTACCAGGCCATCCGGGAGCGACTGAGTCACGATGCCGTGGAGCGCCGGCACCGTGACATCTGGCGCTATGGCGAGCTGCTCCCCGTCCCCGGTTCCGCGCCCCGGCTGGCAGGGGTGGGCTGGACGCCCCTCATCGAGGCTCCGCGCCTCGGTGGGCAACTGGGATCGGGATCCCTGTTCATAAAGGATGACGCCGCCTGCTTCCCCACCCTGTCGTTCAAGGACCGGGTGGTGGCGGTGGCTCTGGCGGCGGCCCGGGAGCTCGGATTCCAGGTGGTCGGCTGCGCCTCCACCGGCAATCTGGCCAACGCCGTTGCGGCCCACGCTGCCCGGGCGGGACTGGAGGCGTGGATACTGGTGCCCGATGACCTGGAGCCCGCCAAAATCCTGGGGACGGCGGTGTACGGCGCCAACCTGGTGCGGGTGAGGGCTGCCTATGATCAGGTCAACCGCCTCTGTGCGGAGATCGCCGAGCGCCACCGTTGGGGATTCGTCAATGTCAATCTCCGACCCTTCTACGCGGAGGGGTCCAAGACAGTAGCCTTCGAGATCGCCGAGCAGCTGGGATGGCGGCTGCCCGACAACGTGGTGGTGCCCATGGCGGGAGGCGCCCAGCTCACCCGGATAGCCAGGGGATTCCAGGAGCTGGTGACGCTCGGGATGGTCCCGGCCCACCCGGTCCGGCTGTTCGGTGCCCAGGCCAAGGGGTGCTCCCCGATTGCCACCGCCCACCAGTCGGGGCGTGAGACCGTGGTGCCCGTGGTACCCAGCACCATTTGCAAGTCCCTGGCCATTGGCAATCCAGCGGACGGGCACGCCGCCCTCCGGGCGATCGCCCGGTCTGGCGGAGGCGCGGGTGCGGCCACCGACGCAGAGATCGTCCGGGGCATCCGCCTCCTGGCGGAGACGGAGGGAATCCTGGGGGAGACGGCGGCGGGGGTCACCGTGGCAGTGACCGGGCAGCTTCTCGGGGACGGAGCGATCGCTCCCGGTGAGACCACCGTCCTCTGCATCACCGGCAATGGGCTGAAAACTCTCGACTGCCTCGACAGCGAGATCGATCTTGAGGCTCCGCTGCCACCTACCCTCGAGGCCTTCCAGGCCCGCTGGGGCACCTTGGCGGGAGCGGCGTAACGCGTGGGTGACCCACACGTCGTGGTGATGAAGTTCGGCGGCACCTCGGTCCTCGGAGCCCAGGGCATGGACCGCGCGGCATCGATCCTCGCCGGCAGCCCCCCGGGTGTGGTCGCCGTGGTGTCAGCCATGGCAGGCACCACGGACCTCCTGCTCCAAGGGGTCGAGTCGGCGGCCGCGGGCAGGCCGGGGTTGGAAGCCGCAGCCGCCGAGACCCGGCGCGCCCACCTTGCCGCCGCCGGCGACCTGCTCAGCGGGCAAGAGTTGGCGGACCTCGTCACCGAGGTGGAGGAGGTGACCGCCAAGTACAGGGCTGACGGCGCTCGGCTGGCCGCCTCTCCCAGCGATTCCGACCGATACCAGGAGGCGGCCTCCAGCGCCGGGGAGCTGCTTTCGGCATCCCTTCTGGCAGCCGTCCTCCGGGAGCGGGGAGTCAAGGCTGCCGCCGTGGACTCCGCTGAGCTGCTGCTCACGGACGGCCACCCGCTGGCGGCCACGCCCCTGATCCCCGAGTCGCGGGAGCGGGTTAGGGGGAGGCTGTTGCCACTGCTCCAGAGCGGGACGCTTCCCGTGGTCACCGGCTTCCGCGCCGGGACTGCCAGGGGAGAGGTGACCACTCTCGGTCGGGGTGGATCCGATCACAGTGCCACCCTTATCGCCGAGGTTCTGCCGGCAGCTGAGGTGTGGATCTGGACCGATGTAGATGGCATGCTCACCGCCGACCCCCGCCTGGTTCCGGACGCCCGGCTCCTTCCGGAGGTGTCGTACGCCGAGGCGCTGGAGCTCTCGTACTTCGGGGCCAAGGTGCTGCACCGCAGTGCCGTCTTGCCCGCGGCCTCGTCCGGGATCCGTATCCGCATCAAGAACACCATGCGACCGGAGGGGCCGGGCACCGTGATCGAGGGAAGGGCACCGGCACCGGGAGGGGCGAGGGCCGTGACCCTGGTGGAGGAGGCGTGCCTCCTGACCATCACCGCTAGCCCCGGTGCCGGGCTCAACCGTCTGGCCGGCGAGGTCTTTGGCCGCTTCGCCGACGCCAGGATCACCACCCTGCTGGTCACTCAGTCTTCCGCCGAGGATGTGATCTGCGTGGCCGTCCCCGTGGTGGAGCTGGCCGCTGCCCGGCGGGTCCTCCGGCAGGCCAGCTACCTCCGGGCGCTGGACGTCCAGGATCAGGTGTCGGTGGTGGTGGTGGTCGGGGAGGCGATGCGCGGCACCGCCGGGATCGCCGGGAAGATGTTCGGAGCGCTGGGGAATCAGGGGATCAACGTGATTGCCATCTCCCAGGGGTCATCGGAGCTGGCCGTGGCCGCGGTGGTGAAGCGCCGGGACGTGGGTGACGCGGTGCGCACCCTGCACCGCGTGCTCAAGCTGAGCCATCCAGAGGGAGGGCCGGGCGCCCCGCCTCAGGTCCTGAGGTAGGATGCGCCGTTCACATCCAGGATCGCCCCGCTGGAGAACCGAGCTTCGGGGGAGGCCAGGTAGAAGATGGCGGCCGCCACCTCCTCAGGAGTGGCCACCCGGCCGAAGGGGCTCTGGCGCTGGATCTCCTCACCTCGGGGACGCTTCAGCTCCTGGTTGTACATGTCGGTGGCGACCCAACCGGGCGCCACGGTGGCGATACTGATCCCGTGGGGAGCCAGGGCCACCGCAAGCGATTGACCCAGGGCGTTGAGGCCCGCCTTGCTGGCGCCGTACCCAGGCTGACCTGGTTCACCACGGAAGGCACCCCGAGAGGAGACGTTGACGATCGCCCCTCCCCTTCCCATCATCTTCCGCGCCGCGAAGTACATGAGGTAGGCGGGGGCCAGCAGGTTCACCGCCAGCGTTCTCTCCAGCGCTTGTCGCCAGGGATCGAAATCCATCTCCAGGAGGTCATGGGGCAGGCTGACCCCCGCGTTGTTGACCAGGACGTCAAGCCCCCCGAGAAGCGCGTCGGCCTCCTCGACCACCCGCTCCGCCACCTGCGGATCGGAGAGGTCCCCGGAGACCACACCATGCCCCTCCCCGACGAGTTCGCCGAGGAGCTCTTGGGCTAGGTGGGGCGAGTCGCGGTGGTGGATCGCTACCCGATCCCCGGCCGACGCGAAGGCCAGGGCCGCAGCCCTGCCGATGCCGCGGGAAGCCCCCGTGACCAGAACCGCACGCCCCGGGCTCACCGGATCTTCAGGCTTCGGCAAGGACAGGCCGCATCCGACCGAGTTTACCGGAGCGGCGGTCCTCCCAGGCCCGGGTCAGCTGCGCCCCGCCCGGGCTCTGGCCTCCGCCGCGGCGCGCTCCCATCGCTCCTCCACATTGCCGTACCGCCAGATGAGCAGCGCGGCGGCCCAGGTGAGGATGAAGAGGCCCACGATCACAAAACCGGCAGTGTTGATCGAGAAGCCCGCGGCAAAGTTCCAGACTCCGCCGTGGAGGTGGAGCTCAGACTGCAGCACCTGGATAAGCTCGATGGTGCCGATGATGAGCGCCACCACCACCGAGATCCCGGTGATGGCGATGTTGTAGTAGACCTTGCGCAGTGGCCTTGAGAACGCCCAGCCGTAGGCGTAGTTCATGAAGGCCCCGTCGAAGGAGTCCATCATCGACATCCCCGCCGCGAAAAGAAGTGGGAGGGAGATGATGGCGTAGAGCGGAAGCCCAGCCGAAGTCGCGGTGCCCGCCAGAACCAATAGCGCGACTTCGGTGGCGGTGTCAAACCCCAGCCCGAACAGGACTCCCACCGGGTACATCTGCCAGGGCTTGGTGATGGACCGCGCCAGGGGGCCGAGGAACCGGAACATGAACCCCCGGCTGTTCAACTGGGCCTCGAGCTCGGAGTCGTTGTACTTCCCCTGCCTCATCTCCAGGAAGATCTGCACGATGCCGATCAGCACCATGAGGTTCAAGCCGGCGATCAGGTAGAGGAATCCCCCCGAGACCAGGGTGCCGAAGAAGTTGCCGAAGGACTGCAGGGTGGAATGGCTGTTGTTCACGGCGCTGGACACCGCCCGAGCCGCGAAGCCGATGCCCACGGCGAGGGAGAAGACGATCGTCGAGTGACCCAGAGAGAAGAAGGTGCCGATGCTCAGAGGACGCTGTCCCTCGGCTTGGAGCTTCCGGGTGGTGTTGTCGATCGCCGAGATGTGATCGGCGTCGAAGGCGTGGCGGAGTCCGAAGGAGTAGGCGAGGATCCCGAGTCCCAGCCCGAAGACCTTGGGACCCACGGAGTAGTGGTGGGCCACCGCCAGCAGGAGCAGCCCGAATCCCAGGACGTGCAGGCCAACGATGACGACCACCATGAAAATGGCCTGGCGGCGCTGGTCGGGACTGAACCCTCGGATCCAGCCGATGAGGCTGGGCCGAGATGTCGGTACCGCAGCAGGGGGGCTTGCCATCAAGCGGCTCCTCCAAGGCTCAAGTGGTGGGATCCTAGCACACATGCCACTTAGTGGCAACTGCAATGCTAAGGCATCAACGCCCCCGAGGAGTCGCCCGGGTCGGGCGAGAACTAGGGCCTCAGCTCGCTGGCGCAGACCTCGCGGAGCTGCGACAGCGAGACCCGGACCTGCTCCATGGTGTCCCGCCGGCGGACGGTCGCCGCCTGGTCCTCAAGGCTCTCGAAGTCGATCGTGATGGCCAGCGGAGTGCCGATCTCGTCCTGCCGGCGGTACCGCCTGCCGATGGCCTGGGTCTCGTCGTACTCGGTGGCGAAGCTGGAGCGGAGATCCGCCTCCACCCGCCTGGCCACCTCCATCAGCTCGGGCCGCTTGGAAAGCGGCAGGACGGCCACCTCGAAGGGTGCCACCTTGGGGTCGAGCCCGAGCACGACCCGCTTCTCCCCTCGAACCTCCTCCTCCCTGTAGGCGTCCAGCAGGAGGGCCAGGAAGGTGCGGTCCACCCCCAGCGACGGCTCCACCACATAGGGCAGGAAACGGGCTCCGGTGGCGGGGTCGGTGTACTGCAGATCCTTGCCGCTCATCTCCTGGTGGCGGCGGAGATCGTAGTCACCGCGGCGAGCGATCCCCTCCAGCTCGCCCCAGCCCCAGGGGAATCGATACTCGATGTCCGTGGAGGCGAGGGCATAGTGGGCCTTCTCGTCCTCGCCATGGGGCCGGAAGCGCAGGCTCTCGGCGTTGAGCCCGATCGACCGATGCCACCCCATGCGGCGCTCGCACCAGTACTCGAACCAGGTGGCGTCGTCCTCCGGCGAGCAGAACCACTCCAGCTCCATCATCTCCAACTCACGGAGCCGGAAGATGAAGTTGCCGGTGGTGATCTCGTTGCGGAAGCTGCGCCCGATCTGGGCGATGCCAAAGGGCACCCGCTGGCGCGAGCTGGTGAGAACGTTCTTGAAGTTGACAAATATTCCCTGAGCCGTCTCCGGACGCAGGTAGACGACACTTCCTGCGTCCTCCACCGCGCCCATGTGAGTCTTGAACATCAGGTTGAACTGGCGGGCCGCACTGAGCTCGCCACCGCAGTTGGGGCATCGGTCTCCCGACAGCTGGTCGGCCCGCCAGCGCTGATGGCACTCCCCCAGGCAGTCGACCATGGGATCGCTGAAGTTGGCCAGGTGACCGGAGGCCTCCCAGACCCTTGGGTTCATCAGGATCGCCGCCTCCAGCCCCTCCACGTCGTCGCGCAGATCCACCACCTCCCGCCACCAGAGGTCCCGGATGCGGCGCCGGAGCCGGACCCCAAGGGGTCCGAAGTCGTAGACGGCGTTCAGGCCGCCGTAGATCTCGCTGCTGGGGAAGACGAAGCCCCGCCGCTTGCAGAGAGAGACCAGAAGGTCAAGCCGGTTCGAATCAGCCACTCCACTCCTCACCCGCCCCAGGAAGACGCGGTCATTCTACGGAACGAGGCACAGCCGAACTGGTCCCTCCTTGGGTGGCCGAAAGCGGCTGGTACGATCGCCTGGTGCTCCGCCTCTTTGACACCCGCACACGGGCGGTGCGTCCGTTGGCTCCGCTCCGCGATGGGACACTGCGGATGTACAGCTGCGGCCCCACCGTCTACCGCTCGGTGCACATCGGCAACCTGCGCACTTACCTGCTTGCCGATTGGATAAAGCGCGTGGCCCGGGCCCAGGGCTGGCAGGTCCTGCACGTCAAGAACATCACCGACGTCGGACACATGCGCCAGGAGATGGCGGAGCGCGGCGGGGACAAGGTGATCGCCGCCGCCCTGGCGGCGGGCAGGACGCCACGGGAGATCGCCGACCACTTCGAGCAGGAGTTCCACGAGGCCGAGGCCAAGCTGCTGATCGAGCCGGCGGACGTCTTTCCCCGGGCCACCGACCACGTGCCCCAGATGCTGGAACTCATCGCCAAGCTCCTGGAGCGGGGCCTCGCCTACCAGGTGGACGGCAACGTCTACTTCGACACCGCCAGGCACCCCGGGTATGGGGCCCTATCGGGCAACACCCCGGACCTCCTCCGGAACGGCGCCGGAGCCGAGGCGGACCCCGCCAAGCACCACCCCGCGGACTTCACCCTCTGGCGGTCGGCGGACCCCGGCCGCCAGATGATGGTCTGGGACAGCCCCTACGGCCCCGGGTTCCCCGGTTGGCACATAGAGTGCTCCGCCATGTCCATGACCTACCTGGGCGAGGAGATCGACCTGCACACGGGCGGGGTGGACAACATCTTCCCCCATCACGAGGACGAGCTGGCCCAGAGCGAGGGTGCCACCGGGGGCGAGTTCGTCCGGCACTGGGTGCACGGCCAGCACCTGCTCGCCGACGGGGTCAAGATGGCCAAGTCACAGGGCAATGTGTACACCGTGGCCGACCTCGAGGAACGGGGCTTCGACCCCCTGGCCTTCCGCCTCCTCTGCGCCCAGGTCGGCTACCGGACACGGCTGAACTTCACCCTCGCGGCCCTGGCCGGCGCCGAGCATGGGCTGCGCCGGCTCCGCCGCGCCGCCGCCGCCAGGGAGGGCGAGGTGGACCCGGCCCGGGCGCAGGAGCTGGAGCTCGCGGTGCGGTCGGCGATGGAGGACGACCTCGACCTGCCGACGGCGGTCGCCGCCACCTTTGCCTTCGCCGCCGACTCGGCGATCAGCCCGGCCACCAGGGCTTCCGGCCTGTTGTCGGCGGACCGGCTGCTGGGCCTGGCCCTGGACCGCGGTCCTGAACCCCCGCTTGGCGACGGGCCCTGGACCGAGCTGGCAACCCGCCGGTCGAGGTTGCGGGAGGCGGCCAGCTTCGCGGAGGCGGATCGCGCCCGCGACCAGCTCCTCACTCTGCGGGCCGTCCCCGAGGACCGACCCGGAGGCGGCTGGCTGCGGAGAGCCACCGCCCTCGACCTGCGCCGGGGGCTGATCTCCTCACCCCAGGAGGTCCCGGATGGCAGATCCGCACCGGACGCTCTCGAGGTCTCCGTGAGCATCGTGGCCGGTCCCTACCCCGGAGACCTGGAGCGGTGCCTCGATAGCCTGCGGCGGTACAGCAAGGGCCACGAGGTCGAGTACCTGGTGGTGGACAACGACGCCGGTCAGGAGGTGTCCAGCCTGCTCTCCCGCCTGCAGGAGGAGGAGCCGCGCCTGCGCTTCTTCCGTGCCGACCACCAGCTGGGTGAGGCGGCGGCGCGCAACCTCATTGTGCGGGCCGCTCGCGGGCGAGCCATCCTCATGCTGGACACCGGGGTGGAGGCGGTCGGCGACTGCTTCGGACCTCTGCTGGATGCCCTCTCGGATCCTCGTGTCGGGGCGGTGGGCCGCTGGGGCGCCCGAAGCCGCGACCTGCGCGAGTTCTACGACTCCGAGGAGGTGGAGGTGGATGCCATCGACGGCTACTGCCTCGCCACCCTGAGGCGGAGGTTCTCGGAGCTCGGCTTCCTCGACGAGCGCTTCCGCTTCTACCGGATGCTGGACTTCAACTTCAGCCTCGCCCTCCGCGCTGTCGGCCTCCAGCTCCGGCGGATCCCCGATCTCCCGGTGGTCATGCACGAGCACCGAGGGTGGGAGGAATCCGACCCGGACGAGCGGGACCGTCTCAGCCGGATCAACTTCCGCCGCTTCTACGACCGCTGGCACCACCGCACCGACCTCCTGGTCGGCAGCGGACCTTCGGGCTGATCCAAGCGGGGCGGCATACCTGCTAGCCCGCCCCGGCCTCCACCAGCTGCGTCAACACGTCTGCCGCCAGGAGCCGGCGGTCGAGGCGGTGGCGCAGATGCGCCACCAGAACCGCCTCAGTCTCAGAGAGCAGCTGCGGACTCCAGCGCAGCCGCCGGCCCACCTCGTAGTCGCCACGGGCGAGGGCGCGCAGGACCCGGATGGTGGCCGCCTCACAGCTCACCCCGCCCGGAACCGGGCAGGGCGGCTGAACCACGCCTCCCAGCTCGGGTACGAAGCTGCCCGGCCGGTTCTCCAGCGGCCGGTCGCAGCCCATGCACCGTTCGAGGGCGGGGAGATACCCGACCTCCGCAGCCAGCCGGAACAGGGCCAGCACGAGCTCGGGCCGGGGTGGTCGGCGAATGTCGAGGAGCCGCTCCGCGTGCTCTCCGACCAGCTCGAAGAGGGTCGGGTCTGGATGGCCATCCTCCAGAAGACCGTCGGCGGCCTCGGCGAAGAGGGCGGCACACGCCAGCCGGACCGGGTCGTCGCCACGCCCTGAGGCCCCGACCGGCCTCGCCTGTGCCAGCACGTACAGGCTGCGACCGGGGATCAGCAGCAGCTTGGCCCTCCCCAGAAGGTCCAGGCCGGCGGCGTTGCGCGCCCTGGGCCGCCTGACTCCCCGGGCGAGGCAGCTCACCTTGCCATGGTCCCGGGTCAGGATGACCAGGATCCGGTCGGCCTCCTGATAATTGCGCCGCCGGAGTACGACGCCCTCGTCCGCGACGGGCGCCGGCAACCCTAGCCGCCGGACCCGTCGGTGACCTGCCCCTCTGGATGGGCGGGAACAGCCTCGCCCGGAGCGGCTTCCTCCCCACGGTCGATGAGGAGGCGCACCGAGGTGATGGACTGGCGTTCCACCTCCTCGACCCGCAGCACCACTCCGCCGTCGGCGCGCACCTCGTCCCCCACGACGGGGATCCGCCCCAGGAGGGAGTACACCAGGCCGCCGATGGAGTCGAAGTCCTCCCCACTGAGGTTCAGGTGGAGGACGTCGTTCACGTCGTCGAGGCTGGTGGAGCCGCTGAGCAGGGCCTCGGTCGGCGAGATCAACTGGATCTCCTCTCGCTCGAGAACGTCGTACTCGTCGCGAATCGGCCCCACGATCTCCTCCAGGAGGTCTTCAATGGTCACCACCCCCGCCGTCCCCCCGTACTCGTCGACCACCACGGCCATGTGGACCTTGGCCCTCTGCATCTCCTGGAGCAGCTCGCCGAGCCGTTTGGCCTCGGGGACGAACGTCGCCGGGCGGGCCATGGTGCCCACCTGCAGGCTGGGATCCTGCCGCCAGACTTTGAGCAGGTCCTTGGCGTACAGGATGCCCACCACGTTGTCGATGGTCTCGTTGTACACGGGGATGCGGCTGTGGCCGCGATCCAGCACCAGCTCGACCGCCTCCTCGAGCGTGGCGTCGGCGGCCAGGGCGACGACCTGGACCCGCGGCACCATCGCCTCACGCGCCGTCTTGTCGGTCATCTCCAGGACACCCTGGATCATCTCCCGCTCCTCCTCCTCCACCACCCCTTCGTCGGTGCTGGCCGCCACCACCGCCTTCAGCTCCTCCTCGGTGAGGAAGGGGGTGCGCCGGCCGCCCTCCCCCGGGAGGATCCGGGTCAGAAGAGTGCTGGCGGCGGTGAGCACGGCCACCAGCGGGTGGAGCACCCTGGTGGCACCGGCCACGGGAGGAGCGAGCAGGTTGGCCACCACCTCGTTGTGCTGCAGGGCATACGCCTTGGGTCCAATCTCACAAACCAGCAGGACCACCACCGCCAGAGCCAGGGAAGCCCAGAACGCGGTGCTGGCTCCGAGGTGATCCTGGGCCAGGAGGGTGGCCGCCGACGAGGCCAGGACCAGGGCCACGGTGTTGAGCACCAGAACCGTGGACA
>JAJYXT010000098.1 GCA_021801645.1 bacterium
CATTTTAGGCAGATGCGGCCGGGCCGGGTGCGGCGGGAGGCGCATCGCGGTCCCGGACACCCCCAGCGCCCCTCCCGAGGAGCGCCTGGAGCGGCCCTATCTCTTACCGGATGACCCTGGCCTCGAGGCGGCGGGCGGCCTCGGCCCCCAGCCGCCGCGCGGTGGCCAGGAGGGGCGGGGCCTGGACCCCCGAGCGGGGCAGGGAAGCCCAGATCTCCTCGAGCCGCCGCCGCACCAGCTGCCCGACCACCTCCGGGGACAGCCGTTGGGCCACGTCGGAGCGCGCCCTGGCCCCGCGCTCCCGGGCCGGCTCCGGGTCCATCCAGACCGAGCGCATGGTCCGCCCGGCCTCCGCCAGGTCCGGCTCGGCCCAGAAATGCCCGGGGGGGTAGCGGTCCCAGCTGACTCCCACCCGGGCCCTTTTGGCCCCCACCAGATAGCTGTTCTCCGGGGTCATGAAGTCCAGGTTGCCGGAGTAAGCGGTGGCGATCACCGGCTTGCCCAGGGCCATCGCCTCCGCCAGGGTCAGCCCGAAACCCTCTGCCCGGTGCAGGGAGACGTAGCAGTCGCAGGCGTCGAGGAGCGCGGCCCGCTCCTCCGGGCTCAGGACCCGGTCGTACAGCAGGATGTCCTCCCGCCCCGCGGCCGCCAGCAGCAGCTCTTCGAAGTCCCCCTGGTGGCTCTGCCCGTTGATCGTCTTGATCACCAGCTTGGGCCCCTCGGAGGAGGCGAAGGCGGAGCTGAAGGCCCGCACCAGCCCCACCGCGTTCTTGCGCCGGATCGAGCTGTTGAAGTCGAACATGAAAAGGAAGAGGAAGCCTTCGGGAAGGCCCAGATGGGCCCGGTCCATGTAGTGGGGATGCTCGGGCACCCCCACCGCGTGGGGCAGCAGCCGGACGGGAAGCTTGGCCGCCGGGCGCAGCGACTCCTGGACGAAGCGGCTGGGGGCCCATACCTCGTCCACCAGCTCCGCCGACCGGAGCCATGATCTGGGGGCGGTCTCCGTCTCCCAGGCCCAGATCCCGATGTTGTGGCGGTTGCGGATGAGGGAACGCCCCAGGTGCTCCTGGAAATGGCGCAGCTCGGGAGGGTTGAGGCAGAGCAGGTTGACGGCGTACCAGGGGCCTTGGGGAAGCGCGGTCGGGCCTCCCTGCAGGCGGGGGCTCTCCGAGGTGTCGTACTCCCAGACTCGGGTCGGCACCCCGGCGGCGTCCAGGGCCGCCAGAAGCTGGCGGGCCGCCTCGCCCAGCCCGAGGTGGGTGCCGAGCAGGCCGATTACGTTCACGCCCGGGTGCGAAGCCTGGGCGTTCCTGGAGCCCCCGCGACCGGTGCGGGGAAGAGGCGCCGGATGGCGGGCGGGCAGCAGGGCGGAGGGGATGCCGAGCTCCCTCCGCCCGTGGACCCGGGCCCACCGCAGGAAGGGCCGGGGATCGGCGCCCAGGTCGGGGAACGCCAGCTGCAGGTCGGGGCGCGCCCGGTACACCTCCATGAGATAGCGGCTCACCAAAACCGAACTCCCCTCGGGAGGGGAGTTGAGCCAGGCGGTCGCCCGAGCTGTCTCCGACCGGGTCCCAGCTGGGGGGTGCGGCCACCGCCCCGTGCCGGCGGCTCGGCAGCTCCGCTCCCAGCTGGCGGCCGCGAATCTGTCCTCCCAGAGGCGGCCCGGTTCCGCCTCGCCGATGCCCTCCGGGTGGGGCCCTCCGCCACCGCCAGCAGCCCGCCGCACCCGTTCGGCGTAGCGGCTGCACACCGCGGCCAGCCAGGGGACGTCGCTGAGGCAGAGCGGGAGCGGCCGGTCCACCTCCGCCGTGATGAGGTGGGGTCGCCAGGCGTCGAACCCGTGGAGGTGGAGGGCGGGGCCGACGGCGCCCGGGAGCTCATCCTGCCCTTCCTGGCTCCTGCCCGCCGGCTGCAGGTTCCACCAGCCCAGATTGAAGCCGGCGGCGTCGAGAACCGCACCGGGGAATAAGCCCGCGGCCCGGTCCAGGAACTCAGCCGAGCGGAAGCTTGGCTGCTCCGAGCCGTGGAGATAGGCCGCCTTCCACTCACCCAGCAACCGCTCCCCGCCGGGAGCGACCGCCAGGAGGTCGACGTCCACGGCGGGGTGCTCGACGCCGGCCGAGAGATTGGCCTCTGTGGACCGCTCGAGTGGCGGGGAGCGCCGGACGAACGCCGCCCCTGCGGCTTCGGCACGGTCGAAGAGGGCCTCGAGTGACGCCGTCACGTGGAGGTCGTCGGCCAAGAAGAGGACCGAGGAGAGCCCCCCGTCGAGCACTCGCTGGAGGAGCCACGGGCGCAGGGCCGTGAGGTACTCGTCGTCCGAGAGGGCCCCCTCTCGAAGCTTCTCCAGGTCCCGTCCCACCAGCCCCACATCAGCGAGCGAGAGAGCTGTCACCCGCTCGCCGAGCAACAGAGGGCTGGTTGGGGGCTGGTCTGCTGCCCACAGGACGAATGCCGTCATCCCCGGATGGGTGACCCCGAGGTCCTCCAGCAGGACCTCGGCGTACCCTCGGCGCCCGGGGGTCGCAACTGTGCAGAAGGCCCGTCCCAGAGCTCCCGACTGCGATGGACTCACAGCTCCAAAAACGCTCCAACGGGGCCGGGCACTGACGACGGCGCTCCCCGCCGCCTTGGGCGGCGACCCGCTGCCCTCGCCGGGGAGGGACGGGGGATATTCCCGGGCAGGTTGGGACCGGGGATGGAGGCCACCGCGGTGGGAAGCGTGGCCGGGCCGGCCAGGGT
>JAJYXT010000027.1 GCA_021801645.1 bacterium
TTCTACCTGACCATGGGGCTCTACGGCATCGGCGCCATCGGCCTGGCGTTCAGCGTCACCTACTGGATGATCCTGGCCTTCCTGGCGATCATGCTCTTCGCCGCCGGCGGCGAGATGAACACCATCATGACCGCCTCCCACGAGGTGATGCCCCACCGGCACCGGGGCAAGACCATGATGCTGGAGATCAACGGGATCAACTTGGGTGGCCTGCTGCTGGCCGCGGTGTCCCTCCTCAGCGCCTACAAGGGAGTTGCCTTCCAGCGGGGCATGATCGCCATCACCTTCCTCGTGGTCCTGGCCATCCTCTTCTTCGCCCGGACCAAGACCCCGGAGTCCATCCGCTGGTTGCGCAGCCGGGGGCAGGAGGACCGTGCTCGCGAGCAGATCGACCGCTTCTATGGCGCCGAGCAATACCGTGCCCGCGAGGAGGCCGCCGCGGCTGCCACCGCGACCGCCAACGCCTCCGGGGCGGCTCACCGCGTCCCCATGTGGCTTCGGCTGTTCGCCACCACGGCCACGGCCTTCGCGGGCACCGCCGGCTTCGGACTCATGACCTACGTGCTCGGTCCGGCCCACTTCCCCAAGCTCTCGGCGGCCATCCTCCTCACCGCCACCCTCACCGGGTTCATCTCCGGGTTCTTCGCCTTCTGGGCCGACCGCCTCAGCCGCAAGATGCTGCTGCTTCTTGGATACGGCGGCTCCTTCGTGGTCACCCTGGCGCTGTCGGTGACCACCGGCGCCTGGGCCGCCTCCGCGGCCCTCTTCTTCCTGCTCCTCGTCGTCCTCAACCTCTTCGTGAACATCAGCTACCTCACCGAGGACACGCTGAAGGGCGAGGTGTGGCCCACCAGGGTGCGGGGAACCTACACCGCGGTGGTGCGTTTTGTGAGCATCGGCCTCTACATCATCACCATCTACCTGACCCAGAGCTACAGTCTCACCGGCTTCACCATCTTCTCGGCGGTGGTGTGGGCGATCGGGCTGCTCGGGGCCGTCGCCTGGTTCATCGGCGGTGTCGAGACCGGGGCCGGAGCCAGCATCGAGGTGGCCTCGGGCGAGGCCGGCGCGTGATCCGAGGGCTTGATGCCGGGGCCCGCGTCGGGCCCCGGCGCCCCGGGGGCCAGGCATGGTGAATTCGCCGATCCCCATGGTGGTGGACACAGACGTGGGGACGGACGATGCCGTGGCGCTGGTGCTGGCGTTGCGCGACCCCCGGGTGGAAGTGGTGGCGGTGACGGCGGTGGCCGGCAACACCTCACTTCCCAACGTGGTCCAGAACGCGCTCTACACGGTCGAGATCGCGGGCAGCCAGGTTCCCGTCCATCCCGGGTCGCCCCGACCGCTGCTGCGCGAGCTGGCCACGGCGGCGGAGATTCATGGGGGAGACGGGCTGGGCGACATCGGTCTTCCGCTGCGGGGCCGGACCCCGTCCGCCGAGCCCGCGGTGGAGGCGCTTCTGCGAGCAGCCAGGGAGCACCGGGGAGAGCTGGTGCTGGTCACCCTGGCGCCGCTCACCAACGTGGCCCTCGCCTGCCTCGCAGACTCGGATTTCGCCGCCAGCGTCCGGCGCTGCGTGATGATGGGCGGGACCGGCCAGGGCCCCGGCAACGTCACCCCGGTCGCCGAGTTCAACATCTGGGTGGACCCGGAAGCGGCGGCCATCGTGTTGCGCAGCGGCCTGGAGATCACCATGGTGGGCTGGGACGCCTGTCAGGCGGATGCCACCTTCAGCGAGGACGAGCTGGAGTCGCTCCGGGTGCTCGGCACCTCCCTCGCGCAGTTCTGCGTCGGGATCCAGCAGGTGTCGCGCCAGCGCGCCATCACCGAGGGCCGAGCTGAGGGGATATGCATCCCCGACCCGCTGGCGATGGCGGTGGCGCTGGAGCCAGCCATAGTCAAAGAGAGCCGAAGGCTGGCGGTGGACGTGGAGACCAGGGGTGATCTCACCAGCGGGCAGACGGTGGTAGATCACCTCGGGGTGACCGGACGTACCCCCAACTGTGAGGTGGTGTTTCGGGCCGACCGCAGCCGGTTCATGGAAATGGTGCGAGGGTCCCTCCTCTGACCAGCGCCGCGTCGCGCCCTTCTGGTGAGGCCGCCCCGCGCGGGTCGCGCGTCGTGGTCGTGGGAAGTTTCAGCCTCGACCTCAACGCCAGGGTCCCCCGCATGCCGCGGGTGGGAGAGACCCTCCTGGGCACGTCCTTTCAAATGGTTCCCGGTGGCAAGGGGAACAACCAGGCGGTGGCGGCGGCCCGGGCGGGGGTCCCCGCCGCTTGCGTCGGCTGCCTGGGACAGGACGACTTCGGAGCGCGGGTGCTGGAGTTCGCCACCAGCCAGGGGCTCGACGTCTCCCACCTGAGTTCGCACGCCGGCGCGGCAACCGGAGTCGCCCAGATCACGGTCGACGATTTGGGACAGAACGCCATCGTCGTGGTTCCCGGCGCCAACTGGGAACTCACGCCCGCCTTGGTCCGAGCCGCAGCGCCCCTGATCCGGGATGCCCGGGTTCTCCTGACCCAGCTGGAGGTGCCACTGGATGCCGTACAGGAGGCGGTCCAGCTGGCCCGAGGGGCGGGCGTCCGCACCGTCCTCAACCCCGCCCCTGCCCGGCCCCTCCCGGACACCCTCCTAGCTCAGGTGGACGTCTGTGCTCCGAACGAGCATGAGGCTGGGCAGCTCACCGGCGTATCCGTGGAATCCCCCTCGTCCGCACTGCGCGCCGCCGAGGTCCTTGTGGGCCGGGGCTGCCGGTCGGTCGTGGTCACCCTGGGGGCACGGGGTGCCGTCTACCTGGATAGCTCGCGGCGCCTGATGATCCCGCCGCTGCCGGTTAGGGTGGTGGACACCGTGGCAGCCGGCGATGCGTTCTGTGGCACCCTCGCAGCCTCCCTGGCGCGGGGTGAGGATGTCGAAGCCGCCCTCCTCAGGGCGTCGGCGGCCGGGGCGCTGGCCACCACCCGCATCGGGGCCACCAGCTCACTTCCCACGGAGGCCGAGGTGGACAGCCTGCTCAGTGCCAATCCCCGGGCCGCGGTGGAGAAACTGTGAATATCCCGCCTGCCGTGTTTGTCCCCAACACCTGCGCGGGCTTCCCCCTGGCCTTTGCGGTGGCCTGGCCCCAGGGTGCCGGAGTCCCGGAGCGCCGCTGACTTGACGCCCGCGGACCGAACTCCCCCGGTCGCGACGGACCCCGATCCCATGCCGCTCCTGCTGGGCTGGATGCAGGAGGCGAGGACCACCGAGCCCGGGTGGGCCGCCGCCCTGGCCACCGCCACCACCGACGGCCGACCCTCGGTGCGAATGGTCCTGGTGAAGGAGGTCACCCCCGAAGGGCTCATCTTTTACTCAGACGGCGGGAGCCGGAAGGGGATGGAGCTCAGGCTGAATCCCCGGGCCGCCATCTGCTTGCACTGGCCGGCCCTGGGGCGCCAGCTCCGTGTCGAAGGCGCGGTGCACCGGCTGCCAGCGGCCAAGGTGGACTCCTACTTCCACTCTCGGCCCCGGGCCAGCCAGCTGGCGGCGGCAGTCTCCCACCAGAGCCGCCTGGCGCCGAGCCGTCCCCAGATGGAGGCGTGGGTTGACCGGATGGCCGTCGAGCTGGACGGTGCTGAGGTGCCGAGGCCGCGCAGGTGGGCGGGATACCATCTCGAGTGCGAGGTGGTGGAGTTCTGGCGCGAGGGTCCCGGCAGGTTGCACCACCGGGTCGAGTACCGGCGCCTGGGCGCCATCTGGCGGGCCCGAGAGCTTCAGCCCTGACCCGTGACTCCCAGCAAGTCCTGAGGCCGGACAGAGGCATCCCCCAACCGCGGGGGTTTGAATCGATTGTGCCCGGCAACGCCGCCGGCGGATTTGGTGCTGTTGAAGCTGAAAATCAGGAGGTGCTGGAATGAGAACTGAGATCACGGCCTTCGGCGCGGCGGCGTTGACGGCGGCCGGGTTGATCGGGTGGAGCGTTGGGCAGCTCGCGACAGGGAGCGTGGCCAGCGCGGCCCAGCTCACCAGCTCGGAGTCTCGAAAGCCGGCCCCCACCGTGCAAAGGTCCAGCTCCACGGCGGAGGCGACGACCCCGTGCCCCGCGCACAGAGCCACCACCAGCAGCTGAGTCCAAGGCCCCTCCCTGGGCCGCCCCGGGGCGGGCATCGGCCTATACTGCCCCCGGAAGCCCAGCTTCCAGCTAGGGGTGCGCCGACAGGGCGCTGAGAGGCAACCCGCCAACCCTGAACACCGGATCTGGCTAGCACCAGCGTCGGGAAGCCACGCCCTGTCCACCCCGAGATGGTCGGGAGGTGTGCAAAACAGGATGGGGCGATGGGCGTGAGGCTTGAGCAGCCGGCGGTGGATCCCAAGGACGAGGTCTTCCAGGTCGAGCTTCGGGGGCTGGAGCCGGTGCCACCCGACCGCCGGCGGGGTCGACCCCGCGAGCTGACCTTCATCTGGGCCGGCGCCCTGGCCGATTTCTTCTCGCTGTACGCGGGGGCGCTTCTGATCTCGGCGGCCGGGTTGGGCTTCTGGGACGCGAGCCTAGCGCTGCTGGCCGGGGCAGGCGCCGGGGGCGCCCTCCTCGGGCTGCTGTCGGTGACCGGGGTCCGGAGCGGGGCTCCGCAGATCGTCCACTCCCGGGCGGTGTTCGGCCGCCGGGGAGCCATGGTCGGCGGCTTTCTGACCATGGCCATCGGGGTGGGCTGGTTCGCCTACGACTGCGCCGTGGCGGTGACCACCGTTCGGGCGCTGCCCATCTTCAGCTCCACCCCGGAGGTGGTCGCCGGGCTCCTTCTGCTGGGGATGGTGGGCGTCTCGGTGCTGGTGGCCGTGTACGGCCACCGCACTCTCTCGCTGTTCCAGCACTTCCAGGCCCCGGCCTTCCTTGTTGTCTGCCTGGCGCTGGCCGCGCTCACCGTGCAGCGCTGGAACCTCACCCTGCAGAGCCGGCTGGCCACCGGCCCTCACCTCGCCGCCATGGCCCTGGGCTTCACCCTGACCTTTGCCCTGGTGGTGTCGTGGGTGACCTATGCCGGGGACTACTCGCGCTACCTGCCCCAGCGATCCAGCGGTGCCCGAGTCGCCTGGGCTGCCGGAGGAGGCACGGCGGTCACCCTGGTCCTCTGCGGTCTGCTGGGGGCGGCGATCCAGACCGCCGCCCCGGGAGTGCTGCTTCCCAACTTGATCGTCAGGTTGGTGCCCGTACCCTTCGCCTACTGCTTCGCCGCCTTCATCCTCGTCGCCGAGCTGAGCTCCAACTATCTGGACGTCTACTCCGCCGCCCTCTGCGCTCTCGCCATCGGGCTGCGGATCGCCCGGTGGGCGGCCGCGCTGGCCATGGGGCTGGTGGGCGGGGCCATCGCCGCCCTCGTCCTCTTCGCCGGCAGCGGCTTCCAGGGCAACTACGTCAACTTCCTCACCCTCACCTACGTCTGGTTCCCGGCCTGGGCGGTGGTGGTGCTCCTTGATCAGCTCTTTCGAGGGTCAAAGGTGGTGCCAGCCGAGCTGGTGGGGCCACGGGGCTACTGGTACCGCGGCGGGGTCCGCTGGCGGGCCATGGCGCCCTTCCTCGCCGGGACGGCGGCCACCATCGCCTTTTACAACGAGCCCCCGCCCCCGGGTGAGTGGGGCTTCGTGTCCCCGCTCGCGGCGCACCTCTTCGCGGGCCAGCCGGCCGACGTCAGTGGGCTGGTGGGCATGGCCGTGGCCGCCGCGGCCTACCTCCTGCTGCGGGAGCGCCACCCCCAGGCCCGTGCGCTGGCTCCCGCCCGGGGGCGGCCGTGACGCCGCGGGTGCCGATCGCCGCCACGGTGGCGGGCAGCGACAGCGGCGGGGGTGCCGGGATCCAAGCGGACCTCAAGAGCTTCGCCGCGGCCGGGGTGCATGGGGTGAGTGTCCTGGTGGCGCTCACCGCCCAGAACACTCGGGGTGTGGAGGCGGTCCACGCCGTCCCAGCGGAGTTCGTCGTGGCCCAGTTCGCGGCCCTTGATCGGGATCTGCGCCCGGTAGCCGTGAAGACGGGAATGCTGCTCTCCACCGAGCTCATCCAGGTGGTGGCGGAGCAGATCTCTTCGCTCGGCTGGAGCCCCCTGGTTGTGGACCCGGTCATGGTGGCCAAGAGCGGGGATCACCTCCTCCGGGCCGAGGCGGTGGACGCCCTGCGTGACCGCCTGCTTCCGCTTGCCGAGGTGCTGACCCCCAACTGGCCCGAGGCCGCTGTCCTTTCAGAGCTGGACGTCGTGGACCAGGACACGGCGCTGGCGGCCGGCCGGCGGCTGCTGGAGATGGGGCCTCACTGGGTGCTAGTCAAGGGCGGCCACTCCCCCGGCGAGCCGAACGACCTGCTGATCGGCGAGGGGCGGGTGCTGGAGCTGCGGGGTACGCGAGTTCCCGGGCCGCACACCCACGGGACCGGCTGCACCTTCTCCGCCGCCATCACAGCCCAGCTGGCTCGGGGGCGCTCGGTGCCGGAGGCTGCGGAAGAGGCCAAGCGCTACCTCCAGGCGGCCCTGGAGCAGGCCCCGATGCTGGGCGGGGGCCACGGACCGCTGCAGCACCTCCCCGAGGGCTGGCCGGAGAGGTGAGTCCGGGACCGAACTGCCAGTGCTCGCCGCAGTTGGCGGGGAAGTACACTCGAGAAAGAGGACAAGGGAGCTGGAGGTTCCGCCATGAGGATCTGGGGCAGGAGGCGCAAGGCGCAGCGGCTGGGAGCCACAGCCCAGGACGCCGCGGGGGCCATTGCTGAGCTTGTCGGAGCACGGGTGCGGTCCGCGGGCGACGCAGTCGCGCCTGCACTGGCCGCGGCTAGCCACCAGGTCCCAGAGATAGCTGACCGGATAGCCACCACGGTCCATCCGGTCACCGAGGCGGCTGAGCGGCGGGCCCAGGAGGCGGTGGGAGCGGCCCGCGAGAGAAGTTCCGAGCTGGCCGAGAGGGTGGTCCAGGCGGCCTACGAGGCCAGCCGCTCGCTTCCTCCGGAGAGCCGGCGGCGGGTGGAGAAGACCCTGGCCAAGACTGGTGTCAAGCCACCCAAGCCCCCTCGCCGGGGGGTGTCCAAGCGTTGGATTGCCGCCGGGCTGCTGGCCTCGGCAGGCGTTGCCTTCCTGTTCTCGGGGACGGTCCAGGACAAGGTGTACGACCTGGTCGACCGTCTGCGGGGAGAGGAGATGGACACCCCTCTCAGCGGGTACGCACCCGGCAGCCTGACCGACGACGGGACTCACCGCGCGGAGGGTGGGGCGCCGGACTCGTCCGGATCCTGAACCTGGGCCGGTCCCGCTGAGGCGTGGCCATCGAGGCCCGCGCCGGCGGGTTGGGGCGCGCCGGATCGACCGAGTCGGGGCGTGGCGCCGTCGAACTCTCGGTCATCCTGGCCGGAGCCGCAGCGGTCCTGCTGGTGCCGCGCCTGTTCGGTGACCCGCAGGGCGTGGACCCCTTCGCTTGGCGCCTCAGCGCCTACTTCGGCGCCGTCTGGGCAGCCTCTCTCGCGGTCCCCACCCTGCGGCGCCTCAGCGCGCTCACCTTCTCGCTGCTGACCCTGGCGCTTCCGGTCTCAACCTGGCTCTGGTTGCTGGCCTACTCCGGTCCGGCTCCCGGGCTGATCGGCCCGCCCAACTCCGTAGCCCGCAATGTCGCGGCGGGAGTCGTTCAGCTGGTTCTCGCCCTGATGATGGCCGCCGCCTTCTGGGTGCTGGCGGGTCGGCCCCGACTTCGCCTGCTGGCGCGCCCGGGACGGGCGGCCCTGGTTCTCACACTGGTGGGCACCCTCGCCTTCCTGGTGGTCGCGTTCGCGCTGCCGGCGACGCTCCTTGGCCGCGAGGGGGTGCCGCTTCTGGCACTCTCGGGCACGGCTGGGGCCGGGCTCGGGGTGGCCAACGCCGCCAGCGCGGTGGCTCAGGAGGTGCAGTTCCGGGCGGTTTTCCTGGTGGCCCTGGAGCAGCGCTTCAGTCCGGCGGTGGCGGTGCTGGCTCAGGGTCTGGTCTTCGGGGTCGGCCACCTCGCCATCCAGTACGAGGGCCCGGCGGCGAGCTTCATCCCCATCGTGATCGGGCTGGGGTGGCTCTGGGGGTGGATGACCATCCGGGCCAGGAGCCTGCTGCCGGCGGCGGTGATCCACGTCGCGGCCGACTTCTTCATCCTGGCGGCGGTGGTCAGCGGGCTGTACGGTGGCGGCTAGGGCACTCCGGGCACTGTTGGCGCTCGTGGTGGCCGCCGGCTGCGGCCTCCATCTGGCGGCTCCCGTGCTGGCCGCCGCCTGGTGGGTGGCGGTGCCCGGGGCTCCGCGCGGGCTGACCCAGGTCTCGCCCAGCGCAAGTTCACCCACCCTGGCGGTTGTAGGCGGAGGAGCGGGCTGGCTCTGGCCGCTCTCCGGCCGCTACCGCCCGCTGGGGCTTCCCCATGCGGCCTTCGTGGCCTCGCTGCCTGGTGGGTCCGGGCTCGTGCAGGCCAGCTCGGGCCAGCTGCTGGAGGTCACCTCAGACAGCTTCCGTCGGCTCGGTCAGCTTCCGGGCAGGCCGCTGGGGATGGCGGTTGGTACCGGCGACCGGCCCTGGGTCGTGGCCCTCACCACGAACGGGGTCTATCAGTGGCGGCCGCCGGGGCTGCCGCGCCCAGCGGGCGGCGGCCGGGGAGCCCCGCTGGCGGTAGCTCCGCCCCCGGGGGCAGGCGATCCCTTCGTCATCGCCGAGACCTCGGGGGAATACCTCCTGCGGCCTGGCGGGGGGCTGGTGGCGAGCCGCGGATCGCCCCGGCTCGGACCGGGAGCGAAGGTCGCCGAGCTTGCCGACGGGGTGGTTCTGGCCGTGGCCCGCAGCGGGGTCGTCTGGGGGCTCTATCGTGACGGGTGGCAGGCGGCCTTCCAGGTTCTGCCGGCAGGAGGTGCTTCAGGTGTGCCCGGCATCAACGGACTGGTGGCGGTGAGCGGATCGGCCGCCTACCTCGCCACCTCCGGGTTCGGCACCCTCCTGACACCGGACGGGGGTTATTCCTGGTACCGCGCCGACCTGCCCGGGACCTCAAGCGCGCTGCAGCTCTCCACTCTCGGCCCGGTGCTCTCCCAAGATCCCCGCGGGGACGTCCTGGCGGTCACCCCCGCCGGCCTTTACCGACATCTCCTGCAGCCGCTGCCAGCCCCGCCGCAGTACTCCGGAGGCACCGGCTCAATGGAGCTTCTCCTCACCTCGCTGGTGACGGCGGCCGCCGCGGCGCTGGTGATCCTGCTGATGTGGGCCTGGAGGCGCCACCAGCTCCGGCGTGGCTTCGTATGATCACCACGGCTGGAGAAGCCCCGGCCTGGTCGGTCGAGGGAGGACTTCCTTGAAGGCGGTGGTCATGGCCGGTGGGGAGGGGAGCCGTCTGCGTCCCCTCACCAGCCGCCGCCCCAAGCCCCTTGTCCCCGTGGTTGGCCGCCCATGTCTGGAGCATGTGCTCCGGCTGCTCCGCCGGCATGGGGTCTCCGAGGTGGTCATAACCCTGCAGTACCTGGGCGCCAGCATCCGCGACTACTTCGGCGACGGGGCCGAGCTGGGAATGCACCTGGAGTACGTCGTGGAGGATCGCCCTCTGGGCACGGCCGGGAGTGTGAAGAACGCCTCCAGCCTGCTGGACGGCACCTTCCTGGTGATCAGCGGTGATGCCCTGACCGACATCGACCTGACTCAGGCGCTGGCCTTCCATGAGGAGCGGAGGTCGCACGCCACGCTGGTGCTGGCCAAGGTCGCCAACCCTCTGGAGTACGGGGTGGTGGTCACCTCCGCGGACGGCCGGATCGAGCGCTTCCTGGAGAAGCCATCCTGGGGCGAGGTGTTCAGCGACCAGGTCAACACTGGCATCTACGTGATCGACCCCGAGGTTCTGGACTACATCCCGGCCGACCGTCCTTGCGACTGGTCCCAGGATGTCTTCCCCGAGATGCTCCGCCAGGGCGACTCCCTCTGGGCCATGGTGGGCCGCGGTTACTGGTGCGACATAGGAAGCGTCCAGAGCTACCTGCAGGCCAACTGGGACGCCCTGGAGGGGCGGGTGGAGTGCGAGATAGCCGGCCGCCAGGTGGGCGAGTCCCAGTGGATCAGCGAGGGGGCGGAGGTGGCTGCCTCCGCCCAGATCGAGGGGCCGGCCTTCATCGGCCGAGATGCGGTGGTTGGGGAGGGGGCCTTCCTGAACGGCCCGGTGGTGCTTGACCGCTTCTCCGTGGTGGACGGCGGGGCCAAGGTGAGCAACAGCGTCATCTGGCCCCAGGTGTACCTGGGGGAGCGCTCCCGACTTCGCCAGGCGGTGGTGTGCAGTGGGGCCACGATCAAGCCGGAGGTCCTCCTCGACGACGGCAGCGTGGTGGGCGACGACTGCACCATCGGCGCCCGATCGATAGTGGAGCAGGGGGTCCGGATCTGGCCGGGGAAGGAGATCGAGCCGGGGTCGGTGGTTCACGAGTCGGTGATCTGGGCCGGCGCCTGGCGTTCGGCCCTCTTCAGCTCGGTGGGGATCACCGGCCTGATCAACGTCCAGCTGACTCCGGAGTGGTGCGCCCGCCTGGGAGCTGCCTGGGCCGCCACCCAACCCCGGGGGGCTGAGCTGGCGATCTGCCGGGATCGGAGCCCCGGCTCCCGGATGATCAAGCGGGCCATGATCTCAGGGATGCTCTCGGCCGGGGCGACCGTGGTCGACCTCAGTGAGCTTCCGGTGCCGATAACCGCGCACTTCACCCGGTCCTCTGCCGCCGCCGGCGCGGTCCACATCGTTGCCTCACCTCTGGACAGCCGGTCCGCGGACATCGAGGTCATGGACGACAAGGGAGTGGCCTTGGACCGCCGCCAGGAGCGTCGGCTGGAGAACACTTTCTTCCGCGAGGACTTCCGCCGGGTGGTCCCCCGGGAGATCGTGGAGATCTCCTACCCCGAGGGCGTCCAAGTCGCCTACGAGCGCCACATCCTGGCCGGACTGGATCTGGCGCAGGTTCGGTCTGCCCACCCTCGGGTGCTGGTCGACTTCGCGTTCGGCTCCGCCTCCCTGGTCCTGCCGCGGCTGCTGCACCAAGCGGGGGTGCAGACCATCTCTCTGCGGTCCGGCTTCGACGAAGAGGCCAACTCCTCGCCGGTCCCTCGCGACCAGGAGGAGGAATTGCGCCAGGCGGCGAGCATCACCCGCACGGTCACCGCCACCTTGGGAGTGCGAATCGACCCTCCCGGGCAGAGGCTCTTCCTGGTGGACGATGAGGGCCAGGCGTTGGATCACGACGAGGCAGCGTGCCTGCTCGCACTGCTGGCCCTCCGTGCGGAGCCCGGCGGGGTGGTGGTGGCTCCCGTGTCGGCCAGCTGGCGGCTCCAGGAGGTGGTGGAGGCTCACGGAGGGCGTCTTCACCGCACGCGCGCCGACGTCGGGGCGGTGGTGCGGGCCGCGGAGCGGCAGGGAGCGTTGCTGGGGGTGGATGGGTTGGGAGGTTTCGTCTGGCCCTCCCATCTGGCCGCCTACGACGCCCTCTACACGGTCATGAACACCCTTCGCCTAGTGGTGGAGGACGGGTCCACGGTGGCCCAGCTCCGCCGCCGCCTCCCGTCGGGGACACACCTGGAAGACGAGGTCTTCTGCCCCTGGGAGGTGAAGGGAGAGGTGATGCGGCTGCTGGTGGAGGCGCACCGCGGTCAGACGGTCGACCTCACGGACGGCCTCAAGGTCGGATTCGACGGAGGCTGGGCGCTGGTTCTGCCCGATCCAGATGCCCCCCGGTACCGCGTCCTCGCCTCTGGTCGCTCCCGAGAGGCCTGCCGGGATGCCCTCGGCAGCTCTGGCGGAGAGGTGCAGGCGCTGGTGGCCCAGGCGCTGGAGAAGGCGGGGTAGTCCTTGAGTACTTCAGCGGGCGCTGATCGCAGACCGGCCGCAGCCTGGGGAGCGCGGCGATAGCCCACCCTGCATCCCCGGCCGCCCAACAGGGGGAAGTTCCGGAGGCTCACCGCAGCGGCGGCACCGGATGGCTGCGGGCGGCGGTGCTGGGGGCGGACGACGGGATCGTGTCCACCGCAAGCCTGATGCTCGGGGTCGCCACCGCCAGCGCCGGGTCCGGGCAGGTGCTCGCGGCGGGGATCGCCGGCCTGGTCGCCGGAGCGATGTCCATGGCCGCGGGGGAGTACGTTTCGGTCTCCACGCAGCGGGACTCCGAGCGCGCGGACCTGGGGCGCGAGCGTGTCGAGCTCCGCACCGACCCTGAGGGGGAGCTGGCAGAGCTGGCGGCAATTTACGTCCAGCGCGGGGTCGAACCGGAGCTCGCGACCGAGGTGGCGAGGCAGCTCATGAGCCACGACGCCCTGGCCGCCCACGCCCGCGACGAGCTCGGCATCACAGAGCAGGGTCGGGCGCGGCCGGTCCAGGCGGCCACGTCCTCGGCCGCGGCCTTCGCGGGTGGGGCGCTCCTCCCGGTCCTGGCCGCACTCCTCAGCCCCCTCGCTCTTCGGGCAGTCGTGCTCACTGCGGTGGCACTGGTGGCCCTCGGGGTGCTGGGGGCGCTGGGCGCCATCGCCGGAGGCGCCGGGTGGAGGCGGGGGGCGGTCAGGGTGCTGGTGGGCGGGTCGCTGGCGATGGTGGTGACCGCCGGCATCGGTCACCTGGTTGGGGCCGCCGGGCTCTGAGAGGTCAGTCCACCCCGAGGTCGAAGGCGGCGCTTATCTCCTCCGGCCGGTACCGGCGCATGGCCAGGTGGGTGCTGGTGGCGGCGATGCCGTCCATGTCCGCGAGCCGGTCGTGAACCAGCCCCGCCAGCTCTTCAAGGTCCGACACCGCGAGCTTGGCGATGAAGTCGACCTCGCCGGTGGTGGTGTAGACCTCGACCACCCCCGGGCAAGCCGCCAGCCTCGGCCCCAAGGACCCGAGATGCTCGCGCTCGGCGTTGATGAGAAGGAAGGCGGTGATCATGGGTGCTCTCTCCAGTTGGCGGGCTTCGCTGAAGCTACCACACCGTCACGGTATACTCGCTGGCCGGGCGGGAGTAGCTCAGTTGGTAGAGCGTCTGCTTCCCAAGCAGAAGGTCGCGGGTTCGAGACCCGTCTCCCGCTCCATAGCGAACGTTCGAGTTCAATAACAGCATCTGCTAGGGCTGCTAGAGCGGCGCAAAGCAGCCTGAAATAGATCCAAAATCTAAGATGCGCAGACGCTGATAAACAGGTGCTTTGCCCGAACCGCCACTTTGGTCCAGGTCGTGGAGCGGAAGGCACCCGGGAGTCGGCGACCCAGGCCAGCCGCACTCAGAGCGGCCACCGCGAGCGCTAGCTCGGCACCTGAGCTGGTCGACGACTACCTGTACTCCTGCCGGGCCCGAGAACTCTCGGTGAGGACCCTGGAGAATGCCTACGGGTTCGCTCTCTACCGGGTTTTCCTTCCCGGGTGCCGCAGTAAGGGAGTCGTCGCTACCGAGGATCTCACCCAGGGGACCCGGTCACAGGGTCAGCCGACCAGACTCACTCACAACGATCACTCTCACATCGGCCGTTTGCCAGATTGGCGGACCGGCTAAGCGGCAGGCAGCTGGCGAAGACGCCCGGGCCCCGTGGACGACTCGAGTCGGAGTGAATGGTGAGCATCTGTGCACAACGATGTTAAGATGCCGATATGCCAAAGACTCGCACCACTCTCACGATCGACGAAGACGTGCTGCGTGCGGTGAGGGTGCGCGCGGCCCGCACCGGGCAGGGCGACAGCGCGGTGATCGAGGCGGCCATCCGGCGCGACCTTGGCTTGGACCTACTCGACCGGCTGTGGGCTCGCAACAACCTCCAAGAGGGAGAGGCTATGGAGCTGGCGGTCGAGGCGCAACACCACACTCGGCGCGCCAAGCGCTGAGCCGTGCGGGCGATCCTCGTCCCCAACGTCATCATCTCGGCCCTGCTGGCTCCGGACGGGTCGCCGGCCAAGGTCTTGCAGGCCGGGTTGGATGGTGCCTATGACCTCGTTGCCTCTCCGCTTCTCCTGGCTGAGCTGGAGCTAGCTCTTGCCTACCCCAAGATCCGTCGCCACATCTCCGCCAGCGATGCAACCGCGGCGGTCAGATTGGTTGAGCGCCAAGCTCGGGTGGTCGATGACCCGACCGAGCCGGCGTTGGTTCGGTCGCCTGACCCGGGTGACGACTACCTCATCGCGCTGGCGGTGGCGGCCCGTGCTGTCATTGTCTCGGGCGACCGCCATCTTCTCGGGCTCGACCAGACCTTGCCGATCCACTCCCCGGCCGCCTTCCTTGCGCTGCTCGCAGACGGGTCTTGATCGAGCCGTGGGTTATCGCTGGACGTGTGCCTCCTCCTCAGCCCGTCGGGTGAAGACAGGGCGGCGGGCATACATTTTGACAGAACGTTTGCTCGGTTTTGGGCTACACAGGCAGATGCTCTTGAACAGGGGCACATCGATCTAAGTCGCTGTTATTGAGATCGGGCCAGCGCGATCGTAGCCTCATGAGGAGAGCGTCTGCTTACCAAGCAGTAGGTCGGCGGTTCGAGACCCGTCTCCCGCTCCAGCAGATGCTTTCGAGATCGATATCAGCATCCGCCTGCCTCTTTTGAGGTGCCTGGTAGCACCCAAAACTGACCCGGAATCCGACCCGCGCAGATGCTGATCAACGGGTGCATCAGTCCAAGGGTCGCCTTCCCACTCGGCCCGGCTTCGTTCCCCGGAGCAGTTGGCGGCTGGCCAATGATGGCGGCGGCGGTGGACTTGGCCCCGGTCGGCTCCCTGGTGTCCAACCACCTCACCTCCTGCCCTGATCGCGGAACTGGCTGCGGCCGTCAGGCAGGGTGAGCTCACTGCGGCCGCCCTATTCCGATGCCTCCAAGGTCAAACGGTGGCACGAGTGCTGCGGTCGGATTTCCCGTCACCTCGCGCTCCTGCTCAAGGGGGCGTCCCGAGTCCCGCGGTCGATGGAGTTGGCAACTCGAGGTCATGAAGTGGGCTGAACAGGTAGCGGTGCAGAGTCCCTGCGATGGCGTCGGCAACTGCCTCAGGAGCCATGGAGGCGAGGGGCTCGAGAACTAGCACATAGCGGGCCATTACGAGTCCCACCACTTGAGATCCGACCAGGTTGATCCGGAAGGCCGCGTCAGCACTCCCCAGCAGGATGGATGCTGGCTCGAAGAGCTCTGTCCTGAAGAACTCGCGCAGCATCCGGGCGACCTCGGGCTCACTGGCGGCGGCCCGAACGACGCCGACCAGACGCTGATGTACGGCGGGCTCGCCAACGACTCTCTCCACGATTTGGGCCAACCGCTGTCGGGCCATGGCGGGATCGCCGGCAAGGATGCTCCGCAGCTGCTCGGCAGGGTTAAAAGGCAGGCTGACGGCGGCCACGAAGAGCTGCTGTTTGGAGCCGAAGTAGTGCGCGATGAGCCTCTGGTCCACGTGGGCGGCGGCGGCGATGGTCCTCAGGGACGCGCGGTTGTAGCCCTGCTTTGCGAACAGGCGTGCGGCGGCCGCGAGGATATCGTCGCGCGTCCCACTCTGCCCAGGCCGACGGCCCGTGTGTTGTCGCGGTCCGTTCGTCGAGCTCATTGACAACGACCACGATAGCCGCTAAACTCAGCGCATGCCGAATTCGGCGGCGGATGAATTCGCGGCGCTAGGGAGCCTGGCCGTCAGCGTCCGCGACCTCCACGTTCGCCGAGGCGGGCAGCTCGTTTTGGCTGGCGTTTGCCTCGAGGTTCCCGTCGGCAAGGTGACTGGCCTCCTCGGTCCGAGCGGATCAGGCAAAACCACCCTTCTTCGGTCGATTGTGGGGGTGCAGATCGTGGAGCGTGGTCGGGTAGAGGTGCTTGGTCGGCGAGCGGGAGCCCCGGATCTGCGGTACCGGGTCGCCTACGTGACCCAGGAGCCCTCGGTCTATGGGGATCTCACGGTGCTGGAGAACCTGCGTTACTTCGCCAGGATCGTAGGAGCCTCCCGGCGGCGGATTGAGGAGGTCATGGAGCTGGTCGGCCTGTCGGTCCGGGCCGGCCAGGTGACGCGGACGCTTTCCGGCGGGGAGTTCTCACGGGCGTCTCTGGCGGTGGCGCTCCTGGGTGAGCCGCAACTGCTCGTGCTTGACGAGCCGACCGTGGACGTCGACCCGATCTTGCGACGGGAACTCTGGAACACCTTCTACCGACTCGCTGCCGGTGGCGCCAGTCTAATCGTGTCCACTCACGTGATGGACGAGGCGCGGCGCTGCCATCAGCTCGTGCTGATGCGCCAAGGGGAGATCATCGCGACCGGCAGCCCCGGCGAGCTGCTGGAGCGCACACACTCTGAGGACCTCGAAGAGGCCTTCGTAGCCCTCGCGGAGGCGTCGTGACCGCCGGCGCCACGCTCGCCACCTCGGCCCGCGTCCTCGGGCAGTTGCGTCGTGATCGACGGACCCTGGCGATGCTCTTCCTCGTCCCCCCGGCGCTGCTCACACTCTTCAAGTACATATTCGACTATCAGCCGCAGGCCTTTGAGCGGATCGGCGCTCCGATGATCGGCCTGTTCCCGCTGATCTTGATGTTCCTGGTCGCCTCCATCGCCATGCTGCGCGAGCGTACAAGCGGCACACTCGAGCGCCTCATGTCCCTGCCTCTGGCCAAGCTCGACCTGCTTTTCGGGTATGGCCTTGCCTTCGCGTTGCTCGCCTTCTTGCAGGGGGTGAGCACCGGGCTCGTGGGGTTTGGGCTCCTCGGCGTCCGATCGCTCGGACCCGCTTGGGCGACGGTGTTGCTCGCTGTTGCCAATGCCCTGCTTGGCATGGCCCTGGGGCTACTCCTGAGCGCATTTGCCAGAACGGAGTTTCAGGCGATCCAGTCCATGCCCGCTTTCCTGTTTCCGCAGATCCTGCTCAGCGGCTTGATCCTCCCGCGGGGCCAGATGCCACGTGTCCTGCAGGGGCTCGCTGATGCACTCCCCGTGACCTATGCGTACGACGCCCTCGCACGGGTGAGCGCCAACCACATCACCCCCTGGCTCTGGTACGACACCATCATCGTGCTGGGGAGCGTGATCCTCGCACTGCTGTTTG
>JAJYXT010000032.1 GCA_021801645.1 bacterium
TGAACCGGTAGTCAGCGAGAGTGGTGCTCCGAACCGTACCTGGAATCCCCTCCAGCCAGCGGTCGAGATAAGAGCCGACGGTCTCACGGTCCCTAGGCAGCGGCCTTCCAGCCTCCACCGCCACCAGAGCTGCAGTGAGCTTGGCTGCGACCTCAACTCGCGTCTTCCCGTAAAAGTATCGACGCTCACCGCAACCGACGGTGGCCACCCCACACCAGCGCCCGTCCCTCCGCTGGAAGACCGATCCCTCACCCGGACCTCGCCTCCTTCCCTGTCGCGTTCGCCGGGCCGGGGCATGGAGAGCGGGGAGTTCGTCGTCTGGTCGGCCTGTGGCCATTGATGCGCGGCTGGTGGACTCTGCCGGCTGAGCCCTTTCTGGGACGAAGCCGGTCGACCGATCGCCACTACCTTTGTCTTGCCAGGTCACGTGTTCGCCGGGCCGGCCAGTGACCGCCGCGATCGAGGAGGTTTGCCGGCCAAGAAGGCCATGGTCACCCCCCTGAAGCGGACCGGAAACGCGCCACGGATCCGCCGGCCGACCCGCTACCACCCGCACAGAATCGTGACCAGCCTCAGCCACCGGCGCGGCCCCGCACCCAGGTCCGAAGTTGTGGCCTGATCAGAGGTCGCCCAACGAGGAGCTCCCAGCCCTCTCGGAGGCATGCCGCGACCGGCGCGGCCAGGGTCAAGGCGAGCCGGCCTAATTCTGCGACGGGGCGCCCTCCGAGCTGGATCATTCCATCGAGTCAAGTCCGCCGACGTCCCAGTATTGGGGCGGCTTAGGTGGCGTTGAGGAGCGTCGCGTCGGACTTAGCGGCACTGCAGGATCCGCCCCAGCCTCATGCGGCGCGTGCGTCCCGCCCGCATTCGGTCATGCCTCGTTGACCTAGGGTGGGCCACAAGGTGATAGGCACCTCAACTTCGGTCGGCCGGATGTTCGGCCAGACTCTCGGCGCCATCACTGAGTTCGAGCACCCCCTCATGGCCCAAAGTGCCCGCATCCGCGATGGCCCAACGGCCGCGGGGCGCACGCCGTCCCCCGGGGTCCGCCCCAGCACGCCGTGGCCACCGGCTACATGAACGGTCAGCTCGCGCCCTATGGCTGTGCCCTCACTCACCCGCCGAGATCGCCTACGCGGTCAGTGCCCCACGCCCTACCACTAGCCGCCCAGTGGAGCGCGTCCGCCCCGGGCCTCAGTATCCTGGGGGCAGCCACCGCGACGGGCCCCAAGGCGAATCGAAGTGGGCACGTATTTTGCCACCACTGTGTGACAGGCACTTGTGGTGGCGCGATGGCTCACCGTAACCGGCTCCGGCCCGGACGGGGAGAGTTCTCCCGCTAGCGGCCACCCGCTGTCCTACGGCCGCCCTCGCCTGCCTGATCCCGCTGCCGGTCACGCGACTGCTGTTCTGGATAATGGAACGCAGCTGTGCGGCGATGTTGGGCCGCCCGCCGTCTGCCTTATGGGCATCACGGGCGGCCCAACCCGCCTGAGGTCCGTGCCTTGGATCGCAGCTACACGGTCGCCTGCATGCCTGTCTTCCGGGTCCTCCCCCCCGGGGGCGGCGGCCTCGGCCCCGGCGTGGCGGAGCCGCTGCTACCCCGGCCCGCTTTCCGCTGGGCCTTCCCCGCTCACCCGACTTCGAAGCGCAACCGAGCCCATGAAGCGCGGCGCAGGGTGCTCCTGGCGTTGGCCCAGGCGGCCACCAGAAAAAGCGTCGCCAAAGAGCCGGCCAGGATGCCGATCGGAAGCGGTGCCAGCGCAAGCTCGACTGGCGGCGACCCAGCCGAGGACGTGAACTCCGGAAGGGACGGAAGGGCGAGCAGCGCGGCTCCAAGCCCCGTGAGAGCACCGAGCACCACCCCTGGAGTGAGCAAGATCAGACTCTCTGCCAGGAGGGACCCGGCCAAATCCCGATCCGACACCCCTATCGCCCGCAGAACTGCGACCTCGAAGGCTCGGCGTCGAGCAGTGGCGGATGCGGCAAAGACCGACCATCCAAGAGCCAACAGTGCAGCCGCGCTCATCGCGAAAAGGTAGAAGGTGTACGCAAGCGCGGGTCCGCTGCGGTTGAGAATCGCCAGGGCCGGGGCAGGGGTCAAGGACGACACCACCGTCACCCCCTGCTGACGTAGGCGGGCGACGATGATGGACGGGGCCCGTGCGGACAGCCACACCTGGTCGACCGTCTCGGTCGGCGGCCCGGTCTCGGCGCGAACGGCAGCGCTCAGGTTCATGAGGAACCCATTGCCTCCTACCTGTGGAAGATCCACCACCTGGTACTTAGCATCGAGAACTATGCTCGTCCCGTCGAAGTCCGAAGTCGGAGCGGCGGCTGGATCCTGGACCGAGGTGCCGCGGCTCATCACGGCCGGGAGGACCGATGGGAGCGATGCCACGTAGACCGCCGGTGAGGTCGGGTCACTCGCCGCGTCCTCAACCAGCAACTGCAGCGTGGATCGGCCGTCCACTTTGATCACGTGGACCGTCATGCCTGGGCCGGAACCGGTCCAGTAGGAGGGGTCGCCGAGGCGGCTCGTCACCTCCCGCCACCCGTGCCGCGTCTCCTGCTGGAAGGCGCCAAGGGTGAGCGAGTAGCTAACGGACTGCGGACCAGCGTCGACCTGCTGCCCGGTACCCAGGCTGGTTTGGGCAGGGGTCCATTCAGGCACCAGCTGAGTTCCGCGGCAACCTCGCAGGCAGACCCCCGGAAGCGATGCCTCATAGGTCCGCGTTCCCGGCGAAAGGTACCCGAAGTCGGCCACCTCTTGGTTTCCCTGGCTGTCGACCATGTCGAGCTGCAGGTCGGGCGGCGGTGTGGGCGCACCCGCCAGGGTGACGGTGGCCCTGAGCTCGGTCCCGGAAACCTCGAGCGGGGGCGGCAGGGGTGGACTAAGCCAGCGGACCAACTGGGCAAGCGACACGTGGCTCACCCCTGGGGGCCAGTAGCCAATCCGCTGGAGTCGGCGGGGCTGGACGGCGAGCAGATTGGGCCCGGGTCCGGTCTGCACCATCGCCGCCATGGCGTACTGACCGCTGGGGTCCGCATGGTCGACCGCCTGCTCAAGCCCCAGTCCCGCCGGCAGGCGCACGTTCAGGACCCTCGCAGCACCGAGGGCGAAGTCGGCCCGGATCGCCCTGTTGGCAGCTGCATCCGCCCATCCCGCCACGGCGAAGCAAGCCAGCGCCACCGCGACGGTCACCACTGCCATCTGGCGCAGGCCAGAGGGGCGACGCGCCACCTGGCGGACCCCTATTCCGAGCCCGATCCTGGATCCTTTCGACGTCCGGCGGATGACGGCCCTGGCGATGACCGGCACGGCCCGGGTCGATGCGATGGCCACAATGACCGCGAGGAGCCCAGGGGCGAGGACCGCGAGCGGGTTGGGTTGGCGTCCGTCGACCGCCCCGGAGACGATCAGTTCGACTAGTGCAGCTATGGCCACGGCCAACGCCGCCGCGTCCAGGGCCGCCCGTGCCGGCGGAGCAGTGGGGACCTCCAGAGCGAGCAGCTGTCGCTGAAGCGGGGTCACCAGCAGCCGGCGGGAGCCGGCCGCGACGGCAGCGATCCCCCCGCCCACGGCGGCCAGGCCAGCCACGATCGCCGTGGCGTCGAACGCCACGCGCGTATTGGGCAGCAGGGCGTGCTGGGCCAGCGCTGTGAGGCCGATCGCCACGAGCAGGCCGAGGGGGAATGCGACCAGGAGCACCATGATCGGCTCACCCAGCCCGAGGGCGACCACCCTCAGCCAGGGAAGGCCTCGAAGGCGGGCAATTGCCACCTCCTTGGTCCGCACCAGCGCAGATTGGGCCACCAGCCCATAGACGACGAAGAGGGCGAGAACCACCAGCTGAAGGTCGACCAGGACAACGATGACCGCCATCAGGTCGGCGGACCTGACGTAGGCGTCCACGGCCGAGAAAAGGCGGGTTGTGGCGGTGAGGCCCGCCTGCTGGTTGGCAGCCGCCTCGTAGGACTCGACCGCGCCCTCCAGCACGCCCAGATTGCCTGGATGGACCCGTTTCGGCTCCAGAGGAAGCTGGACCAGAGCGGTTGTCGGTAGCCCAGCCACAGTGGAGATAACCGTGAAGGCGGAGTCCAGGTGCCCATCGCCATATCCGAAGAAGTCCTGACCGAGCCAGTACGGTGCCAGGGGATTGCCCGGCAAGATGATCCCGACGACCGTCAGCGGACCGACGCCGACGGGACTCGCCGGATGCATCACGGTCCCCACGCGGGCGTCGAGAGCTCTGGCCGAGCGGGTGGTGAGGACGATCTGGCCTGCGGCACCAGGACATCGACCGCTGACGAACTTCAGATGTCGGCAGACGCCCGGCCGCGCGACCAGGGGGAACCGGACTGGCGCCTCGACCTCGGCGGTGTAGCTTGCCTGGGCAGGCCCAAACCATCGCCCCATGCCATACTGGGCACCCAAGGCGAAGGTCGGCGCCACCAAGGCGACCCCCTGAGGGCTCGCGACGAAGTCGCCGACGTTAACCGCGGTGGCTGAGGCCCCCGCCTGCGCCAACTTCGCCTGCAGAACGGTGCCGTACGCGGTTTCCAGATACATGGGGCCGGCGCTCGCGGCGGCCACCGCAACTGTGGCGGCAAACAGCATGGCGAGGGAGCTCCCGGCACGCCACCGGATGGCGGCCCAAATGAGTCCCACCCAACCTGGGGCGCGCTCCTTCACGCGCGCCGCCTCAGCGCCAGGCCCCAGGAGCGCCGGCCTAGGCCTCGCGCATGCCGGCGGGCACTGGCACCGGCAAAGAGCCGCACACTATCCGCAGCCGCCGCCGGAAGCCACTGTCGCCGCGGGCGTCGCGAAGGTCCAGCCGTAGTAGTCGGCCGAGATCTGATACACCTCAAGCGCAACCGAGTCCGAGAGGAAGGCAGACCGGGTTGGGGGACAGAATGCCCGCTCCACCTGGTTGACGGTCGCCCCAGCCCCCAGCTGCTGAACCTGGGGATCGTATTGGCTCAGGTAGCTCCACGCGAGAACATCCACAGCGCCGTCTGGGCAGGTGAGTGGGGCAACCCCTCCCGCACTCAGCTGCTGAATCGGGTTGGCGCACTCGCCTCCCACCGGCGGGACGGAGGCAGGAGCCAGCGCAGGCTCCGTTTGGGCACCCGGGACGGCGGACGTCGGATGGCTGCAGCTCCAAGTGCCGACTACGGTGGCCGGGGCAGCGGACTCCCCGGCGATCGGGCTCTGGAGCGTCAGATTCAGCATCCCTGAGGTTCCCGATCGGGCAACCGACAGCAAGCCGGTGCCCTGAATCAACGACTGGCCCGCAGCCTGCTGAACAGGCCCCGCGTAATAGGTCAGGGGAAAGAACGGTCCCCGGATCGTGAGAGTCAGACTGGTGCTGAACGTCGAGGTGAAGTTGAAATTCAGCCGGGAGCCGGCCTTGAGGTCGTCCGCTGTCAGCACAAAGCTGTCGACCCCGAACGGTCCTTGCATCGTGAAAGAGCGCCCCGCCGCGCTGCATGAGAGCCCAGCTGGCGGGAAGGTGACGGCGCCCGCGGCTGTCCCGAGGTTCAACTTGACCCCCGTCACATCTCCCGTCGCCGAGGCGCTGCCCGTCGGATGCGTCGGCTGCGGAGCCGGAGAGACCCCGCAGCTCGCAAGGACCCCTCCGGTCCCTCCGAGAAGGAGCAGTAGTAGCGCTACCTTGTGACGCACCGCTCTGAAGCTGTCAGGCAACCCGGGTCCGGACCTGATGAACTTCGACATAGCGTGATGCCATTCTTCCCGGGCGCCGAGAACCTGTCAACGGTCACCTCCGGTGGCCCGAGGCCGCGAGGCGCCGAGTCGGCAGTAACCCGCCGCAAGGGGGATGGCGCAACAGTGGACCTGGCCGACCTAGCGCGGGTTGCTCTCCCGGGCCATCCGAATGCGCACGGCGGGCGGTGGAGGATCGCCGACACGGCGCTCAGCACCACCGACAGGGCTTCGCTGGGTGCCCGGCGACCGCTAATGTCTCAAGCCCAGAACAGATTGCCCGAAGCTGTCAACTAAGATGTCAAGCGACCGTCCTGAAGTGGGAGCGACCCCCTAGCCGAATTCCAAGGAGCTGGGGCGGAAGGATTCGAACCTTCGAATGGGGGATCCAAAGTCCCCTGCCTTACCACTTGGCGACGCCCCAATTCCAGCTCAGATTAGCGTCCCGGAGCCGAACCGGCCGGCGGCCAGCCGGGACGTACCTGCTAGCGCGCCGCCAGTTGCTCCCGAAACCGGTCTACCGCCGCGAGGCAGCCATCCGGATGAGTCAGGGGAAGCCGGTAGTCGCCGAACATGAGCCGCGTGAGCCGCACGGTGACGTTCTCGACCGAGACCCGCTCGAGCAGCCCAACCTCCAGGCTGCGGTCATTGGCAGGCAGCACCAGGTCCACCGGGCATCTCACGTCGGAGAACCAGGTGGCGGCGCGGGCCTCGATCAGGCAGGAGACCAAGGTCCCCAGGTAGGCCGCGCTCCCCCTGGAGTCATGCCTGTCCCTGGCCACCCGGGAGGGCACGTCGGCAGAGATCGCCGGGGCGAGGGCCCGCCGGGCTGCGCGCCTACCGGTTCGAGCGGGAAGCCAGCCACTCACTGTGGGCACTCTTAGACCGGCGCGGCGCAGGTGCTGGCGCGCTGAGCCAGGGTCGGAGTAGATCTGGGGCGAGATCGCCACCAGTGCCCGGACCCGACCAGGAAACCTGGCGGCCAGACGTAGACCGATGACACCCCCGAGACCGTGGCCGACAACCAGCGCTGGCTCCCTCACCTCCAAGAGGTCCAGCATACGCGCCAGCGCATCGGCGTGGTCGTCCGGGCCGTATCCGGCCTCGGATGGCGGCGAGCCACCGAAACCCAGAAGATCGGGTACCAGCAAGGGGCCCGGAGCCGCCAGCTCATCGAAGGCGGATCCGAAGTAGGCGGAGGTATCCCCCAGGGGGTGGAGCAGGAGTACCGGGCTGGGACCCGCGCCCATGGTCTGGCAGCTGAGATAGGCATCCCGGGTGAAGCGCTCCGGGGGCGACCAATTCACCTCCCGACGCCGCCACAGCAGACGAGCGGACCGCGCCGCCACCCCGCCTCCCCCGACTGCCAGGGCGGCCAGAGCGGCGCTGCGCCGCCTACCTCCGGCCATGGGGGAGCCGAAGAGCGGCCAATTCCGCCAGGGGCGCGGGCGCATGAAGGGGACGCATCTCCCCCGATGATAGGCGAAGGCGGTCAGGCTTCCCGGGCCCGACAGGGGCTAGGCGCCTGGCAACCAATCCCGGGCCCGGCGGGCGAGCTCCAGGAACGGCTCCAGGGCGCCCGGGTTCTGCAGTGACTCCCGGCTCAGGGCCCGATCCGGGTCCTCTCCGCTCAGGATCCGTTTCACCGGCACCTCGAGCTTCTTCCCGCTCAGGGTCTTGGGCACCTCCTGCACCTGCAACACGAGGTCGGGAACATGTCTGGGCGACACTTGGTCCCGCACCCTGGCCTTCACCCGCGCCACCAGATCGTCGTCCAGCTCGCCCCCCGGCCTCAGCACCAGGAAAAGCGGCATGAAGGTGTCGCCCCCGGGAGTTGGCACGTCCACGACCAGGCTGTCCACCACCTCGGGTAGGTCTTCCACCGCCCGGTAGATCTCCGCGGTACCCATCCGGATGCCATGGCGGTTGATCGTGGAGTCCGAGCGCCCGTACATCACGACGCCGCCGTCCTGCCGGACCTTGACCCAGTCCCCGTGCCGCCAGATTCCGGGATACACGGAGAAGTAGCTCTCTCGGTAGCGGCTGCCGCCCCGGTCGCCCCAGAGGGAGACCGGCATGGAGGGCAGCGGGGCAGTGATCACCAGCTCTCCGACCTCGTCCGTGATTGCGCGCCCGTTCTGGTCGAAGGCGAAGACCGCGGCTCCCAGCCCTCGGCACTGGATCACTCCCGCCCGCACCGGGAGCCAGGGGCAGCCCAATACGAACGCCGTGCACACGTCGGTGCCCCCGCTGATCGAGGTGAGCCACAGGTCCTGTTTCACCTGGCGGTACACCCAGGCGAAGGCGTCCGGAGAGAGCGGCGAGCCGGTGGAGCCCAGCACGCGCAGGCTGGAGAGGTCGAGCTCCTCGCCGGGCCTGAGGTCTGCCTTCACGCCTGCACCGATGTGGCCGGCAGACGTCCCGAAATGGGTGACCCGGAGCTCGCTGACCAGCTCCCAGAGCCGAGAAGGCCCGGGATAGCTCGGGCTCCCGTCGTAGAGGACCACGGTTGCCCCCAGGAGAAGGCCGGAGACGAGGTAGTTCCACATCATCCAGCCCGTGGTGGTGAACCAGAAGAAGCGGTCATCCGGCCCGATGTCGGAGTGCAGCCCCAGCGCCTTCAGGTGCTCGAGGAGTATGCCCCCGTGCCCATGGACGATGGGTTTCGGCAATCCGGTGGTCCCCGAGGAGTACAGGACCCAGAGCGGGTGGTCGAAAGGTACCGGCGTGAACTCGGGCGGACTGTCGAGTGAGGTCGCCAGCTCCCAGGAGACGTGTTGAGGGGCGGCGGCAGCCTCGGTGCGAGGCGGCTGCCCCACCCAGACAACCTCCTGGAGCGTGGGCAGCCCGGCCGCCAGGCCCAGGACTGTAGCGGTGCGGTCGAACTCCCTGCCACCGAAGCGGTAGCTGCGGGCGGAGATCAAGACCTTGGGCTCTATCTGCTGGAAACGATCGAGCACGGCGCGCTCGCCGAAGTCTGGAGAGCAGCTTGACCAGATGGCCCCGATGCTGGCCGCGGCCAGCAGCCCCACCAAGGCCTCGGGAACATTGGGGAGGTACGCTGCCACCCGGTCACCCCGGCCCACTCCCGCCAGCCGCAGATGATGGGCCAGCGCCCCCACCTGGGAGGTGAGCTCATCGCCGGAAAGGTCGCGGCGAGCCCCGGACTCATCCACCGCGATCACGTGGACTCGCGCTGGATCGAGCCCGCTCAGGGCGTGCTCCGCGTAATTCAGGGTCGCCCCGGGAAACCACCTGGCCCCGGGCATTGAGCTGTCGGCTAGGGCCACCTCGTGGGGGGTGTGGGCCCTCACCTCGAAGTATTCCCAGAGGCTGTCCCAGAACCGCCCCGGGTCGTCCACTGACCAGGTCCACAGCTCAGAGTACGTGCGGGCCGAGACCAGCCCGCGTTCATTCAGCCAGCCCTGATAGTGGCTGAGCCGCGCCTCCCGCAGGAGGGCGCTCGGGGGCTCCCACAGCAGTTTTCCCTCAGGGACTGGCGCACTACCCGAGGAACAAGCGCCCGCCGTCTCATCCCGGCCCACCGCTAACTTCGCCAACCACTCGCGACCAGTCCGACCCCCAGTCCCGCCGTGACTATCCCACTTGACCGCTGCACTAGAACGCGACGGCGCGGCGAGGAGCGCAGCCAGACTCCGGCACGGGCCGCCGCCATGCCCCAGAGTGAGTCGGATGCCAGGGCGATGGCCACCCAGATGGAGCCCAGGGCCAACATCTGAAGTGGCAGTGCAAACCCCCCTGGAGTGAGGAAGGCGGGAAGGACCGTCACGAAGAAGAGGGCCGTCTTGGGGTTGGTGACCCCCACGACCGACCCATCGAGGATGGCTCGCCACCGACTCGCCGGAGGCGGGCCGGCGGGCTTGGCTGGAAGGATCTCCGAGCGGGAGGTGAAGGTGCGGAAGCCCAGGTACAGCAGATAGGCGGCGCCCGCCATCCGCATGGCCGTGAGGGCCAGCACCGAGCGCTCCAAGAGCTCACCAACCCCGAACGCCACCAGGGCCACCTGCACCGCCTCTCCGGCGCTGTTGCCCACCACGGTAAGCAGTGCCACGCGGCGGCCGAAGCTCAGCGCCCGGCTGACGATGAAGAGCACGCTGGGTCCGGGTACCGCGATCAGCACCACCGCCACCGCAGCGAAAGCGATGAGGCGTTCTGGAGCCACTCTCGGACCATAGCAGGTGCCTTTGTGCGTCTCCCTCCCTCCCAGTAAACTCCCGGCGATGGGCCGAGACGCGGGGCAGCCGGCTGGCTCTCGGTGGGAGACCATCCCGCCCGCCGTCGCTCTGGGACTCCTGGTCATCGGGGTGGCCCCGGCTCTCGCGTTTGGGATCGGGGGCATCCCCCACACAGCCCGGGCCGGCCTGGCCGCAGGCGGGCTCAGTGACCTGGCCACCGTCGCCGGCTTGCTCCTCTCGGGAACCGCTCCCTACTCCCCCACCTTTCACGGCGTCCTACCCTTCATCTACCCGCCGGGGATCCTCCTCTTCCTGCCACTTCCGTGGCTGGCCGGGACCTCTCACTTCGTCCTCGCCTTCGCTGCGGAGATGCTGGTGGTGGTCCTCGCTGGAGTGGCCATCGTCGCCCGGCACGCCCGCCGGCCCGGCCTCGCCTGGGCGCTGGTCGCCGTCCTGGGCGCGCTCGGACCGCTGGCGGTCTACCGGCCCGACCCGGTCATCGGGCTGCTCCTAGTGGCGGGAGCCATCGCCGCGTCCCGCTCCCGCTATTTCCTGGCTTTCCTCCTGGTGTTCGCTGCCGCCCTGATCAAGGAGTACGCCCTGGTTGCGGTGGTACCCCTCCTCGCCCTCAGCTGCGCCGGCGCCATCCAGAACCAGCCCGGGTTTTGGTCCCGGTTGGCCGCCGCCTTCCGCCCACCCCTGCTGGCCATTCTCCCGGTAGGGCTGGTGGTGGCGGCGTTCCAGCTCTGGTCCCACGGCGGCCTGCTGACCTCCCAGCTCCACAACCTTGACCGCGGGGTCGAGATCGAGAGCCTGCCAGCGGGCGTGGGGCTGGTGCTGGCCCACCTGCATCAGGTCACCGTGTCCAGGGGAGCGCTCGGCTCGATGGAGGTCAGCGGCGCCCGCCTGCACCTGGCGATCGGAACCGCCGCGTTCGTGTCCCTGGGGTTGGCGCTCCTGCTGGCGGTGTTCTGGGCCGGGTTCCGCCCTGGGGCGCCGCCGGGTCTTCTGTTCGCGGCCTCCATCGGAGCGGCGCTGGTGGCCACCCCCGTCCTCTCCCCCCAGTACCTGGCCGCGTTCACCCCCTGCACCTGCCTCGCCGCCTACGAGCTGGGCGGCAGGGCCCGGCCAGCTTTGCTATGGGGCTGCGTTCTGTTGAGCCTGCTCACCCAGCTGGAGTTCCCCTACCTCTGGACCTCGATACTCGCACTGGCGCGCTCCGGATTGCTGGTGCTCGAGGCGCGCAACCTGCTTCTCCTCTTGATGGTCCTGGGCCTAGCGGCCCAGGCTATGCGCCGGCGGCGCCGAGCCGCACCGGCCCTCCCGCCTCCGACCCCCGGGACTGTCGGATTCGCCCCGGCGGAGGCTCCTCGGTGACCTCCCCAGGAAGCCCGGGTCCCGCACCCGGGAGACGGTAGCGAAGGAAGAGGTGGGATCCCTGGCGGCGAACCGACACCAGCTCGCCGCCCACGCTCACGCGGGGGAGTAGCTCCGTCTCGCCCACCAGTCCCCGACGGCCCCCGCCCGGGGGCCAACCGCCCAGGAGCGGCGAGAGAGTCAAGAACAGCTCCCCAAGCAGCCCCTGCGCCAGTAGCCTCCCCGTGACGCTGGGTCCAGCCTCACTGAGGATGGTCCGATGGCCCATCTGCACAACCTGGCGCAACATGGCGCGGAGATCCAGTCCGGAGGGGCCGTCTGGCACGATCAGCACCTCGGCGTCCAGCTTCTCCGGCAGGTGGGCAGCACCCGTCTCCCCGGTCACCACCAAGGCGCCCTGGAGACCAGGGTGGGACGGGTTCAGATCGCCGCTGGCCGAGGCCACCACCAATCGAGCGCGGGCGGCAAGACCCCTTCGGAGCCGCAGCTCCCGGAAGGCCTGTGCCTGCTCCGGGAATGCTTGCTCGGGCGTCCATGTGGAGCCGGGGCTGGCACGAAGCGTACCGGCTCCGATCAGGACCGCGTCGGCGGAGGCCCGGAGCAGCCCCATCACGAACCTGTCCCCCTCACTGTCCCCGCTGAGGACGCGCCCCACCCTGCCGGTGCCCGGTATGTCTACCACCCCGTCCAGGGAAGACACAAAGTTGCCGAACACCAGCGGCGGCCGCAGCGCGAGCTGGCCCCCGTACAGCTCCCGCAGGACGGCCGGCGTCTCCAGCGGCCCCTCATCGTCGGCCTCCTGCAGGACCTCGAGCGGCCCCAAGTCATCAGCTCCAGCCGTAGGTCGGGATGAGGGCCCCGCTGATCGGCCAGGCGGCATCGGAGATCAGGAAGGCGATCACCGCTGCGATGTCCTCTGCTGGCACAGCGGCTGCCAGCCGCGAGGGGGGCAGCGCCTCGCGATTGGCGGCGATGTCGATCACTCCCGGCAGGATGGCATTCACCCGCACTTTGGATGGCGCCAGCTCCGCAGCCAGTACCTCGGTGAGCCGCAGAACGGCCGCTTTGGAGATAACGTAGGCGGCAGCACCGCCCCTGGTCCCACCGCGGACCTGGATGCCACGTTGACGATGGCCCCACCTCCGTTCCGGGCCAGGAGAGGAGCCGCCGCCCGGCAGCTCCACCAGGTCGTCTCCAGGTTATTGGCCAGCATTTCGCGGAGTGCGCTGTCAGGGCCCTGGACCACTGTACCCGGGACGAATCCGCCGGCCACGTTGACCAGCGCCCCCACCTCTCCCATGCGACTAACCTCCCCGAACGCGGCCCCGACACCCTCCGACTCAGAAAGGTCGGCCGCCAGCGTCCGGTAGGCACCGGGGACTTCAGCTGCGGTGCGCCCCACGGCCACCACCTGGTGCCCCGTCCGGTGAAGCTCAAGCACCACGGCGCGGCCCAGGGCCCCCGAGGCGCCGCCCACCACCGTTAGGGGTGGGTCTGATGGTGCTGCCACACCGTCCCCATGAAGTCATTGCGCAGCTCCGGATCTGTCTCGTAGGCCCCGCGCCAGAAAGTCGTCGCCGTGCGGGTGCGGTCATCCCGCACTCCCCGCATCTGGGTGCATAGGTGGGCCGCCTCCAGGTGGACCGCGACCCCGTGAGGCTGGAGATGGTCGACCATCCAGTCGGCGATCTCCTGACCAATCCTCTCCTGCACCGTGAAGCGGCGGCTGTAGACCTGCACCAGACGGGTCAGCTTGGACAGGCCGACGATGTGCTCGTGGGCGATGTAGGCCACATGGGCCGTCCCGTGGAAGGGCAGCGCATGGTGCTCGCAGACAGCGAAGAAGGGGACCGGCCCCTCGATGATCTGGCTGATGCGGCAATCCGCGCCGCCGCGGCACTCGGTGGCGAACACCGTCAGCAGCTTGGGGTCGCCGTCGTAACCGGAGGTGGCGTCGTACAAGGCGCGCAGGAAGCGGCGGGGGGTGTCCCGGGTCGCGGGGGTGTCGAGGTCGAGCCCCAGGCCCGAGAGGATGGCGGCGGAGTGGGCCTCGAGCTCTGCCCACCGCGCCGGGCTCAGCGCGCGCGCGCCTCCGGTCGAGGGCACTTCGCCCAAGTCGTCGTCAAGTTCCAATTCCACGTGAGACTCCCAACTCCGCGAGCGATCTGGCGCGGCCGGCCCGTACCGGCCAGAGGTCCACCTCCAACAGCGATTCTAGGTGTCAGCCGCGGCCAACTCCCCCGTCCGCCAATTGGCCCGCTCCCAATCCGTCCCTGGAGCGGGCCACCCGGGCGACGAAGGGCGAGATCACGGCCTCCTAGAATTGAGGCGAGGGGTCACAGGATTGCCGGGGAGGCCGATGAGCAACGAGATCGCAGACCTAGACACGCGCGCCATCCGAGCGGACTTCCCAGCCCTGGCGGACGGCCGCGCCTACCTCGACGCTGCCGCGGGGACCCAGACCCCGGAGTCGGTGATCTCGGCGATCGCTGGCGCCTATCGACAGGGTCTCAGCAACACCGATGGCTTCTTCGCCTCCAGCCAGCACGCCAACAGCCTGATCACCGAGTGCCGCCAGGCCGTGGCCGACCTGGTCGGGGGGGATGCCCAAGGGGTCGTGATGGGCCCCAGCATGACCTCGCTCACCTACAAGTTTTCCCAGTTGCTGGCGAGCGAGTGGTCGCCCGGGGACGAGATCGTCATCTCTCGGCTGGAGCATGACGGCAACTTCCGGCCTTGGGTGCAGGCCGCCGCCCGGGCCGAGGCCACGGTTCGGGTGGCCGAGGTTGACCTCGCCACCGGAGAGCTCCCGGTTGAGCAGTACGAGCACCTGGTCGGTCCTCGCACGCGGCTGGTGGCGGTGACCGCCGCCAGCAACGTCCTGGGCACCCGACCCGACGTCAGCCGGATCACCGCCATCGCCCACGCCGAGGGAGCCCTCACCTGGGTGGACGGGGTGCACGCCACTCCGCACATGCCAGTGGACGTCAAGGGCCTGGGAGCGGACTTCTACGTCACCTCGGCCTACAAGTGGTGTGGTCCGCATGTGGCTGCCCTGGTGGCCTCGCCCGCCCTGCTCGACCGCTATCGGCCAGAGAAGCTGCTGCCTGCCAGCGACGAAGTTCCCGACCGGTTCCAACTGGGGACGCCACCACTCGCCGACTACGCCGGCGTGGCGGCCGCGGTCGACCACCTGGCGGGACTTGTCGGCCCCAGCTCGGGGGCCCGCCGCCAGCGGGTGCTCCGGGCCATGGCCGCCGTCGAGGCAAGTGAGGAGCGCCTGTTCAAGGTGCTGCTGGATGCGCTGTCGGAGATCCCCGGGATCACCATCTTCGGCCGTGCCGTGCGGCGCGCTCCAACCGCCTACTTCACCGTCGCGGGCCACAGCCCCGACGAGGTCGCGTCCCGCCTGGCGGCACATGGTATCAATGTCTGGAGCGGAGACAACTACGCCTATGAGATCACCAAGGCGCTGGGGCTGGAGCCTCAGGGGGCGGTCCGCGCCGGATTGGTGCACTACAACGACCACTCCGACGTGGACCGGCTGATCTCGGGACTCCAGGAAATCTGATCCCCCGGGCGCCCCGGGGCCAGTTGGGCCGGAGTTCCACCTAGGCCCACTCAGCCTGAGTCGTGAGAGCTGGCGGCCACAGGAAGGTCGCCGCGGTAGATCGGCTCCGTCCGAGGCGACCGCCGAATCGCCCCGTGTCGGGGCCAGTTCTCTGGGCCCCTGGACGGCTACCTTCCCGAGAGCCCGGCTACCACTTGCCCCAGACCATCCTCCACACGCCAGCGCGTGCCAGAGTCCGCCCGACAGCGATGTTGCGAGCCCGTCGCGCCACGTACTTGGGATCGCCGGTCTCCAAGCTCCGGCGCACGGCCCTGGCCGAGGCCGAAAGCCGGGCGGCTCGGTAGAGCTCGCTGGTGAGGCTGCGGGACATCAGTCCGCTTCCTCGGAGGCGAAGGCTGCCTCGAGCGCCGCCTGGAGCGCCTGGGCTGCGCGATTCACTTCGGGAAACTTGCCCTCCCCGAAGGCTGGGCTGGCATGTACCTCCAGCTCGTCCATGAAGACTTCGAAGCGCGCCTCCAGCGCGGCTTCCGAATCCGACTCTCGCAGCCACGCTGCCACCTGGTCAGGGTCGAAGGTGTTGGTGTCCATGGTCGCCTCCCAAGTCCGATCGCACCGTATTTTGGCAGGGGAACGGATGGCCCGGTCGCCCGGCGATTCCTGGGCCGGTCATCCCGGGCTCAGATGGACCCCTGGGCTCGGCGATGGCTACTCATCTACCCCCGCCGGGGCGTGCGACGTGGCCATTTCGACTATTCCCGCGCGCAGATGGCCGATCACCGCGCCGATTCGGGACCTTGTGCGAGAAGGCTAAGGTTACAACCCGCCCCGGATAGCAATGCGCCGACCGCCGGTCCGCGCGGTGCGGCGCCGTCCGCAGGTGCGCCCCGTTGCCGAAGGACCAGGCTGCCTCGCAGCGAGCACCCGCTCCATGATTCAGAGGTTGGGTCCGGGCGGGGGTGAGCTTGGAGGTCTGCGTAGCCAGCCCGGCAGGTCCGCTGAGGTCCACTACCATCCGCCGCTACACCCGGCGGCGCATCCTAGCCTGTGTCCCACTGTGCTTCCTGGGGTTCCCCTGATCCTGGTGGCCACATTCTCCAACGGGATGCGGCACCGGCCTGGGCTAGGAGCGTGGGTCAGTAACGGGTAAGGGAGGGAAGCGATCGCGCCCGGAGAGGTGTGACCAGAGATCTTCCGGCAGGGGGGTGGTGGGCCAGTTTGCGGGTGTCGGGGCGCCCCGAGCTCCGGCCATGGCCCGTAGGAGGGGTCGGATGATCCCTCGCAGGCCTCCTGGGTTCACGCCATGGCCAGGGATCGGGGTTGGACCCCGCTGTTGGCCAGCTTGCGGAGGTTGTGGCAGAGCGCGTGCAGGGTCCACTCGCCGATGGCCCCCTCCAAACCGCGCAAACGGAGGGCCCCCGCGCGTTGCCGGACCTTCATCTGCCCAAAGGCGGGTTCAACGATGGCTTTCCGCCGGGCGTACGCAGCCCTTCCCGGCTTGGTGCGCAGCCGCCGTGCCATTCGCTGTGTGAGGGTGGCGTTCTTGGGAATGCGTCCTCGCGGTGCCGCCGCCACGACTTCGCCGTGCTTCAACCTACCAGTGGCGATGAGAACGTCCACTTCCTCATCACCCAAGGCGGCCAAGTTGTCTTGCGAGCAGTAGCCGGCGTCAGCCAGCAGCTGTCGCGGCATCGCCGATATCCCCGCCGCCGCCAGG
>JAJYXT010000016.1 GCA_021801645.1 bacterium
TCCGAGGTGTCAAGTCGGATGCTGGCCGGACAGCGGGTCGAAGAGGTGGCCGGTGCACTCAGTTAAGGAGCAACGTGTCCGTGCCAACACCACGCTCTGGACCGACCAACGCGCTCCCGTGACGACCGCTGCGGTCAGCGTGTCCGCAGCTGCATGAAGAGGGGCAGGGATCAGTGATCGATCTATGGGGACTCTGAATACAGGGCTGCCCTGGGAAGCTCACCGTCGGGGCCGGCGCTGATGCGGTCGTTAAGTTCGCCGGTGTCCAACGCCTCCATGAGATGCACGTCGGGGAAGTCCAATGCCCGGCTTCCCTCTTCGTCAATCCGAGTGAAGGTCAGTCCTGTCTCAGGGTGCGCGCGTATGAATACGCGCAGTGGCCTTCCGCCCCAGGTGTATCGGCTCACAGCGGTCACCTCTATGCCGGGACCAGGTTGATCCACCACCCGGGCATCCAGTGCGTGCCGCTCCCTCGACAGGCATTGCGCTTCCTCTTCAAGCGACGAGAACGGGGGGTGGACGGGTGTCGGAGTAGGTTCCTGATCGTCGCTGCGTGACCAGTGGCGGCGACGGGTTCGCCGAGCGCTCATCGAGTACCTCCGAACCCGATCTGGCCCTCGTCAACAACTTGTGGGCGCGACCGTTGGTGGTCCTGACAGTAGGCGGCAATGATGCCATGAAGGGCGCGGCGGACTCGAGACCGCGGTCCCGTCCCATCGACTTTAAGGATCCGCGCTCTCTGAATCCAGCTTCACTCGTACCCACCACGCAGCCACTCTCCGAGGAGCCCATTGGCGATGGTCCAGGTGTTGCCGGTCCGCTCGGTGAGCTGGAGCCGCTCCAGCGCCAGGGCCGCATCCAGGGCGCCGCGGTGGCTGACGCCGAGCACCGCCTGCACGGTCCTTCCGGTCACGGCCCGCACCGGGCCCTGCGCCAGGAGCTTGAGGAGCCGCTGCTGGACCAGGGTGAGCCGGTCGAAAACCAGGGCGAACTCCTCGCGCTGGTCGTCGATGGCGTAGGCCACCGCCGCGTCGACCAGCTCCTCGGTTATCTCGCCCTCGCTGAGAGCGAACGCCCAGAAGGCAAGGAGCTGGACGTCGTTGGGAATCCCCGCCGCCGCCTGGTAGATGCGCCTGGCCGCTTCAGTCGAGAGGTGCCTCCCCGCCGAGGCGGCCCGCTCGGTGAGGTAGGGCACGAAGTCGGCCTCGGAGATCTTGCCCAGGTAGAGCTTGGCCCCCACGTTGTAGAGGGCGCCATGCTCGGGGGAGCTCACCATCGCCTCCATGACGTGGCGCTTGCTCCCGGCGAAGACCAGGCTCACCCCCGGCAGGTCGTCCACCAGGTCCTTGAAGATGTCCGCGATCAGCGGGTCGATCTCGTACGCCTTCTGGAACTCGTCGATCACCAGGGAGACCGGGTGGTCCGGGTCCTCTGCCGCAAGGTCAGCCAGGATGCGCACCACCTCTGAAAGGACGGCCCGCCAATCAGACGCCGCCAGGCTGGGCCCCAGCGAGACCCCCTCCACCAGGCCCGAGGCGGGGTCGATCCGGATCTCCGGAGCCACCCGGATGCGCCGAAGCCAGCGACTGAACTCGGTGGCCCGGCCCCGTACCCACCCCAAGGGCCCCGAGACCACCCCGTGCATCAGGGACTGGACCACGTCCTCGGCGCTGCTGCACTTGATGAGGCTCACCCGGCCGCTGCGTCCTCCGCTGGCCTCCACCAGGTCGATGGCCCGGCGAAGTAGCGAAGTCTTGCCGTAGCGCCGGGGTGCGATGAGGATGAGGTTCTGGCCGTTGAGCATGACCGCGGCCAGCCTCTCCAGCTGCTCGGTCCGATCGGTGAAGTGGAGTTCGTCGACGGGCGAGCCGAAGTGGTACGGGTTGGTCGACGCCACAGCGCAACTTTAGCACGCTTCGGCTTTACACATTGATGCTTTACATGCCCTGGCTTTCTAATGGGATAGTTCCGCCGGCGGGGGACGACGCACCAGGGTGTGGTGGACCCGAGCCAGCCCGGGTCGCCCTGTTCGCTCCTGTCGCGGCGCCCGACTGTCGACCGCGCCAAATCGGTGATCAGGTGGGCCACACCTTCTCCAACCAGCTGGATGCCCCGGAGCTGGCCCGGGTCGCGAACTCCGGGTCACCGTGGGAAGCGGGACCGTCCGAGCCCAGCAGCTCTTGACGAAGCTGCCGTGGCACTTGACGTCGGCCGGAGACCCTGCTATACCTGGGTCACTTTGACCGCGATGCAGCGCACCCTGGCGGCCCTTGAGAGCCCAATGGCTCTAGTACGCCTAATTACCGGAGGGGCCGTTAGCTAGCGTCTGCGCGTCAGTATCGAGCTTGCAGCCCCCCGGAGATTCCGGGGGGCTTTTTTTGTACCTGTGAGGAGGACTGGAAGTGGAAGAACGACAGGACCAGGGACCGAGGGCGGAGACCTTCCCCGAAGACATCGCCCTCAGCGAGGCCGGGCGCAACTGGGTGCGGCGGCGCCACGCCGCCGAGCCCTCCCATGAGGTCCGCCGGCTGGCCGCCGACGCCGCGGTCACGGCCTCCATCGCCAGCGCCTACGGCACCGACTGGTAGCCGTCGTGTCCACCTTCCCTGCCTACCGCCCGGACGGCCAGCGCCAGCCGGAGCT
>JAJYXT010000043.1 GCA_021801645.1 bacterium
GGGCTCGGCGCTGGTCATGCTCTGGGTGGGGCAGATGAGGGAGGCGCTGGCGCTCAGCTGCCTGCCGGTTCCGCTCCGGCTCTACCGCTCCTCCTCTCCTCGCTGGTTGCACCAAAAGGGAGAGCGATTCAGGGCCGATCACCTGATCAGCACCTCGCCCGATCCCCGGGTGGCCACGGCCTGGGCGCCCGCGCAGCCGTACGTGCGAAGGACTCTCTGGGCCATCGATGCCCCGGTGGGCGCGCACGCCATCTGGGGCATGCCCAACAACCGGGACCAGGCGGAGGTTCTCCTGGCTGAGGGAACCCGCTTCGTCGTCCTGGAGGTGCTCCGCAACCTTCGCGGTGACGCCCACATGCACCTGGTCGTGGCGCCAAGCGATCAGTCTCCGGAGTGAACCGCCCTTCCAAGTTGAACTGAGCCGCCGGAGGGCCGGCAGAGCCGTGCGACCGTTGCCGTGCCTGTTTGCCGGAGGAGGCAGGACGGTCAGGAGCCGATGCCCTCCAGGTCCTCGAGGAGGCTTGGGTGCCGGGGCCGCCACCCGAGGGTCTCCTGGGTGTAGCGGCTGGAGGCGGGCTGATCGGCAGCGAAGATCGGACCGAGCGGACCGAACTCTGCCGGGTCCACCCCTTGGACGGGCACCTGGAGCCGGCGGCCGATGACCTCGGCGATGTCCCGCACGCGGTCCCCCTCATCGGCGACCGCGTGCCAGGAGGATCCCGCTGGCGCCCGCTCCAGGCAGATGCGGAAGAGGGCGGCCGCGTCCAGGGCGTGGACCGCGGGCCAGCGCTGGACGCCGTCCCGCGGGTATCTCGAGACCCCGCTCCGGCGCGCCATCTCGACCAGCATCCCGGCGAAGCCACCCCTCCCCTCGTTGTGCACGGTTCGGGGGAGGCGCACCGCACTACTCCGCACTCCCTGGGAGGCGAGCGCAAGGGCCGCCATGACGGACTGACCGCGCCCGCTGACCGGACCGCCGGTCGGCAGCGGGTCTGCCTCCGTCGAGCTGCGTCCGTCCACGGCCGGGGTGCCGGAGACGGTGACCAGCGGCCGGTCGCTGCCCACGAGCACCTGGCCGATCACCGAGAGGGCCGCGCCCTCCTCGGCGACGGCCCGGGCCAGCGCCTCGGCGCTGCTGAAGTCGTGACTGAACGCCAGGTGGATCACACCGTCCGTCTGGGCGGCACCGACCCGGACCACGTCCAGGTCCGCGATGGACCCGCGCAGCGGCTCGGCGCCGGCTGAGGACAGCGACTGTGCCGAGGCCTCGGATCGCGCCAGCGCCAGCACGGTGTGACCGGCGGCCAGGAGCTCGCGGACGGCCGCGGAACCGATGAGGCCGGAGCCCCCGGTTACGAAAACCCGCATGGCGGTACCTCCAAGCTGCCACGGACCTCCGCGGGCTCTGACCGCGAGACTGATGTCAGTGACTGACGTAACACTAGCGCTCGCCAACCATGATGTCAACCACTGCCATCAGGTACGATCGCGTCATGGGGCGTTGGCCGGACGGCGCGACCGAACGCCTGGAGCGAGCCGCGCTGGAGCTCTACCAGAGCCGCGGCTTCGAGAGCACCACGGTGGCGGAGATAGCAGAGCGTGCCGGGCTCACGGAGCGGACCTTCTACCGCCACTACGCGGACAAGCGTGAGGTGCTCTTCGCGGGCGCCGCCCAGCTCCAGGATCTGCTGGTGCGGTTGGTGGCGGAGGCGGAGCCATCGCTTGCTCCGATCGAGGCGATCACGGCCGCCCTGACCGGGGCCGCAGCCATCTTCGAAGAGCGGCGCTCTCTTGTCAGCCAGCGCCAGAAGGTGATTGCCGCCAACCCGGAGCTGCAGGAGCGGGAGTTGATCAAGCTAGCCAAGCTGGCGGCGGCACTTGCCGAAGCCCTTGGCCAGCGAGGCGTCCCGGAGCCAGCAGCGACCCTCGCGGCAGAGGCCGGAGTGGCCGTTTTCAGAGTGGCCTTCGATCGCTGGATCGGCGGTGGCGACCAGCGGTCGCTGGCCGTGACCATCACCGACTCAGCCAGCCACCTGCGGGAGCTGACCTCGGCACGTTGACTTCCGTTTGACGCGCAAACTCACCCGGCCGACAACCTGCGGCACATTCGTAGCGTACCGAAGGGAGGCTGAATCACACGCTCCCGCCGCCGACCGCTGGCGGTGACCGTCCCCCGCCCGCTCCCTCGGTGCCGCCTCACTCCGAACGCAGGGGCAGCGTGAGGCGGGCCACGACCACGTTGCGCCGCCGGCGAAAGGCTGCCGACAGCACCAGATCCAGGTGGTTGTGAAGGACGCGATGCCAGAAGCGTCGCGGCTCGATCACTGGGATGAGCAGGACCACACGCCTGCTCCGCGACGGCTTGAGGCTCCCGATGTATCGGATCAGCGGGCGGGCGACCGAGTGGTACTGGGAATTGAGAACCACCAGGTCGACGCCCGGGTCCCATCGTGCCCATTCGGCCTCCACGGCCTTCCTGCGATCCCCGTCCTCGGCGAAGACGACGGTGACGGCATGCACCTCATCGCCCATGGAAAGCGCCTGCGATAGAGCCTCCCGGGTCAGGGTGGACACCTCGGTGAAGGGCACGACCACGACCGAGCGGGTCCGGACCGGCTTGGCGGGGCGCGAGCCGAGCCGAAGCTCCGCCCCAACCCGGCGGTAATACCGTTGCACCCTCACAAAGAGCAGGACCAGCAGGGGGATGGCTATCACCACAGCCCACGCCCCCTCACGGAATTTCGTCAGCACGAAGATGAGCGTGGCCACACCGCTCGCCGTGGCACCAGTCGCGTTGATCGCGGCCCGCCAGCGCCAGCCCCGCTCGCGTCCGCCGAACCAATGCCGCACCATCCCGGACTGGGCCAGCGTGAACCCGGTGAACACTCCTATGGCGAAGAGCGGGATCAGAGAATCCGTGTTGCCGCCCGTCGCCAGCAGCAGGACGGCCGCCAGCCCGGCCAGAGCCAGAATCCCGTAGGTAAAGACCAGACGGTCGCCCCGGATGGCGAACGAGTGGGGCAGGCGGTGGTCGGAGGCCAGCAGGCTGGCCAGGACGGGAAGCCCGCCGAAGCTGGTGTTGGCGGCCAGTGCCAGCGCCACGGTCACCAAGATCGAGATCCCGTCGAAGAGCCAGCCCCGGCCTAAGGCGACGGCCACGATCTGGTTGAGTACCGCGTTCCCAGCTCTCGGTTCGACGTGAAATTTCTGCACCAGAGCCGCCAGCCCCAGCAGCATCGCGGCCAGGAGAATGCCCAGCAGGAGTTCGGTCTGCTGCGCCGTCCTGAGCCTCGGCTTACGGAACAGCGGGACGCCGTTGGCGATAGCCTCGACGCCGGTCAAGGCGCTGCAGCCGGCTGAGAACGCCTGGAGGACCAGAAGCACCCCAATGGCCTGAAGCCCGTGGGTGGCGACTTGGGGGCTTCCGAATTGCTCCAGATCCGGTGCCAACGGGTGGATCAGCCCCACCCCGATCACCACCAGCACCGCCGCAATGAATCCCAGGGTGGGCAAGAGAAAGGCACGCGCCCCCTCTCCCAGGCCGCGCAGGTTGAGGACGGTGATCACCGCCAGAATGCCCAGGCAGACGGGGACCGTCCAGGAGTAGAGGGCAGGGAAGGCAGTCGTCAGGGAGCCGGCTCCAGCGGCGATGGAGACCGCGACCGTCAAGGTGTAATCGACAATCAAAGCAGCACCAGCCACGAGGCTGAGCGTGCTACCCAGGTTGGCCCGAGCCACCGCGTAGGCGCCACCGCCACCCGGGAAGGCGACGATCACCTGGAGGTAGGAGGCGACCAGGAGGCAGAGCAGCCCCACGATTCCCAGGCTTATCCAAGGGCCAAGGCGCAGCGCGGCAAGGCCTCCCGCGCCCAGTGCCACCAAGAGCGCCTGCGGACCGTAGGCCACCGACGTCAGGGCATCCAGCGACAGGGCGGACAGCCCCTCAACCGGGCCGATCTCCTCCGAAGCTGCCTCGTTCGACCGGAGCGGACGGCCCAGCACGAGGCGGACAATTCGGAAGGTCAACTGCCTCTCCGCAAGTGGAATCTGTCCTCACCTCGGGGGCTCGCCCCTGACGGACGTAGAGCTCGGCGAGTGGTTACCTGGAGGGATGGGTGGCCAGGAGGGTCGGGAATGGCCGCAGGACGAAGCCGCACGCCCGACATGGAAGCCGAGAGTTCAGCCGGAGACGGGTGCTTCTTCACGTGGCCCCGAGCAGTCCGAGTCGGGGAGTCCCAAACTTGAGGCGACGCATCTCCCGCCCGGCTGCGGCCACCGGCCTCGGCACGACCATTTCCACGATCCCAGCCTACGGGCAACGGAGCAGGGCTTCCTGGGGAGGGCCTGCGGCGGCTGCCGCTCTTCGAGCGCAAATCACCGGGGTGACCGACATCGACAGCTCCCCTGGGCCCCTGTAATGCAGACGAGACCCGAGGCCGCGGTGTAGATGGCTTACCGGTGCCGAAGGCGGCCCCGGTTCCGCTTGGCCAAGAGTGGTGGGGAACGCCCCCGGAGTGCTTCCCGCCAGCGCTGGAAAAAGCTGGCGGAGGCTTCGCCTCATCGGTGTCAGTCCGGGAGCTCGTACTCCAAGGAGTAGCGATGGGTACCATCGGGGTCGACTGCGAGGTGGAAAGTCCCCGCGATTCCCAGGAGGCCACCGTGCCCCGATCCCAGCAAGACCTCGTAATGAAGAGTTTGCGCTGCATTCCGTAGAATCCCGAGCTGCTGCAGCACAAAGCCCCCAGATCTGCTCCCAAGCCGCCCATCGACCGTCTCGATCGCCACATACCCGGCGGAGCCCGACTCCGGGTTGCCACGCGACAACATCAGCCCGGTTCCGGTCGCCTCCAGATCTCCCTGAAATACCTTGGTGAAGTCGAACCGGTCCACTCGGCCCCCGAGCTCCGGCGGGGCTGGCACCATCGAAATCACGAAAGATCCCCGCGCGGTACCCTGCATCTTCAAATCGTAGCACTGGAAATGCTCATCTCGGCCCCTTGTCGGCGCTGGGAAAGATGTCGCGCAAGGCAGTAATCCAGTTTGCGTTCCGAGGCCGCTCTGCAACTCGCGCGGTGGGAGGCGCCGTCACGATGGGGAGCCGCTGGCCGAAGGGCTCGGAGAGGCAGAGCCGCTTGGCGAAGGCGAGGCCGACGGCGAAGCAGACGGGCCGGGAGACGGGGAGGTGGACGGCCCGGAGCTCGGCGAGGGCGTGGGGGAGGCGGTGGGCGAGGGGGATGGACTGGGAGACAAGGTCGCTGAAGGACGCGGAGAGGGAGTCGTGGCGGCACTGCCAGGTGAAGGGGCCGCGGCCACGACGGGGCCCCCGACCCCCGAGGAGAACGGCTGAGGACCGCTCGGACTGGCCGTGGCGAATGCCAGCACCAGCCCGGCGAAAGCGACCGCCGCCATCCCCAGCGGGACCGCCGCCGCCCGGGAGCGCTCGTCCCCACCCTCCCCTCCAGAGCGCGGCGAGTTCAGATAGATCCGTCGCAGAGGGGTCAGCTTGATGCCATCGGCGGCGAGGCTCGCCCAGGGAGCGCACAGGTAGACCGAGCCCTGGAAGAGAAGCAGCGCAGCCAGGATGGTCGTGGTGACCCCAAGCGAGCGGACCTCCATCGCCACCGCGGCGAGGATTGAAGCCACCGCCAAGGTCGTCTCCGCTCGTGCCGAGCGCAGCGCTTGGGCCAGTGAGCCCATGCCGTCCCGGCGCTTGGGGGTGCGCAGAAATCGAGCCTTGGCGACCAATAGGCCCTGGATGTCCGCACGGGTCACGGTGAGACTCAGGGCAAACCAGACCCGAAGTGCCCGGCCGGCGTCGCCCCAGGTGAGATCGCCGCTGGCGCGCAGCGCCCACACCGCGCGCAGCAGGCCGAATGCCAGGAACACCAGCGGGATCACCAGAACTGCGCCGGTGATCTGGGCCACGGGCAGCCGGTGGTGCGCTGCGGTGGCGATGGCGCTCCCCAGCAGAAGTGTGGTGAACGCGGCCAGGGTGGCGTCGCCGAACCATTGCAGCGCGCCGATCAGGTAGTGGGCGCGCTGGGCCGTGGTGAGGCGGAGTTCATGGCGGGCGAAGGGCAGCAGCTCCCGCCAATTCTGCCGCAGGATCTGGATCCCGCCCAGAGCCCAACGAAAGCGCTGCTTCTTGAGGCCGTCGAACGTGAGCGGCATCAGCCCCTCCCCGAAGGCCGCCCTGACGTACACCCCCCGGTAGCCGCGGCCAAGTATGCGGAGACTGGCCTCGGCATCCTCCGTGATGCAATCGGGATTCCAGCCGCCAATCTCTTCCAGCGCCGACCGCCGGATCAGTCCCATGGTGCCGCAGAAGATGATGGCGTTACGGTGAGCTCGGGCCGGCATGGTGATGTCAAAGAAGTAGCGGTAGCTGTGGTACAGGCCCCTCAGGTAGCGATCGTCGCGCCAGTCTCGATAGTTCTGGGGCGTTTGCACGAAACCCACATCAGGGTCGGCGAAGTAGGGGACGGTGGCGCGGAGAAAGCCTGGCTCTACCACGTAGTCGGCGTCGACGATGGCGATCACCTCGACTTCCGGAGGAAGTTGGCGCGTAGCCTCGTTGAGAGCGCCGGCCTTGAAGCCCGGCCAGGGGTCCAGGTGAAGGAACTGGAAGCGATTCCCCAGCCGTGCGCACAGCTCCTGGACCGGCATCCACACCGCCGGGTCCTTGGTGTTGTTGTCCACCACCTGGACGAGATACTTCGGGTAATCGAGGTGGGCCAGGGCCGTCAGCGTCTCGCTCACCAGCTCAAAGGGCTCGTTGTACATGGGCACCTGGAGCACGACCCAGGGCGGGTCGCCACCGGTGGCGGGCGGAGCGGGGGTGGCGTCTGGGCGGCGGCGCCCGAGCACATCGAGGATTTCGAAGAGGTAGGAAATGGCCAGGGACACGGCGGCCAGCTCACCCAGCACGATGACCAGTGACCCCAAGAGGACCCAGACCACGAAATGCCGTGCTCCGACCTGAGCCACGGTCACCGCGACCGAGTAGGCGATGTACAGGATGAAGGCGAGGCTGACGGTGACAAATTGCTGGGCCGCCAGCCAGGTCCAGCCCCGCGTTTTCCGGTGGGCGGCGAGGGTGACCAGGGCCAGCGCCAGGCCGCCTGCCAGGGTGAGCCCCACAGAGCGCGTGAGCAGGTCGGCCGCCCAGCCTCCGGCTGCGAGCCCCAGCCCTCCGAGGACCAGGCTAACCGGAGCCGGCGCTCGCAATGCCCCCGGGACCATCGCCAGCAGGGTGGCAGCCAGCGAACTGGTGGCTGCCACCACCAGAAAGTCGAGGATCACCGGTATCCACTCGGCTCGCCCTGACCCTCAGGGCGGGCCTGCCGCCAATTGAAGACCGTCAGAATCGTGCCGCGGGACGAGCCTGCCCGAGCAGGACAAGGCACATGCGGGCCGCGATCCAGGCCGCGGCTGTATAGACCACGATCGCCACCAGGACCGGCCAGTCGGCGGTGTGCCCCACCGTGGGCGAAGCGGCTCCTCGGACTATTCCGCCGAACGGTGACCCCAGCGCACCCCCCACCGTGGCCACAACACTCACGAAGCCACCCCCGGCGGAGCCGACAGCTCGGAACAGGAAGTCCAGAGCGAGGAAGGCGTCGACCACCGCTGCTGAGAGCCAAATGAACTCCCGGATTCTGCCCCCAACCAGCGCCGGCGCAGGAACCGACCGGTTCGCAGCGAGAGCAGCTGTCGGCTCCGCCGTGCCCGGAGGAGTGGCCACCCTCCGGTCCGCCTGGGTGGCGGACGGGCTCACCGCGGCGCCCTCCTTAGATGGGGTCGCGCCACCGGCGTCGGTCACAGGCATCCCAGGCGGCCCCACCCGCCCTCCCTGCCAGTCGGGAATCGTCCGCACCTGCGAAGCCGGCCCCTGGGAAGGCTGGGGTGGTGCCGAGGCCCCCTCAGTCTTCAGCTGATCCTCATTGGTACCCATCGCGATTCCTCCTTACGGCCCCCGCGTCGCCGCAAGCCGCTCTGCGAGAGACCTTCTGACCCCACGAACGCCGTCCGGCCCCAGGTGTTTCACCGTCCCGCCGCCTACATCGGGATGTGGCGACGGCTAGCTGCTCGGTGCGCGCTCCGGGCCGCCGGAGCTGATGCGAGCCCAGAAGGGCACCCGACCGCGGCGGCGGGGCCATTCGAGGCCGCCGGGTGGGAGAGGTACCGATCCCGGGAAGGGCCCGAGCTCCCGGTGCTGGTCACCGGCGGCGAGCCGCAGCGTTGATCAGCCACCCAGCCCGACAGCCCAACCGGTCATCCGCCAGCGGGCCAGGAGGGCTGACGAGGCCCAACCGAGCACCGCTGAGGAGGTCACCAGGAGCGCCAGCGGGAGCAGCGACTCGGGAAATGGCTCCTGGAGAGAGATGGGCCGCGGCGCTACCTCCAGAAGGGGACCGGAGGCGAGCAGAAATGCCGGGTGGATGATGTACACGCCGAGCGAGTGGCGGGACAGGGACCGGATTCCTCGGGCAACGGCTTGGCCGGCCCAGCGACGTACATGGGGCGCCAGCGCCCAGAGGTCTGCCAAGACCACGACCGTGAGAAGTACCAGCGATGGCCGCAAGAAGGCGCCGGTGCCGCCGACCCATGGGCCCCAATGGACGGCCACTCTGCCGGGCAATCCCGCGAGCAGGAGTATCGCCGCAGGAATCGTGAGCGCCGCTGCCACCCAACCTCTGCTGGCGAGTGCCCTGAGCCAGTCCGGTCGCAACCCCAGCACGATGCCAACCCCGAAGTAGCCCACCCAGAAGGGAGCCTCCTCGAAGCCGTAATCCAGCATCAGAACCTGCCCCCACCCGCCGTGAATTGGCAGGAGAACCCGCGCTAGCTGGGCCCCGAGCTGGACCCCGACAGCAATCATCACCGCCACGGTGGCCCCCCGGGCACTCTTGGGCCAGATCCAATACAGCAGGTAGAGCTGGGGAATAAGCAGGAGGAAGTAGAGGTGCCCCGCGCCGCCGGTCCACCAGCCCCAGCTCTGGCCGGGCAGGGGAGACATGCCCTGGAAACGCACTGTCAGTACGAAGTAGATGATGGCCCACGGGACCCAGGGGAGCAGGGTCCGGCGCAATCTTCTACTCCAGAACTGGCGAGCCGAGGGGGTGGAACGGCAGCGGTGGGAGTGGGCGAGAAGGAGGCCGCTGAGCACGACGAAGAGCGGCACAGATACCCTTGCCAACAATCCCGCTCCCGGGTAGACCGCGTGCGCCAAGCCCTGGCTCTGGGCGGGCCACGGGAGGCAGTGGATCACCACCACCAGTACCGCCGCGGCCGCGCGTACCAGGTCGGCCTCCGGTAGGTGGGTGGTCCTCGGCCCCACCGGCTTCGGGGCGGGCCTGCATCCGCCTTCGGCTTCGCGGCGCGGCGACCCCAAAAGCGCTACGCGTGTCTCCATTGGCCGCCTCCTCTGCTGACGTGTTCCGAGTTGCGCCCTCGACAAGCCTTCGCGTTCGAACCCTGCCTGTCGCCAGCCAGAAACTCAGATTCCGGACGTGCGGCACCAACCCTTCGCAAGTGAATCTCCCCGAAGACGGCCCGGGCGGGGTAGGGTCTGACCCTCCCCGCCCGGGCTCACTCGCGCGGCTGTCGGCGTCTTACCAGTAGAACCACCGCCCGCCGCGTGGTCGGAACAGGAAGCCCACCAGCCAAAGCACCAGCGCGACTATGGCGACGATCCAGAAGAGGTGGATGGCGGCTCCCAGTCCAAAGAGCACCGCCACCAGCAGCAGAAAGAGCAAAAGTGCCAACACGGTTCATTACCCCCTTGACATCTATCGGAATATCACCGCAATCCCTGCGTGCGCGCTCGCGGCGCCAGCGCTATGCCGAGGAGGGCCACCACTATCCAAGCCGCCACGGTGTAGACGATGATCCCCACCACGTCGGGCCAGTAGGCGACGTGAGCGCCGGCAGTTACGTTGGTGGCCAGCACCCCGCGGAACGGCGCGGAGAGCCCCGTGGCCATCCCGCCGATGAACGACACGAATCCGACGGAGCTGGCCCCGATCAGCTTGAAGAGAAAGTCCAGCGCCAGAATGGCGTCGACCACGCCGGCGGCCAGCCAGACAAGCTGTCGCGCGCGAAACCCCGAGGTTGCCACGGGGGTGGACGAACGATACGTGACCTCCTGCCGCTCGCCTGGTTCCTGTGAGACCTGGGTTACCGTTCTCTCTTCGTGGGGCGCATTCTGGTCGATCACACTTAGTACCTCCTGTGGTGGTTGTGGGTCCGCCGGGGCCGTTCGCCACCGGGCGCAGCGCTTAACGCCGCGTCCTCGTCCCCGTTTCGCTCCTTCTGGGTGACGAGCTCGGGGGCCGGGCTCGTGCCTGCAGCGCGGGTGGACTGCGGGAGCGGTGCCGCGCTACGGGCGCAGAGCTCGACATCCACGCTCGGACTGCGTGCCCTCGAAGTCGCCTCGGGGAAGGTCCGCGGGCGGGTGTCCTAGTTGGCTCAGCTCAGTACTGGCATAGGGGGATGGCCCCCGGCACCAGTACGCAAAGAGTTGCGACTCCCTGCGGTGCGACCATAACCAAACGTCTGGGCGGGAGATCAGAGGCTCTGCCCGAACCCTTACAGGGGAGTCCACAGGGTCCGGGGCCACCACCCTGGATAGCCCGCTGCCGTCGGACCATGACCCAGGCCTCCCGGGGCACCCCGCAGTTCATACCGGGTCGTGGCGACCGTCGGCAGCGACCGTGAAACGGGGCCGGAGCTAAGGCGTTAGTCGGGCTGGCCGCGGCGTCCGGCCCCAAGTACTTCAGGGCGCCAGCAGACGGAGGTGAGTGGTATGTGTGCAAGTTGCGGATGCGCGGAACCGAATGACCGGCACGAAGCGCGAGACATCACCTTGGAGGACCTCGTGCAGGCGGGAACGTTGCACGGTCTGAACCCGGAGCAGGTTGCCGAGAACATCCTGAAGGCGGTTCAGCGCCAAGAGGAACCCACGACGGCCTGACCATGGAGTGCCGCCCCGGTCCCGACCGGGGCGGCACTCAGATCTCCCCCTCAGGCGGCCCCGCTAAGACCGCCTGGGCTGGACCGGCGTCGGAGCACCTGCCTCAAGCTCGGCACGGTCCACTCATCTTGCTCTTGGAGGTCAGGGAACATCTCCCGCCGTCCGGGCAGGATCCAGTCGAATATCGCTGCCTGCCACTCCAGCAGGGCGGCGTGCAGAGCAAATGAGGTCCGTGCCTCGAGCACACGATCTGGTGGCATGACCCGGACTCTCCGGGTAATTCGGCCGACGAATTGTTGACACGCCCGGCGGCGCTTCAAGCACTGCCCGGCTTCGTGTAGGTCCTCCAACTCCCCTAGCAGGTCATCGATAACTCGCAGCAAGTGTCGGCCGGTTCGAGCTGACGTGAGCTCGCGTGGGTTTGGCCCGCCCCGGTAATGCGGGCCCTTCTCTAGCGACGATTGCAGAGCATTCATCTCATCTCATCTCCAACTTGGTTCTGGCGCGCTGGCTTCGGTCCATTCGCCGCTTTGGAAAACGCGAGGACGAAGAATCTGTTTCGTCTTAAGCGACCGGAACGGGGAGGCTGAGAGTGGTTCGCATGGTGAACTCTTTACCTGTCTGTTGGTGCATGTGTGAAGTTGCTGGCATGCGACACCATCTCACTCCAACATGGTTGCCGCTACTAATCGCTAACCAGTAATACGGTACATCGCTGGTATAAAACACCAGTAAATGCACGGGGTTCTCTGTAGCGCGGGTTGCATTTTACGTGGTCGCCATGTTATGGTGCGGCCCGCAGTTCGGTAGTACCGCATTTACGAGAGGAGGTGCCAACATGAATGCTGTTTCCTTGCTGCAAAAGGACTCCGCGCTTGACATGGAGCAGGCGTACCGAGACCACTACGCTGCCGTTTTGCGCTATGTGCGTGCTCGCGTCGCCACCAGTGAAATCGCTGAGGACTTGGTGAGCGACATCTTCTGCCACGCTGTGGCAGCCTCGCCCCGGTACCGGCGGCTGCGGGAGTCGCCCCTCCCTTGGCTCTACACAATTGCATCCAACCGGGTGGCTGACCACTACCGGCGGCGGCGCGAGACTCTCAGCCTGGAGGCCATCTTGGAGCTGGCGGGTACGGGGGCCAGTCCTGCGGACGTCGTCCTGCAGCGGCAGGAGCTGGAATCGATCTGGGAGTGCTCTCGTTCGCTCCCCGACTCCCAGCGGTTGGCGCTATGGCTCCGCTATGGCGAGGACCGGGATCTGAAGGAGATCGCGACTCGGATGGGGCGAAGCGTAGAGGCAGTCAAGCTGCTCCTCCATCGGGGAACCCGCGGGGTTCGCAAGAGGCTGGCCGCTGCCGAGCACGAGTCCACCGAGCCGGCGCAACGGGCGGGGTCGGCCCGACCCCTAGCGGCTCACTTCTGGACAACGCGTCACTGGCTCGCGGCGCGAGGCAGGTCGGGAGCTCGGCGGAAGGGGCCTTCCCAGCCACAGCGAGCACCACTCCGGAGCCGCGCCCCGGAGTGGTGTCCGAGCTACCGATAGGCACGTCCCTAGCGCCAGATTGGGAGGGAGGGCGCCGTGCGTCGGGGATCACGACTAGTGCAATGAGCTGACCACGAAAAGTGCAGCACTCCGCGGCAGGACCGGAGCCCTGTACGAGATGAGAAAGGCAGGGGCCCCCTGGCAGGCTTTGGGTGTCGAGTCCAAACCTGGGGAGGCCCCCGAGTGCAGTCTGAGGTAGTTGGCATGAGTTTGCGAGTCCTGCGATCCCACGGCTGGAGCCTCCGTGCTCTGGCCGGGAGTTCGGATTGAACTGGCGGACGGTGAAGCGGGAGGTGGACGACGCGGAGATCGGCGACTCCCGAACCCGGCACCTCCAGCCGGACAGCCTCGACTCCACTTCGCGGGTGCGCTCCGCTCTGCCTCGGTGCACCGGTAAGGGCGGGCCACCGGAGCCGGGCGGAGGCCCCCGTCTAGGAGGTGCGGTTATCCTCCGCTCGAGGTTGGCGCGGGCTCAGCGCACCGCTTTCCATGAGGTTCAGGAGTCGCTCCTGGAGCTCCCGGTCCAGGCGGCTGAGAACTTTGGTCATCAGGCCGACCTGGGCACTGCGGATCAACTCCATCACTTCATCAGCAGCCGCGGTACGCACCAGCACGCGGGCTCGCGCCTTCCCCTCGCGCCGTAGCAGTCCCCGGCGCGTCAGGCGGTTCACGGCCAGGCGGACCTCGGTCGTCGGGGCGCGGTGATCCAGAGCGATGGTGCTCGCCGGAGCTCCCTCGTCCGGCAACTGGGTGATGATGTCCAACTCCAGGAGATTGAGGAGATGTTCCCGCCGGTTGGCCGAGTGCCCCACAGCGCGGAAGTATTGCCGCTCCAGCATCAGCTGGGCTCGCATCCAGCGCTCCACGATGTCGGGGGTGGCGGTGGCGACTTGCGCCCCGTCACTGACGTCGGTCTGGCTCACTTGGCTTCATCCTCTGCCTCGAGTACCTGCAGCACCTCGAGGAACGTCTCCACCTGGTCCGGACTCAACCGCGTGAGTGTCTCAGCCATGGACCGGCGCTGCCATTCCCGAAGTGCGTGAACCATGTCTAGGGCCGTCTTCGTGGGCGCCAGCCACACCCGCCGCCGGTCCTCTGCGTCGTGCCGGCGCACGGCCAGTCCGCGCTTGACCATGCGGTTGGCAAGCGCTGTGGCTGCCGCTCCCGTGACCCCCACGGCCTCGGCGAACCGCCGCATGGTGGTGCCACTTTCGGGGAGACAGGCCAGGGCCTCGAGCTGGTGGTAGGTGACGCTCCCCAGCCGTTCCAGCAGCTCCGGGGGCAGAGTGGGGTCCAGCGCCCGCTGGACACGCGGCTGAAGGCCAAGCATCCGCTCGATCAGCTCGGGATGGTGATCCCCACCGGTGTTGGGGACCGTTCCAAGATCCTTCACCGGTCGAAGTATTGTGGCGGACCCACCTGACTGTCAAGGTTGACGCGGACTCTCCAATTGGGAGCGGGCTCCCCGCATTCGGCGCCCCTTAGCGAGCTCCAATCTTGGAGAGTTGCCCTCCGGCCATCACTGGAGCTGCTCCCCCGTCGGATGAGAGCTTCCTGGTGGCGGAGGGGTGGGCGGGGAAGACGGCCATGGCGGCTGACGGCTGTCGGACGCGGACGGCCACATCCTGGCACTGTCGGCCTCCCGGTTGACCTCCTCGTTTGAGCAGCCGAGCGACCTCACCCTCTGCGTGCAACCGTCCCCAGTTCCGCCGCTCCCGCGTCCCGCTTCCGGGAGGCACCGGTCACGGTCGCCACTGAGGTGGCCGCGCGGCCCCGGTCGGCGCTGGGCCGCATTCGCGCGGCCGTCGGTAGCCTGTCAGTTGCTCGTTGGCGCCGCAATGGCGCTTGCGTCCCCGATCGGCGCAGCCGTGCGTCACGGCGGACCCAGGGCTCAGCGCGAGCCCGGCTGACGTGCCCCCTTCGTCGTCGCCTGCGTGGTGGCCGAGGCCGCGCACCTCCGTCCGGTTACCTAGGATCTTCTCCAGAGGGATCTATTGAAGGAGGACGCGTTGGTCAAGGCGCTGGCTGCGGTGGCCTGGGAGCGGGGCGCACACCTCTCCGTGGAGGAGCTCGAGCTCGACGATCCTCGAGACGACGAGGTGCTGGTCAAGATCGCCGCCTGCGGCGTCTGCCACACGGACGTCAAGGCCCGCGACGGTTATGGGTCGGTGGTCTTCCCCATCGTTCTCGGCCATGAGGGGGCGGGAACGGTCCTCGAGGTGGGGAGGGCGGTGCGTGATCTGGCGCCGGGTGACCGGGTACTGCTGGTGTCGGACTACTGCGGCCGCTGCGCCCGCTGCCGGGCCGGTCGGACCGCCTACTGTGAGGAGGGCCCGCTGCGCACCTTCGGAGCGGTCCGTCCGGATGGGTCGACCCGGGCGCGAATCGGCGGCGAGGCCGTCAGGGCTTCCTTCTTCGGCCAGTCTGCCTTCTCCACCTATGCGCTCGCCAGCGAGCGCAACGCGCTCAAGGTGAGCGACGAGATCCCCCTTCACCTTTTCGCCGCCACCACCTGCGGCATGGTCACCGGTGCCGGTGCCGTCCTCCAGGTACTCCCGGTCGGCCCAGGGCGCAGCCTGGCAGTCCTGGGGACGGGCACCGTGGGGCTGGCAGCCGTCATGGCCGCTCGGGCGGTGGGGGCGAGCATCATCGTGGCCGTCGACCAGAGGCGGACCAGGCTAGAGCACGCCCGCGCCCTGGGTGCTACCCATGTCATCGACACCGGAACCCATCCGGATCTTGCCCAAAGCCTGCGCGAGATCAGCAATGGGGGGTGTGACGCGATTCTCGACACCACGGGGTCGGGCGAACTGCAGCTGGCCGCCGTGCAGGGTCTGGCGGTGCTCGGCCAGCTGGGAATCGCCGGGGGCGGGGGAGAGCCGGGAGTTCCCCTCGGGACCCTCATGGTCGGTGGCAGGTCCGTGAGAGGGATCATCCAGGGGGACTCCTCGGGCACGCTGGGGCTCCAGCGGCTACTCGGACTGCACCGAGCCGGGATGTTCCCCTTCGAGCGCCTGGTGCGTCACTATCCCTTCGAAGAAGTCAACCAAGCGATCGAGGACTCACTGAGCGGTGACACGGTGAAGCCGGTTCTGTTGTTCTCCGGCGACTAGCTGGGACCCCGGGCACGGCAGAGCCGGTCAACACCGCCGTTCGGGACGGGTGGGGCGGAGGTCAAGACCGGGTCCCCTCGTCCTTCCACCGCCATGAGTTCGGCCGCCCCAAGCCAGCCACTTCCCCCAGCGTCGGGCCCGAAGCAGGTTGCAACTTCGCCGTCACGGTGTGAAGAGTCTCCAGTGCCCCTCGGAGACGACTTCGACGCGGCCGTCTATGACCTTGATCGCCGTCTCATCGTCGATGAGGTAGGACGGCTGGGGCATCTTGGCGGCCCACTTCTCGGCCTCGGCCAGGCAGTTGTCGGGGAGCATTTCGTTGTCCAGGTGGGGAAAGATGGAGAAGTCGACGACCCCGAGCGTCCTGTCGCCACCTGTGGGCGGCTGCCAGCCGACGAACTCCTCCCCGATGCTGGGAGTCATCACCATGCTCCCGGCGCTCAGCCCCACCCAGACCGAGTCTAGGGTGGGTAGCAGGTCTGCCAGCCCGGACCGCTGCATCCAGTAGCTGAGGTAGCTCGCATCTCCTCCGTTCGCCAGCAGTACGTCGGCCTGACGCACCAGTGGCACCCACCGATCCTCCCCGATGCTGGGCAGCGCGGTGAGCTCTAGTACGCCAAGTGACTTCCAGCCCAGGCCGGTCATCGGACAGTTGGGCTGGTTCCCGGAGACGAAGCGCCAGGCTGAGGAAGGGCCGCCCTCGGGCT